>JAFGQW010000083.1 GCA_016935485.1 Planctomycetota bacterium | reverse complement strand
GCGATCCTGCTCGCCTCGCTGCTGTCCTTCGGGCCCGGGCTCGGCAACGGCTTCGTCTACGACGACCCGGAGCTCGTCGTGGACAACACGTCGCTCCCGGCACTGCTCGCCGGCGTCCCCGGCCTGGACAGCAAGCCGCGATCGCATCTCCTGGACCTGCTCACCTGCGATTACTCCGCTCTGGGCCGCGTGGGCGCGCCGCCGCCGGAAGCCAGGCCGCTCGGCAACTTCCGGCCGGTGATCGTGCTCAGCTACGTCGCCGACGCCTGGTTCTGGTCCGCCATCTCGAGGTGGCCCGCCGGCCCGCCCCTTCTGCCCGCGCAGCTCCGCTTCGAGCGCTTGAACCCGGTGGGTTTTCACCTGACGAACCTGTTTTTCCACTCGCTGAACGCGCTGCTCGTGTTCGTGATCGCGCGCAGTCTCACGCGGCGTTTCGCTCCGGCGCTCGCTGCCGGGCTCTTTCACGCGGTCCATCCCGTACATACCGAGAGCGTCTGCTGGATCGCCGGGCGCACGGACGTGATCGCCGCCGCGTTCTTCCTGGCCGCATTCTGGCTCCACCTGCGCGCCCGTCGGCGCGGCGGCCGCGCGGGCCGGGTCAGCGCCGGTCTTGCGTGGCTCCTCTTCGCCGCCGCGGTGCTTGCCAAGGAGGCCGCGCTGGTGCTGCCGGGCATGCTCCTCGTGATCGAGCTGGTGCGGGCGCCGGCCCGGGGCGCCGGGCGCGGCAGCGCCGTCCGGTCGACGCTGCCGTTCTTCCTGATCGCCGCGGTCTACCTCGCCGGCCGGGCCGCCCTGCTCGCCGGCCGCGGCGACGACAGCTTCCTCGAGGCCGGCACGCTCGCTTCCCTGCCGACCAGCACGCTCGCGGCGACGTTTCTCCGGGCCAGCGCGTGGTACCTCGGCAAGTGTCTGTGGCCGTTTCCGTTCCACCCCTTTCCCGACATCGCCTTCGTGAGTCTCGGAGAGGTCCTCCACTGGGCGCCCTCCCTCCTCCTGCACGCGGCGCTGCTGGTGCTGGCCGTCGGGCTTTGCCGCGCGCGCCGCGCCCCGCTCGTCGCTCTGGCGATCCTCGGCTTCTACGTCTCGCTGGCGCCGCTCTCCAGCCTCGTGCCGGGCGCCCGGCTCGCACGTTTCACGGAAGATCAGGCGTTCCCGGTTGCGGAGCGGTTCCTCTACCTGCCGAGCGTGATGGTAGTCCTCGGGCTGGCCTGGCTGGTTGCCCGGTGGGCGAGGGGCCGGACCGGGCGGCGTCTCGCCCTTGCGGCGGTGGCTCTTCTGACGGCGGGCACGGCCGCCGCGAACGTCGGCCGCACGGCCATCTACCGCGATAACCTGAGCTTCTTCCGCGCCGCCGTGGCCGCCGCGCCCCGGAGCGTGCGCATGAACGCCAGGCTCGGCGCCCAGCACCTGGCCCGTTTCGAGCCCGAGGCCGCTTTGCTCCGCCACCAGTACGCACACCATCTGCAGGTCCACCTTCCCTGCCCGCCCGTGCAGATGGGGCTGGCCGCCGCCGCCCGCTGGCTGGAGCGGCCCGAACTCTATCCGCAGGCAGCCGATGCGCTGCGTCGTGCGCTCGAGCTGGACCCGAAGCACCTCCGTGCCGGCGTCAAGCTCGAGGCGGTCCTGAAGAGAATGGCACCTTCCGGAAAGGAGAGTCGATGATCCCCCCGAAACCGCGCGCGGCTGTGCTGTGGCTCCTCCTGGGGAGCGCGGCGCTCGCGCAGGCGCCGCTCACCCGCGCGGAGCAGACTGACTTCCGCGAGACGTCGCGGCACGCCGACGTGATCGCGTTCCTCGAGGCCGTCGTGGCCGGCCAGGATCGGATGGAGCTCTCGAGCCTCGGGCGGACCGGCGAGGAGCGCGAGATCCCGCTGGTGATCGTGGCGCCGCCGGGATTGCGCGATCCGGCGCGCGCCCACGCGGCGGGGCGAATGGTGGTCTATGTGCAGGCCAACATCCACGCCGGCGAGGTGGACGGCAAGGAAGCCGTGCTGATGTGGCTCCGGGAGGCGGCGGGCGGTGCGCACGACGCTCTGCTCGCGCACCTGGTGCTGCTCGTGGTGCCGAACTTCAACGCGGACGGCAACGAGCCGATCTCCACCCGGAATCGCCCGCACCAGGACGGCCCCGAGGGCGGCGTCGGCCAGCGGGCCAACGCCGGGAATCTCGACCTCAACCGCGACGCGATGAAGGCCGAGGCGCCCGAGACGCGGGCGGCGCTGGCGCTCGGGGCGCGCTGGGATCCGGACCTCTTCCTGGACCTTCACACGACCAACGGCAGCAAGCACCGCTACGCGCTTACCTTCAGCTCGAGCGTCCACCCCAACGCCGACCGCACGGTGCAGGACTTCGCCGATCGCGTGCTGCTGCCGGAGGTCTTCGCGGCGCTGCGGCCGCGTTACGACACCTTCTACTACGGGGACTTTCTCGACGACCGCGATCCGGAGAAGGGCTGGGGGACGTTCGCGTGGGAAGGACGCTACGCGACCAACTACTGGGGGCTGCGCAACCGCTTCTCGGTGCTGCTGGAGTCCTACGCCTACTGCGATTTCCGCACCCGCATCGACGTGACGCGGCGGGCACTGAGCGCGGTTCTGGCGGCGGCGGCCAAGCACCGGGACCGGATGCGCGCGCTCGTGGCCGCGGCGGACGAGCGGCTGGCCGCCGGCGAGTGGAAGGAGATGGGCGTCGCGTTCGAGCGCACGGCGTGGGCGGGAACCTGGACCGTCGCGGGGTTCGAGGTGACCGAGGAGTCGCTGGGCCGGCGGCGGCCGGTCGCCGAGGACCGGCCCCGGGATTACGAGTGCCGGCTGTTCCTCCGCTTCGAGCCGACGGCGAGCGTGCCGGTGCCGGCCGGGTATCTGTTCGGGCGGGGCCTCGGCGCGGTGGCCGAGCACCTCCGGCGCCACGGGATCCGGGTGTACCGGCTCGCGCACGACGGCGAGCTCGAGGTGGAGGCCTGCCGGCTGGAGAAGCTCCACCGGCAGGAACGGCTCTATCAGGGCCGGACCCTGCAGCACGCCGAGGTGGCCGTGAACCGGGAGGTCCGGACGTTCCGTGCCGGGGACCACTGGGTGCCGCTCTCGCAGCCGCTCGGCCGGCTCGCAGCCGAGCTCCTCGAGCCACGGGGCCGGGACGGCCTGCTCGCCTGGGGGTTCCTGGACGCACTGCTCTTCGAGCAGTGGCGTGGGACGCCGAAGGAGATCCCGATCTACCGGACGCCGGCCGCCGTGGCGCTGCCGCTGTGGCGCCGGTAATCCCCCACCGGGCCGACCGCATCGGACCGACCGAGGTTGCTCCCCCACCGGGCCGACCCGCCGGACCGACCGAGGTTGCTCCCCCACCGGGCCGACCCACCGGGCCAACCGACTTTGCTCCCGCCGGCGGCATCGACCGAGGTTGCTCCCGCCGGAGGGCG
>JAFGQW010000082.1 GCA_016935485.1 Planctomycetota bacterium | reverse complement strand
GCCGACGATGTCGAAGGCGATCATCGCCCCCGGCGCACTGCACTGCTTGCGGTAGAGGCCGAACTGCGGGTCGTCCTCCTTCATGTGGCCGAGGTAGTAGACCCGGTCCACCTTGGGATGGTCGGTGAGGAAGTCCGCGACGTAGCGGGCGTTCTTCATCTGGCACGTCATCCGGAGCTTCAGGGTCTCGAGGCTGCGGAGCAGCAGCCAGCCCGTCCACGGCCCGGCCGCTGTGCCGAGAAACGTGCGCATCCCCTTGACGCGCTTGAGGAGCTCTCGCGATCCGAGGCAGACGCCCGCGATCACGTCCGAATGGCCGCCGATGTACTTGGTGGCGGAGTAGATCACGAGATCCGCGCCGTGCTGGATCGGGTGCTGCCAGACCGGGCCGAGGAACGTGTTGTCGATCGCCACCACCACGCGGCGCTCCTTCGTGGAGTAGCGCCGGGCGAGCTCGGCGCAGTGGGCGATGTCCACGAGACGGTTGGTGGGGTTGGCCGGGGTCTCGGCGAAGATCAGACCCAGCCGCCCCTCGAAATCGATGCGCTCGAGGTCTTTCTCGATGGTCGCGCGCGGCGTGCCGGCGACGAAGCTCGCGGTGCGGATGCCGTAGCGCGGCACGATGTGCTTGAGGAAGTGCTCGGTGCCCCCGTAGAGCGGCTGGCTGTGCAGGATCCAGTCGCCGGGCCGGAGGAACTCGAAGAACAGCGTGGCGATCGCCGACATGCCGCTGGTGAACGCCGCGGCGTCCTCGGCCTCGTCCCAGATCGTGAGCCGGTCCTCGAGGATCTCCAGGTCCGGGTTGTTGAGCCGGCTGTAGATCAGCCCGAGCTGCTCGGTCGTGCCCTGTTCCCGGAGTCCGTAGGCGAGCTCGAAGAAGGCCTTGCCCTCCTCGGCGCTCTTGAAGACGAAGGTCGAGGTCTGGAAGATCGGGCTCTTGATCGCGCCCTCCGACCAGCTCGGCTCGTAGCCGTAGCTCATCATCAGGCTCTCGGGGCGGAGGGTTTTCCCGGCGATGTCCTTGCGCTTGATGTCTTTCATGGCTCAGCCGCTCGCATGCAGGGCCTCGGGATTGCCGCCGGCGGGGGTGCCGTCCACCGCCAAGCGACCTCTGACCGGTATCTCAGATTCCGCCACGGAAGTCAACCGGGCGCGTCGGGATCGGCCGCCGCGTCGGCGCCCGGAGGCCGTGCGGATCGGGTCCGCAAGCGCGCGCGGCCGCAGGCCCTCAGGCCGCCGGATCGGTCCTGCGCTCGCCGAACGACTCGGGCTCGCGACCCTCGCGCACCGCTTCCATGGCGAAGTCGAGCATGGGCAGGATGCGCTGGACGAAGGTCTCCAGCCGGTACTCGCTGCGGAAGAACGCGTGTCCCCGGGCGGCGATGGCGGCGCGCGGATCGGCGTGCTCGAGGTGACGCGAGATCCGATCGATCATGCTGGAGGCGGTGGCCTCGGCGAAGTGCACGCCCGGTTGGAAGGGGCTTCCCGGAGGCAGGGGCTCGCTCAGCAGGAAGCAGCGGTTGGCGAGCGCCATGGCGAACCGGTGGCCGGCGAGCTCCGGCACCTCCGTGACGCGTAAGCTGAGCTGGATGCGGGCCGCGCGCAGCAACCGCGCCCGCTGCTTGCCCCACGCCTCGTTGCGGGGCGCCACCCGGAAGCGCGCCCGGATCGCATCCCAGAGCTCGCGGCGGTGGTCGGTCGCGAGCCGGCCGAGGAAGGCGACGTCGTAGCGCGGCTTGACGGGGGCGGCGTGCCAGTTCCAGCGCTCGGAGTAGCCGAACGGCAGGACGCCGGCCCGCTCCAGACCGAGCTCGGCCGCCTGCTCCAGGAGCGCCTCGTTCGCCTCGAACACGAGGTGGCATCGCTCGAGGAAGCCCGCGCTCCGCCGCGGCGGTGGGTCCTCGCCGGCGTCGGGCCGCGCGGCGTAGGGCTCCTCGTTGACCGCGGCGTAGAGAATGCCTGGCGCGCGTTTGAACGGCTCGAGTCGGTCGGGGGCGAACGCGAGCACGCGGTCGCCCGGGATGAGCCGTCCCCCGTGCCTGAGCTGCTTGACCGGGTGCAGGAAGGCGGTGCGTCCGAGCGCGCGCAGGCAGTCCACGAGACCCTCCGCGTGCTCACGGTAGACGTTGTAGACCCCCAGCGGCACCACGACGCGGTAGGTGCCGCCGCGTTCCGCGCCGGCGTCGCGCCGGGCCTGCCAGGACCGGTAGTGGAGCGGCGCGTCGGCGAGGTTACGCCGCAGGTTCTCGAGGAAGCTCATGGATGGCCGCCGTTTTACGGCGCCGGGCCCGCGGAGTCAAGACAGCCCGAGCGCGTCGGGTCCGGACGGTTGACGGCTCGTGCGCTCCGGCTATAGTCGCACGGGTGCGCGCCTCGGGGACTCGGGGGGTGCTTGTGTCGCCGGCAGGACGCGCGCCGGACAGGAGAGGCCATGGACGGAGTTCCCCAGCTCCTGGCGGAAGTCGCCGCCTTCCAGCGCAGCCGCGCCATCTTGAGCGGCGCCGAGCTCGATCTCTTCACGCGGGTTTCCGCCCGCGCCCGCCCGGCCGCGGAGCTGGCCGGCGAGGTCGGGACGAACGAGCGGGCGCTGACCCGTTTGCTGGACTGCCTGGTGACGTTCGATCTGCTCCGAAAAGAAGGCGGCCGCTACCACGCGACCGAACGGGGCGCTCTTCTTTCGGCAGAACACCCGCAGTCGGTGCTGCCCATGGTGCTTCACCAGGCGACCCTCTGGCGCAGCTGGAGTCTGCTCACCGAGACGGTGCGGCACGGCGTGAACCCGCGGCTTGCGGAGCTCCGCGCGGCGCGCAGCGACGCGGAGCGGGCCGCCTTCCTCCTCGCGATGGACGTGGTCGGGCGGGATGTGGCGCGCGTGATCGTCCGGGATCTCGACGTGCGCGGGCGCCGCCGCCTGCTCGACATCGGCGGCGCCTCGGGCACCTACACGCGCGCCTTCCTCGAGCAGAACCCCGGGATGACGGCCGTGCTCTTCGATCTCGCGCATGCCATCCCGCTGGCCCGTGTGCAGCTCGAGCGGGCGGGGCTCCTCGGCCGGGTGGAGCTCGTGGCGGGGGACTTCTACCGCGACGAGCTCCCGTGCGGCGCGGATCTCGCGCTGCTCTCGGCGATCATCCACCAGAACAGTCCCGCCGAGGACCTCGCTCTCTACCGCCGGGTCCACCGCGCGCTCGAGCCAGGCGGCGAGCTGCTCATCCGCGACTACTTCATGGATCCGTCCCGTACCGCGCCGCCACGCGGCGCGCTCTTCGCGCTCAACATGCTCGTCGGCACCCCGGGAGGCGACACGCACACGCTGGAGGAGGTGCGCGATCGGCTGCACCAGGCCGGCTTCGTGGACGTGCGGCTAGTCCGGCCGGGCGACGTGATGGACGCGGTGGTGTCGGCGCGCAAGGAGGGGTGAGGGGTGAGGGGCGAGGGGTGAGAACGGGGGGCCGACCCGGTGCCCCTCAGAGGTGCGGGTGAGCGTGAGCGTGCGCGTGTCGCGCGCGAAGGGCGCACTCGGGTGGCGCGGGCGGGTTGCGCCCGCGGGGTCGAGGGGCGGGGCGGTTCGGCGCCTTTCTCCTGAAGCCGGGAGCCCTACCCCTCGGCTCCACTACCTCGGAGCGGATGCGGGGGCAGCGGACGAGAGACGAGCACCACGACGAGCACGCCTGGTCGATGCCGAGCTCCTCACTCGACCGTGCGGATCCAGTCGGCGATGGCGGCGATCACGGCCTCGTCCACATGGCCGGGCTTCTGGTACTCCGTGGGCGTGCTGCGGCCCTCTCCGGCCATGAACAGGTGGTTGAGCGCGGGGAAGCTCCGGAGCACGACGTCCTTCCGGTCGCCGAGCACCGACTTCCAGCCGGCGAAATCCGCCATGGTGACCTGGTAGTCGCGCTCGCCCTGCAGCACGAGCATCGGCCGGTCGAGCGCGCGCGCCGCTTCGGCCGGCTGGTAGCCGCGGAGATCGAGCCAGTAGGGCGCGGGGACGCCGAGCGGTAGCCCCTCGCGGGGCGCATCCGGTGCGAGGTCGGGGTCCTTCACGCGCTCGACCTGCGCCTTGAGCTCCTCGAGCTGCTTCTTGTCGTCCGCGGAAATCGCGCCGTCGAGCGAGAAGATGTAGCGGTACTGTGCCAGGATGACCTCGTCCATCGGTCGGGTCGGGCCCGCCAGCACGATGTATCCCGCAACATCCCGCGTCCGCGCGCCGATGCGGGGCACCAGCATGCCGCCGAGGCTGTGCCCGAGCACGAAGACGCGCGCAGCATCGATGTCGCTCCGCGCGCGGAGCCACGCCACGGCGAGCAGCGCGTCGTCGACCGTCTCCTCCTTCACGGTCAGGTCGGTCATGCCCGCCATCTCCGCGCCGTGGATCCGGGTCCGCTTCTCGTAGCGAAGCACCGCGATCCCGCGGGAGGCGAGCCCCCAGGCGAGGTCCTTGAAGGGCTGGTTCGGGCCGACGGTCTCGTTCCGGTCGTTCGGTCCGGAGCCATGCACGAGCACGACGGCCGCAAACGGCCCGTCACCCTCGGGCAGCGCGAGTGTTCCGGGCAGGCGCCACCTCGCCTCGCCGAACTCGCACTCGACTTCGCGGAAGGCCTCGCGCCGCACGTACGCCGGCGCCTCGTACGCGGCGGGATCCTGGTGGGGCTGAAGGAAGAACCCGGCGATCTCGCCGGCGGCGTTGAAGACGACCTTCAGGTCGACCGTTGCCTTCTCGAAGCGGCACGCGACGAAGACGAACCGGTAGTCCTTGACCTGTTCGCGACGCGTCCCCAGGCGCTCCCGGAAGACGCCCACCCGATCGCCAATGGACTTCCAGATCTCGGCGAGTCGATCCGCCGGGGCCTCCTTGCGCATCGTCGCGTCGAAACGCTCGGTGGCCGCGGTCCAGTTGCCCGCGATCAGCCGGTCCACGAACTCGGTGGCGCGCTTCTCGAGATCGACGGCCGGTGCCGCCTTTTCCTGCGTGCGGCCGGGAACCGCCAGCAACGCAACCACGGCCAGGACAACCCCTGCGCGCGACGACCTGTGCATTCGTTCGACTCCCTTGCGACAACGAGGCGATTCCCGACCTGGCGTGCGCCGCTGAATCGCGGCGCCCGGCCGGCCCGGCGCCCATCATGCCACGGCGGGCCGCACCCGGCAAACCCACGCCCGCATTCGCACCTCCGGATCCGCGCCGTCAATCGTGCGCCGGGACCGACACCACGAAGCTCGCCGGCTGCCGGCGAAACCGCGGCAGCGACGCCGGGAGGGCACACCGCCTGCCGCGAGATGGACCCGGCGAGCCACGAGCATGGACGCCGCTTGGTAGAGACGCCCGCCGGCCTTGCGCCGCGGGGCGAACGCGGCATGCCGAATGCTCGGGTGCAACACGGTGCGGGCACGACCCGCAGTCCACAGCCATCCGCCATTCGCTGTCAGCCTGCACTGCGCCAGAAGTGCGCGGCCCGGAGTCGGCCCGACCAGTCCAACCCCACCCCGGACAGCCCTGGGGCCGCCAGCGTGACGGGCTGGCACTCCGTCGGGCAGCTGGCGCTCGCGAATGGACATGCGGAGTTCTTTGCACCGTGCGCAGAGGTTCTTGCATCACGGCACAACTGCTTGTATAGCAGGCAATAGTGGCAGTTCTGCCATTTTGCTCGCCCGGTGAGTATTGTTGCTCAATCACTGAGTATTCGGTTGGCCTCCGCTGCAACCTCTTGCGAAACAGTGACATGGAATCGGCCATCGAGCGAGAAGTGACGGCGGCGCTCGAGGAGCGGCTCCATGCGCGTCGCGTTCTTCTCCAGATCCTCATCGGCCCGCGCCAGGTCGGCAAGACCACGGCTGCACGCGCCGTCGCCGGGCGGTGGCCGGGACCGGCGCATTACGCCGCCGCCGATGTGAGCCCACCACCCGGGATTGCCCTACGAGATCACCTACTGGCGGCACCGCAATCGCGAGGTGGACTACGTCGTGCGGGCGGGAGACGCCCTGTGGGCCATCGAGGTGAAGAGCGGCCGCCCGGGGACCGGGTCGGGGCTCGAGACGTTCCGTCGCGAGTACCCTGAGGCGCAGACGATGGTCATCGGCTCCGGCGGATGGGCGCTCGAGGCGTTCTTCGCGGACAATCCGCGGGATGTGTTCCGGGCGTGACGGACCAGGGCCGGGCAGATCCCGGCCAGCTCCGCCTCGTTCGCGAACCTGACGTCGGTGGCCCATGTCTCTTGCAGAACTTCCGGGGCACCCTCGACGAGAACGGGAACAACGGGAATCCCATCACGGTGAGCATCCCACCCGGCTTGCCGTGCCTCAGCGGCAGGGCGATCTTTGGCGCCGACGGGATCTACCGGGGATCGAGCAACAGCGAGGTCACGAACACGCACCGGTTCGTCCTCCCCTGCAGCGAGCCGAACTGCCCCACGAAGGCTGTCAGGATCGGCGGCTACGTCTCGCCGATGTCCCCTGAGCCACCGCACCCCTTCGCTTGACCGGCGGCGGGACGCGCGGTCGCCGTGCGGAAATGCCGCTTGCAGCCCGCCCGGCGCGGCCCGCCGTTCCGGCATGCGTCCCCGCGCCCGGGCCCGCCTTCAATCCACCCGGATGTGGAGCGCGTTGCCGAGCGCGACGAAGCGGATCACCCAGGCGCGCGAGTTCTCGTCGCCCTGGCGGGCCAGGTGCGCATGCTCGGGATAGCGGGCCTGGAGCAGCTCGTAGAAGAGGTTCTGCGTGGTGCCCAGGTCCACCGGGAACGGCGCCGCGCGCACCAGGCGCGCCGCGCGCTCCGCGTAGTCGATGCGCCCGAGATCCCCGGGTTCCGTGCGGAACCGGATCACGGCCCGCTCCAGCATCTGCTGCAGCGCGTAGCTCAGCCCCTGCACGTCGAGCGG
>JAFGQW010000405.1 GCA_016935485.1 Planctomycetota bacterium | reverse complement strand
CGGCCTCGAAGATGTCGTAGAGCCGTTCACGCTCCTCGAAGCACCACAGCATGACGCTGAAGGCGCCGAGGTCCATGCCCGTCAGTCCGCAGCAGATGATGTGGTCCGCGATCCGGCTGAGCTCCGCCAGCACGACCCGGATCGCCACGCAGCGCGGGGTCGGCTCGACGCCCAGCATCCGCTCGGCCGCGTACACCAGCCCGATGTTGTTGGTGAGCGGCGACATGTAGTTGAGCCGGTCGGTCAGGGTGACGAACTGGGTGAGGCTGCGGTGCTCGCCCAGCTTCTCGAAGCCCGTGTGGAGGTAGCCGATCTGGGGATCGGCACGCACGACCACCTCGCCGTCGAGCTCCAGGACGAGATGGAGCGTGCCGTGCGTGGCCGGGTGCTGCGGCCCGAAGTTCATCGTGAAGGTCGAGCGCGCGGCGGGCGGCGGATTGGGGGCGGTGTTCATCAGTCCTTCACCACCTCGAACCGCTCCCGGTAGCCGATGCCCGCGAGCGGAAAGTCCTTGCGCAGCGGATGGCCCTCGAAGTCCTCGGGACACAGGATCCGGGTGAGATCCGGATGGCCGCGGAACGTGATGCCGTAGAAGTCGTACACCTCGCGCTCCGCCCAGTTCGCTCCCGGAAAGAGCGGGACCACCGAGTCGACGGCCGGGTGCTGCGCGGACAGCAGGACCCGGAGCAGCAGCCGGGCCGGACGCCGGTAGTTGAGCAGCACGTAGATCACGCCGAACCGGGCGTCGCGCGCGTCGAGGTGGAGGTAGTCGGCGCAGGTCAGATCGGCCAGCATCGTGTACCCGCCGCCCTCTTCGGAGCGGAGGAACGCGAGGATCTCGCGCAGGCGGTCGGGGCGGATCGAGGCCTGGGGGAGCCCGCGGAAGACCTCGGTCTCGAGCACCTCGGCGCCGAACTTCGTCGCCAGCCGTTCCAGGTCGGAGTTCCTCTCGCCGCCCGTCACCGTGTCCTCCCGTCTGTGTGCTTGCCCGTCGCGGTGGGCGTGCCGCCGGCCCGACGTCCCGCGGGCCGTCACTCCCCATGGATCCGCGCGGCGCTCCGTTCCTGGTCGATCTTGTCCTGGATCATGCGGAGCCCGTCGATGATCGTCTCGGGCCGCGGCGGGCAACCGGGGAGATACACGTCGACGGGGATGAACTGATCGATTCCCTGGACGAGCGTGTACGTGTTGAAGACGCCGCCCGTCGAGGCGCACGCTCCCATCGAGATGCACCACTTGGGCTCCGGCATCTGCTTCCAGATGTGGATCAGCACCTTCATCTGCTTGATCGCTACCCGCCCGGCGACCAGCATCAGGTCGGCCTGCCGGGGGCTGAAGCGCATCACCTCGGCGCCGAAGCGCGCCAGATCGTACTTTGCGCACATCACCGCCATCATCTCGATGGCGCAGCAGGCGGTGCCGAACGGCATCGGCCAGAGGCTGTTCTTGCGGGCCCAGTTGAGGATGCTATCAAAGCGCGTGACCAGGAACCCCTCGCCGGCGAGCTTGCTCTCTAGTCCCATTGGAGAGCTCCCCGGCGGATGCCGTAGACCAGCGCGACGCCGAGCAGCGCCAGAAAGAACACCACCTCGAAGACCACGAGCAGCCCGAAATCCGGCTGCTCGGAGAGGCTGCGGTGGACGACGGCCCAGCCGATCAGGAGCGCCGCCTCCACGTCGAACAGCAGGAACAGGATGGCGACGAGGTAGAAGCGCACGCGGATCGCGCCGGGCACGTCCTCGCGCAGGGGCACGCCGCACTCGTACGGGGTCAGCTTCCCGGGGGCCTTGCGGCGGGGGCCGAGCAGGCGCGACAGCACCACGACCGCCACCGCCACCGAGACCACGAACAGGATGTAGACGGCCAGCCAGACCGCTTCTTCGTTCACGGCGCACCTGGGAGCTCGGAGTCCTGGGTCGATTCGGCTCGCGACAGCCGCTCGGAAGCCAATTCTTAGCCAGTGCGGGGAACGACGGTCAAGGAGTTGGGCGCGAAAAGCCGGCGTCGCGCGGCCGCGATCCCGGACCCGGGCGGCGGCGCGCGCGGAGTTTCGCCGGTTCAAGGGCGGGCGATCGACGGCGTTGCAGGTATACTTGGGGGTCGACCCGGCCGGCACTCGCGCGCGTCGCACGCGTCCCGGACGGAGCTGCGGAGCCTGCGGATGCCTCCCGAGACGGACCGGACCGACGAGACCTCGCCACCGCCCGCTACCGCCGGTCGCAAGCGCCGCCGCTGGCTCTGGATCCTGCTGGGCGCCGGACTGCTGGCCATCCCCGCCACGGTCTTCCTTGCTCCCCTGGCGATCTCCGCGTTCGCCCGGAGCGCGCTTCTTCGCGCGGGCGCAGAGCGCGGCTTCACGGTGTCGGTCGCATCGGTGTCTTTCGACTGGTTCGACGGGCTGAGTTTCGCGGGCATCACGGCCCGGGAGGACATTCCCCACGGCATCCGGGTCGAGGTGGAGTCGGTGGAGGCGGCGCCGCGCTGGCGCAGCCTTCTCGGGGGCCGCCTCGCGCTGGGCCGGTTCCGCATCCAGCGGCCGCTGGTCGTGTTCGATCCTGAACGGCGCCCGCCGGAGCGGCCGGTCGCCAGCGGCGCAGCGCCGCCGGAGGCCGCGGAGAGCGG
>JAFGQW010000404.1 GCA_016935485.1 Planctomycetota bacterium | reverse complement strand
GCCCGCCTCGCCCGGGGGCGGTAGGCGCGGCGCCGGGTGGCCGAGCGTCGCCGCGACCCGACCGGTCTCCCTGCCCCCCCCGCCACCGCGCTACGGGCCTACTTCTTCCGGCTCATCGAGACCTTGGTGGGCGCCGGCACCTTGAACGCGATGCCGAGCGCGAGGAAGAGCCACAGGAAATCGAACCCGCTCACGAACTCGGTCACGTTGTTCACGAAGAGCTGGATGATCTCGGAGTCCAGGTACGAGCGCCCGGCGAACTCCTCGGTCTTGTGGATGAGCATGTGGGCGACCGTGAAGTACTTGCCGAGCACCAGGCCGAGCACAGCGGCCAGCACCGAGATACCCTGGAGAGCCCCGCTCTTCTTGCCGCCGGCGCCGAGCAGCGTGCCGTAGCCGGCCAGCGCTCCGACGGCCAGCGCGACGTAGCCCACCTCGTAGTTCGTGATCAGCACGATCGCCGCCCAGAGCGCGCCGCCCAGGATCGCGCCGGTCACGCCGCCCACCAGCGCCGTCGCCAGCCGCGACGCGTCCGGCTTCTCGTCGACGAGCTTCGCCTCCACCTGGACGCGACACTCGCGGCACATGGGCTTCGTCTCCGAGAACGTGCGGCAGTTCTTGCACGTCGGTTTTCCGCAAGTCGCGCAGGGCATGGCGCTCTGCGGATCCGGGTTCTCACAGCACGCAACGGGCGGTACCTGGGGTTCCTGCATGACAGTGCGCAGCTCCTTTTGACGACGCTCCCGGGTCGTCGTCGGAGACGCCCGGGCTCGCTGGGCACGACCCGACCCGACTTTCCCGGCGGGAGGGTCTGGTGCCCGCCGGTGCGTTGATTGTCTACCGATGCGGGCTCGAAGTGCAAGGGCCAGATCCGGCACAGCCCGGCGCGTGCGGGCGGCGCAGCCTGCCCCTCTGGATCGAGATTCGCCGGTAGCCTGCGGGGGATCGCAGGCCGTGGCACGCGGCGTCAGGACCGCTGGCCGCGCGGCGCCGCTCGGGTAGAATCGGCGGGACCATGAGACCGATCCCGGCCTGGCTCTGGCGGCGGCGCTGGCGCACGCTCGGCGCGCTCCTGTTCCTCGGGTTTGCGGCGCTGAACGCGTCGGCGTACCTGCACGCCCGCGCCATGACGCACTTCGTGCCGGGCGGCGCGCGCACGCCCCCGCCCGAATCGCTTGCGTTCCTCGAGAAGCTGAAGATCCTGGCCACCGGCGTGCGCCTGCCGAAACCGCTGAACGGCACGACGCCGGCGGCCCTCGGCCTCGATTTCACGACGCACACGATCGAGACCGCGGACGGGCTCGCGCTCGAGGTCTGGCGGATCCCGGCGCCGGCCGCGCGCGGCACGGTCCTGCTGTTCCACGGCTATGCGGTGAGCAAGGCAAGCGTGCTCCCGCAGGCGCAGGCGTTTCATGCGCTGGGCTTCGACACGCTGCTCGTCGACTTTCGCGGCAGCGGCGGATCGGCGGGGCATGCCACCACGCTCGGCCACGACGAGGTGCTCGATGTTGCGGCGGCCGTGCGGCTGGCCGAGTCCCTGCCCGCGGTGGAGCCCGTGATCCTCTACGCGTACTCGATGGGAACCGCGGCCGTGCTGCGAGCCGGCGCCACCGCCGGCGTCCGTCCCGCCGCGCTCATCCTCGAGGGCCCATTCAGCACGATGCTCCAGGCGGTGGAGAACCGCTTCGCGCTGATGGAGCTCCCGGCCTTCCCCGCCGCACATCTCCTCGTCTTCTGGGGCGGCGTCCAGCACGGCTTCAACGCGTTCGCGCATTCGGCGCTGGACTACGCGCGGTCCGTGCGCTGTCCGGTGCTGGTGCTCCGCGGCGAGCTCGACTCGCGCTCGACCGCCGGGGAGGCGGCGGCGCTCCGGGCGGCGCTGGCGGGACCCGCGGAGCTCGTCGCGATCCCGGGCGCCGGCCACGACTCGGTGGCGACGGAGCGGCCGGACGAGTGGCGCGGGGCAGTGGCGCACTTTCTCGCGCCGCTCACTCGGGCGGGGACATCCGCACCAGCACCACCCCGTGGCCCGGAACGGTAGCCGCGAAGCGATCCGCGAAGCGGCCGACGTCGCGCTGGCGCCACAGGTCCCGCACGCGCTGCGGCCCGGAAAGCCCGAGCGCGGGCCAGCGCACCTCGACCTCGGCCGGAAGGAGCCCGAGGTTGAAGAGCCCCACGGCGAGGCTCCCGTCCTCGAGCTTCTTCGCGAGCACCTCGCTCGCCTCGTCGCCCGCCACCGCCGCCGCCTGGAGGCCAAGCGAATCCTGGTGCAGGGCCAGCACCTCGTCGTTCGTGAGCAGGCTCAGCGTGAAGTCGTCGAGCTCCTCGACCGGGCAGCCGAGCAGCATCGGCGCCGACCACAGACACCACAGCGAGATGTGCACGTACTGCTCGTCGCCGCTCAGGTTCGTGGGGCGGAGCGCGCCCCAGCCCACCTTGCCGACCACGAGCATGTCGGCGTCGTTCCAGTGGCCCGGACCCTGGAACTTCGCCCAGCGGCCGTGGTAGCGCCAGATGTCGCGGATGCCCTGCGCGCCGCGCCCGTCGCTCTGGCCGAAGTCCCAGCCGTCGCGGATGTCGCCCGTCGTGCGCCACAGGTTGGCGCGCCGCCCGAGCGCCTCGGCGAGCGCAATCGGCGCCGTGTTCGAGAGCGAGTAGACGATGTCGCGGCCGCAGCCCTCGAGCGCAGCCGCCATCCGCTCCATCGACTCGAGCTCGTTCGGGCCCCAGTCGTACTTGAGGTAGTCGATGCCCCACGCCGCCCACTGCGCCGCGTCGTTCCGGTCGAACTTGAACTTGCCGTGCCGGCGGTCCTTGCCGTGCAGCGCCTTGTCCCACGCGCCGTCCTCGCGGTCGCTCGAGCCCCCGCAGAACCCGGCATACGACGTGATCCACGGCGTGGAGTAGATGCCGAGCTTGAGCCCCAGTCCGTGCACGAAGTCGGCGAGCGCCTTCATGTCCGGGAACTTCTCGTTGGGCTGGAGGGCCCCGAGCGCACCACCGCGGACACCCTGCCAGCAGTCGTCGATGTTCATGTAGGTCCAGCCGTGGTGGATGAGCCCCTTCTCGACCATGGCCCGCGCCGTGGCGCGAATCTTCCCGTCGTCGACTGCGTGCGCCCAGCAGTTCCAGCTGTTCCAGCCGAGCGGCGGCGTGAGGCAGATCGTGTCGCCGACCTGGATGCGGAGCGACCGCGTGGCCGCGCCGCGCGCGTTGGAGGCGTGGAGCACGACCTCGTGGGTGCCGGGCCGCGCGATCGCACCGGTGATCCGACCCGTCGCCTCGTCGAGCACGAGGCCCGGCGGAAGCCCCTCCGCGCGAAACGTCATCGGCCGCGCGCCGGTCGCGGGAATCGTGAACAGGAAGGGCCGCCCGGG
>JAFGQW010000403.1 GCA_016935485.1 Planctomycetota bacterium | reverse complement strand
GCGCGCGACACCCGCACCCGCACCCCCGCGGGCGCATTCCGCCCGCGCCACCTGAGCGCGCGCACTCCGCGCGCGACACCCGCACCCCCGCGGGCGCCCTCCGCCCGCGCCACCTGCACTCCGCGCGCGACACCCGCACCCGCACGCTCACCCGGGAATGGGGTCAGACCCCGTTCCCGGAGCACGTCCTGCGAGCACCGTTCGCCCTGAAACGGGAACGGCGTCAGACCCCATTCCCCCCGTGCTCGTAATCGCCTCCTTCTCTTCGTCTCCCTCGTGCCCTTCGTGCCTTCTTCGTGGTTCTCTTCTGTGCGGCTTCCCTCAGCCCCGCCGCCGGAACTCGAACCGGCGTTCGCCGGTCGGCGCACCGGACCGGGAGAACGTTCGCTCGAGAAAGGTCACCGTCCCTTCCGCCCGCACGATCACGGCGGTGCTGGCCCGCGTGCCGTAGTCCGGGCTGACGACGAACATCGCGCCCAGCAGCCGCTCCTTCTCGAGACCGATGCCCGTGTGGGGCAGCTCGGAATCGGGCGGCACCGTCCGGTCGCTCAGGACATCGAGCAACGCGGCCGCGTCGAGCGAGGGCGCGGCCAGCAGCTCCTGGATTCGCGCCCGGCCGGCCCGCACCTTGGGCCACGGCGCGTCGAGCCCGCCGTTGCTGAACCCGTGGACCCCCGGCGCGAGCGTGCGCGCCGTGCGCTCGCGATTGCCGACGCAGACGATCTCCGCCGCGTCGGCCGCCACCAGCGTGAACCCGGCGAACCGATCGCCGCGCGCCACCACGGCGCGCCCGAACGCCGCCGGCCGCTCGTCGCTCGCGAGAAAGTCCACGACCAGCCGCCCGCGCGAGAGCCCGCCCGCCGGCGCACCGGGCTCCCGGTAGTTGGCAAGCGCCGCGACCCGCCCCCGCCGGTCCACGCCGAGCCACGTCCCGCCCCCCGCCAGGTCGCGTCCGCCCAGCACTTCCGGCCGGTCCGGCCACCAGCCGGCCGGGGCCGCCGCGCGGTCGTGGAACTCGTCGCGGTTGGCGGCGACGAGCAGCGGCAGCTCCTCGCGGCAGCGCCAGGCGAGCAGGATCGTGCACATGAGCCCGGCTCCTGGGCCGTGCCGCTTACCGCTCCGGCGGCGCCGGCATCTTTCCGGTGAGCGTCCGGAGGAACTTCATCACGCGATCGAGATCGAGCTCGGACAGCCGGCCGCCGACCTGGTGGGAATCCATCGTCCGGACGGCGGCCCGCAGATCCGACGTCGATCCGTCGTGGAAGTAGGGCGGGGTCTCCGCGATGTTGCGCAGCGTGGGCACCTTGAAGCGGAACCGGTCCGCCTCCAGTCCGGTGACGTTGTAGCGGCCGTTGTCGGCCTCGCGCACGTCGCCCCGCAGCCCGAAATAGTCCCGGCGGAGCCCCATGATCTCGAAGGACCGCCCGCCGAGGATGTTGCCGCAGTGGCAGGTGGCGCAACCGCTGGCCTTGAAGATCCTGAGACCCTCCTTCTCGTCCTCGGTGAGGGCCGACGCATCCCCCTGCAAGTAGCCGTCAAGGGCGCACCCCGGGGTCAGCAGCGAGCGCGCGTACTCGGCGAGGGCGCCCACGATGCCCTGCTGCGTGATGCCCCCGGGATCGACGGCGCGGAAGGCCTCCGCGAGAGCGGTGTCCTTCTCGAGCTTGACGACGACCTCGGACCACGTCGCGCCCATCGCGGCCGGGTCCGTGATGTGGCTGACCGCCTGCTCCTCCAGCGTCGCGGCGCGCCCGTCCCAGGAATGCGCGAACTGGAACTGCGCATTCAGCGTCGTGGGAGCGTTCAGGGCGGCGGTCCTGCCGCCGACGGCGCGCGAGAAGCGCAGGCGGTCCGTGCCGGCCTTCTCGAGGGCGTGGCACGTGGCGCACGACGTCGCGTCGTCGCCCGACAGGCGGGGATCGTGGTAGAGATCCTCGCCGAGCGCCGCCTTCTTCGCGTCGAGCTCCAGCCACCCGGGCAGCGGCTGGACCACCTCGGACCGGAACGGCTCGGCCACGCCCGCACTCGCGTAGTGCTTCTCGCGCAGCGCGCCGATCCAGACGAAGAGCTTCTCCTCGTCGTCGCTCGACAGCCCGCTCGTCCAGTGCAGGAGCTGATAGCGAAGCGGCGGCATCGAGCCTTGCTCGAGAACGTGCTCGATCCTGGCCAGCGCCACCTCGAGCACCGGCCCGCCCGGCGGCGCCGGCAGTGCCGTCGCCAGGTCCACGTGGCGCAGGCCGGCCCGGATGTCGGCCTGGATCAGCTGGCTCGCGCCGGGAAACTTCGCGTAGAAGGGCAGGTTCGGCTCGGTGCTGTGGCAGTTCAGGCACTTGCGGCCGAGGATCGCCGCCGCCTGGAGCGTGCGCGGATCGCTGGAAGCCAGCTGGCTCAGGGCATGGTCGGGCACGCCGACGACCAGGTTGGCGATGGGCACCGCCAGGATCAGGAGGAACACCACAACCACGAGGATCGACGCGCGCTTCATGCTTCGTGCTCCAGCTCGATCTCCCACCGGCCGGCCCCCGCGCAGGATGCGTTCTCTCGCCGGATCGAGCAAGATCTTGCCACGTGGAGGCCGGTCTTGCATCCTGCAAGCGGCAAAAACGCGGGATCTGACCGCCGGCGCTCGGGCCCTGGCATCCGCCCGGATCCGCGGGGACAATGGCCAGCGGAGCCTCGACGACCATGAACGAAGCGTACCTGCATCCCGGCGCCGCGCTGCGCCGCCTGAAGACCGACGTCTTCGGCTGCGTGGATCTGTGCAACACCGGCACAGCCGGCGACGCGCCGGCGGTGCGGCGGGACACGACCGCGGCACGCTGGTGGGCGCGCTGGCTCGCGGTCTGGCTGGCGTCCCGCGAGGCCCGCGCGCTGCGGGCACTGGAGGGCGTGGCCGGCGTCCCGCGGCTGCTCGCCTGGCGGGACGGCGTGCTGCTCCGCACCTGGATCGAGGGGCGGCCCATGCAGGAGGCGCGGCCCGCCGATGCCAGGTATTTTCGCGCTGCCCGCCGCCTGCTCCGGACCTTGCACCGCCGCGGCGTCGCGCACAACGACCTCGCCAAGGAGCCGAACTGGCTGGTCACCGCCCAGGGACTTCCGGCGCTGGTCGACTACCAGCTGGCCACGGTCCGGCGCCGGCCTGGCCGCCTTTTCCGGTCGCTCGCCCGCGAGGATCTTCGCCACCTCCTCAAGCACAAGCGCACCTACTGCCCGGACCGCCTCACGCCGACGGACCGGCAGCTGCTCGCGCGCCGCTCCTGGTTTTCCCGCGTGTGGATACGTGCCGGCAAGCCCGTCTACCTCTGGGTGACGCGCCGCTGGCTCGGCTGGGCCGACCGCGAGGGCGCGGGCGACCGGCAGCTCTGAGCTCCGCGGGCGCCACCCGCGGGCGCAGTCCGCCCGCGCCACGCGCACCCGCACGCTCCGCGGGCGCTCTTCGCCGGCCCCACGCAACGCGGCCTCGCGTGCCGGGCCCCGCTTCTCTTCTTCTCTTCGGGAGCTGACAGCTGATGGCTGATGGCTGATGGCTGTGGGCTGCGGGCTGCGGGCGAAGCCCGCGCTATGATCGTGCGGCCCTGCTCAAGGCCTTCGCGGACGCGGGACTTCCGGATGCCCACCGCTACCATCTGCGACAGCTCGGCCCGCGGTCGGTCCCGCACGGCGTGCCGGACCGTTTGTGGGGCAGCCGGTGCTTGTCGACTCCGTACGGCCCAGACTGGAGTCCGACGCGCAGCGCGCTGCTCGAGGAGATGCGAGACGAGGTCTTCGGGCAGGACCTGGGAACGCCGGTAGAAGAGTGGCTGCAGCGCGAGGTCGCGCGGCGCGAAGCGGGCGAAGAGCGCACCGGGCAGTGACACCGGCCAGGGGCGAGTCCTTCGGGACGCCCCGCGCCACCTTCATCACGGTCCGGTCCCATCTGGCGACGACCCGGACCCTCCACCGCGAGGCCGCTCTCGAGCCCGATCTCTCGGCCGGCATTCTCGAGTGCCGGATCGAGTCGGCCGACGGAGGCGCGCCACCTCGGCGTGCACCAGCTCGACCACGCGCGGCAGGCGGGCGGCCACCGCCGGCGAGAGCTCCAGGCCGATCTCCAGCGATCCGGGCTCCACGCCGAGGAACACCGCCGCAGGCGCGCCGCCGATCAGCTCGGCGAGCTCCAGCACCTCGAGGATGCCCACCTGGTGGGCGGAGTGGAGCGGCGGCAGGCGCCCCCCGGGAGCCGCGCCGCGCTCGAACCGGTAGATCGACCCCGGTGTGCCGCCGCCCCGGATCGCGTCGACCACGATGAGGTGATCCGCCTCGCGGATGACGTGGAACAGCCCGAAGCCGTCGGTCCCGCCCTCCACGACCGACACGCCGGGCCCGAACGCCTCGCGCGCGAGCACCTCGGCGGCGTGCACGCCGAAGCCCTCGTCCGACAGCAGCAGATTGCCGACGCCCAGGATCACGATCGCCGGCGCCGGACCGGCCTCGGCGGCCGGGACCGCGCGCCGCTCTCCGGGATCGCGAGAGGAACCGTCCTGAGTGCGCGCAGGTTCCATCACTCGACGAGGAACTTCCTGAGCTCGTTGGTCTGCGGATCGATGAGGTGCACCGCGCAGGCCAGGCACGGATCGAAGGAGCGCACGATGCGCACGGCGTTGAGCGGATTGTCGGGATCGGGAATCGGCGCCCCGAGCAGCGCCTCCTCGTACGGACCGCGCACGCCGCGTTCATCGCGCGGCGATGCGTTCCAGGTCGACGGCGCCACCGCCTGGTAGTTCTCGATCTTGCCGTCCTTGATCCGGATCCAGTGGCCGAGCGCGCCGCGCGGCGCCTCCATGAAGCCCGCGCCCCGCCCCGCCTCGGGCGGCGACCAATGTTCGGTGTCGTGGATCCGGAAGCCCGGCCGGGTCATGGCCTCGGCGAGCTGCTCGAGCCACTGGTAGCAGGCATCGACCATCAGGCCGGTCTCCAGCGCCCGCGCGGCGTGCCGCGCGACCACCCCCGGCCGCGTGCCGTCCGGCACCAGCTCGATCACGCCGGGATTCCGCATGACGAGCGCGCGCGCCAGCGGGCCGACCTCGACCGCGAGCCCGTCGTAGCGCGGCGCCTTGACGAAGCTGTAGGCCCCCTCGCGCTCGAGATCGAACTCCTGCTCGCCGTCGGCGGGGTGGCGGGGAACGCTCTTGCGGTACCAGGCGCGCGCGACCGATTCGGTGACCCGGTTCGGGTCGAGCTTCTCGACCTTGCCGCGGTCCGACGCGAAGTCGCGCACCACGCCCGCGCCGAAGACGGTCTCCTTGCCGGCGGGGTCCTTCTCGAAGCCGCCGCAGGCGAGGTAGCTGGAAGGCCCCGCGCCCAGCCCCATCCTCGCGAGCTTGAGCCAGGGCCCCCGGCTGAAGCCCAGCACGTCGGGAATGTAGACGTCCTTCACGAAGGCGGCGATCTCGTCCAGCATCGTGCGGTAGCGGGCG
>JAFGQW010000402.1 GCA_016935485.1 Planctomycetota bacterium | reverse complement strand
TTGACCGGCGCGGTGGTGGGGGCCAACTTCCGCTTCGGCCACCGCGCCGAGGGCGACGTGGACCTGCTGCGGCGGCTGGGCGAGGCGACCGGGTTCGCCGTGCGCGTGCTCGAGCCGGTGCGCTTCGGGGGCGAGGTCATCTCGTCGTCCCTGGTGCGAAACCGGGTGGAGGCGGGCGAGGTCGAGAAGGCGGCGGCGATGCTCGGCCGCCCCTTTCACCTCCGGGGCCAGGTCGTGCTCGGACAGCGCCGGGGGCATACCCTGGGCTTTCCCACCGTGAACCTTGCGCCCGGTACCCTGCTGCGCCCGGCCGGGGGGGTGTACGCCACCGTTCTCGAGCGCAACCAGGGCCGCCAGTACGCTTCCGTGACCAACGTGGGCGTCTGCCCGACGTTCGGACCGGGCGCACCCCTGACGGTGGAGACCCACATCCTCGATTTCGACGAGGAGATCTACGGCGAGGAGGTCGGCGTCGCCTTCCACCACCGCCTTCGCGGCGAGCAGCGCTTCGCGACGCCGGCGGCGCTGGCGGCGCAGATCGCGACCGACATCGCCGGGGCGCGCCGGCTGCTCGGCCGCGGCGCCTCCTTGACCGACGAGCCGGTGACCCTATAATTCGAGCCGTCCGCTCCGTGGCGGCCGTCGCCGGCGGGCTGCGGAAGCGAACGCTCGCGCCTGGGCAGGTAGCTCAGTTGGTAGAGCACGTGACTGAAAATCACGGTGTCGGCAGTTCAATTCTGCCTCTGCCCACCACACCCGATCCCCACGACGCGCTCCCCGGGGGGAGCGCTTTTGTCGCCGGCTCCAGTTCTCGCCGGCACAGGTCCCTCGGGAGGCCGCCATGGCCAAGCACCGCTTCTTCGTGATCTACCTCCTGCCCCTGGTGCTGGTCGGGTTCGTGCTGCTCACCGCGCTCGCCGCCGTGCGCCCCGCCCGGAGCGATCCGGCCCAGGCGCGCGTCCGCCTGATTCCCCAGGTCCTGGAGCTGATCACGGCGCACTACGTGGAGTCCCTGGACCGCGCGGAGCTGAGCGATTCCGCGATCCGGGGCATGGTGAGCCACCTCGACCGCTACTCGCAGTTCCTCGATGCCGAGGCGACGCGCGCCGCCGAGGAGGACAATCGCGGCCGTTTCGGCGGACTCGGGGTCCACCTCTCGCTCGACCGCAGCCTGAAACACGGCTTCCTCACGGTGGCGCGCCCGTTTCGCTCCGGACCGGCGCGCGCGGCGGGCATCCTGCCCGGCGATCGCATCGTGGCGGTGGACAGCGAGAGGCTCGCCCGCCTGCGGGACAGCCGCGACTTCCAGGCAGTGCTCCAGCGCATCAAGGGCGAGGTGGGCAGCCCGGTGCGGCTGACTCTGGAGCGCACGGAGGACGGCGCGACGCGCGAGCTCGACTGCACACTCACCCGGGCGCAGGTGCAAGTCGAGACCGTGCTTGGCAGCCGGCGGGTCGACCCCGAGGCGGGGCTGGGTTACTTCCGCATCGATGCGTTCAAGGAACACACGGTGGAGGAGGTGGACGCGGCGCTGCGCGGCCTGATGGCGGAGGGATTGGACGGGCTCGTGCTCGATCTGCGCAACAACGGCGGCGGGCTGCTCCGGCAGGCGGCGGAAGTGGCGGACCGGTTCCTCCCGCGTGGCGTGATCGTCAGCACCCGCGGGCGCCATCCGGAGGACCACGAGGTGCTCCACGCCACGCCGGCGCAGCAGGTGCCCGCGGAGCTGCCGCTGGTGGTGCTCATCAACCGGGCGACTGCGAGCGCTGCCGAGGCGCTGGCCGGCGCGCTCCAGGACTACCGGCGCGCCGTCATCCTTGGGGAACGTTCCTACGGCAAGGGCGTCGTGCAGAGCGTCTACCGGATGGGCCAGACCCGGACGAGTCTCAAGATCACCACGTCGCGCTACTACACGCCGTCGGGCCGCTGCATCGACCGGATCTACTCGGCCGACCGCAAGCGCTATACCGGTGGGATCCTGCCGGACGTGGTGGTGCTGCTGCGCCACGCCGAGGACGTCGTGTTGATGGGCGAAGACGGGGAGTGGGAGCGCTGGCTCGCGGACGAGGTGGATCCGCGCACACCGGCGCCGCCGCCCGTCTGGCCGGACACCGTCGACCGCCAGCTTCTTGCGGCGATCGATCTGCTGCGCGGCCGCTATCCGGTCGGCAGGACGGTCGCGCGCGAGGCGGACGAAGGGGCGGCGGTGCGGGCGCGCCCGCCGGAGGCGGAGGAGGACTCGTGATCGGTGGCGGTGCGGGCCCGCCGGCGGCGGCCGGTGCCGTGCGCCTGATCGGGCTCGAGACGTCGTGCGACGAGACTGCCGCCGCCGTAGTCGAGGACGGCCGGCGGATCTGCTCCAGCGTCGTCGCCACCCAGGATGCGCTGCACGCCCGCTACGGGGGAGTGGTGCCGGAGGTGGCGTCGCGCGCGCACCTCGAGAGGCTGCTCGGTGTGCTCGACCGCGCGCTCGCCGAGGCGGGGGCGTCGCTCGGACAGATCGACGGCATTGCGGTGACGCAGGGCCCGGGTCTCATCGGTGCGCTGCTCGTCGGCTTGACCGCAGCCAAGACTCTAGCCTGGCTCGCCGCGCGGCCGCTGGTGGCTGTCAACCTCGTGGAGGCGCACCTCTACGCCGCGCGCCTGATGACGCGTGCGCCCGCCTATCCGTACCTCGGACTGATCGCTTCGGGCGGCCACACCGGACTGCTCTGGACCGAAGGGCCCGGGCGCGTCGAGCTCCTCGGCAGCACCCGGGACGACGCGGCCGGCGAGGCGTTCGACAAAGCGGCCGCGATCCTCGAGCTCGGCTATCCCGGGGGACCGGCGGTGGAGCGTGCGGC
>JAFGQW010000401.1 GCA_016935485.1 Planctomycetota bacterium | reverse complement strand
GCGCGCGCACTCCGCGCGCGACACCCGCACCCGCACGCTCGACCTTCCTGCAAGTTCTCGGTGCCTGACCCCATCGAATTGCAGACCCCATCGAATTGCAGACCGCCGTGTCTGCAATGTCCGGTGCCTGACCCCATCGAATTGCAGCGCGCGCACTCCGCGCGCGATACCCGCACGCGCACCCGCACGCTCACCCGGGCACGGGGTCTGACCCCGGTCGACCCCACGCCGACCCCACTCGGCCTCGCCCATGAGGAGCGGCGGGAGCGGACGCAAAGCATCGTCTGGAAACACCTTCCGACGTCTCATCGCCGACTCCCTTGGCCGCGGCGCCCGTGCGCGTCCGGGGCGTCGCAAGCGACGTGCTCGCTTCCTGTCCGCACGCCCCCCTTGGCACCACGCCGTGCCGCCCCTGGAGCGTCGCCGCCTTTCATTGCTTTGACAAGTCGGGTCGCCCGGTAGTATTGCTTCCCGTTCGGAGGAGGAGTGCTGTTGCTGTCCTGGGTGCGCCTTTGCTGAAAGGATCGCTGCATGTCGAGTTACGTCTCTGAATTCATGGCGTGGGTCAAGGCGAAGAATCCCGCGGAGCTCGAGTTCCACCAGGCCGTCCACGAGGTCGTCGAATCGGTGGCGCTCGTCCTCGAACGCCACCCTGAATACCGCAAGATGAAGATCATGGAGAGAATCACGGAGCCCGAGCGCGTGATCCTCTTCCGGGTCCCCTGGCTCGACGACCGCGGCGAGGTCCATGTCAATCGCGGCTTCCGGATCGAGATGAACAGCGCCATCGGGCCGTACAAGGGGGGACTGCGCTTCCACCCGACCGTGAATCTCGGCATCCTCAAGTTCCTGGCCTTCGAGCAGGTGTTCAAGAACAGCCTCACGACGCTGCCCATGGGCGGCGGGAAGGGCGGCAGCGACTTCGACCCCAAGGGCAAGAGCGACCACGAGGTCATGAAGTTCTGCCAGAGCTTCATGAACGAGCTCTTCCGGCATATCGGGCCGGACACGGACGTGCCCGCCGGCGACATCGGGGTCGGCGGCCGGGAGATCGGCTTCCTGTTCGGCCAGTACAAGAAGCTCAGGAACGAGTTCACCGGGGTGCTGACCGGCAAGGGTCTCGCCTGGGGTGGCTCGCTGATCCGTCCCGAGGCGACCGGGTACGGCGCGGTCTATTTCGCGAGCGAGATGCTGAGCACCCGGAAGGAGACCCTGGAGGGCAAGACCTGTCTCGTCTCGGGCAGCGGCAACGTCGCCCAGTACACGATCGAGAAGGTGAACCAGCTGGGCGGGAAGGCCGTGACGCTGTCGGACTCCAACGGCTACGTGTACGACCCCGAGGGGATCGACCCGAAGAAACTCACGTTCGTGATGGAGCTCAAGAACATCCGGCGCGGGCGGATCCAGGAATACGCGGACAAGTTCCAGGGCGTCACGTACACGCGGTTTGATCCCAAGCTCGATCACAACCCGCTGTGGGACCACCAGGCGGACTGCGCGTTCCCGTCGGCCACACAGAACGAGATCAACGAGAAGGACGCGAAGAACCTGGTCAAGAACGGCGTGTACGTCGTGTCCGAGGGCGCCAACATGCCCACGACGCCGGAGGGCGTGAAGGTGTTCGTCGACGCCAAGATCCTGTACGGACCGGGGAAGGCCGCCAACGCGGGCGGCGTCTCGACCTCGGGCCTCGAGATGTCGCAGAACAGCATGCGGCTCGGCTGGAGTCGGGAAGAGGTGGACCGGCGGCTGCTCGACATCATGAAGCGGATTCACAGGACGTGCGCGGACGCCGCGGCGACCTATGGAACGCCCGGCAACTACGTCAACGGCGCCAACATCGGCGGGTTCGTCAAGGTCGCGGATGCGATGATGGATCAGGGTCTCGTGTAGCGAGCCCGCCGCCGGAGGCCGCGACTGGAGGGTGGGCGCGCGTCGGCCGCCGGGGCCGGCGGCGCCCACTTCCGGTGCGGTGCCATCACGGGCGGACCAGGAGGACCCGACCATGGCCATACCCGTTCGAGAGCCGGCGGTCGAGGTCCTCGCCTACGGGGACGGTTCGCTGGGCGGGAAGGGCGAGGGGCTCGCGCGCCTCAACGCCTGCGACATCCCGGGGGTCACCAAGCTCCGGACCCGGATTCTCACGACCAGCTTCTTCGATCGCTTCGTCGCGCTGGGCCGCCAGCTCGAACCGGAGCCGCTCGCGGTGATTTCGTCGATTCTGGGCGACATGGGCGACGCCCCCGTCGGGGTGAGGTCCTCGGCCACGAACGAGGCCGGGATTTCCAGCGCAGGGATCGGACCGGTGCACGCCGGCGAGCACGCGTCCTTCATGCTTCCCAACAACCACCCCGATCCGGAGACCCGGTTGGGCCAGCTCGTGCAGGCCGTTCGGCACGTCTACGACGACTTTCTCCGGAAGCAAGCCCCGGGCTCCGCGGAGAAGATGGCCATCGTCATCAACCCGATCCCGGGCCTGTACGACGACACGCGGGCCGGGCCGTGCTACTACCCGTACATCTCCGGGATCGCCAACTCCTTCTTCCCGCACGCCCTGAAGGCGCAAGATCCCAACGACGGCTTCGCGCGCATTGCGTTTGGCCACGGCTACGCGACGGTCCTGGATGACTTCCCCGTCATCTCGATGGCCACGATCCGCGATCCCATCCCGGTCAAGTTCCTCCAGAGCGGCGGCGGGCAGAAGTACTTCTACGCGCTCGACATGACGAAGAACCGGGAGCTCAAGGGCGAAGAGCTGGAGACGATGGTCAAGCTCCATGTGCAGTTCGCCAACTACCACAAGATCAAGCTCCTCGGGCTGCACCACAACGTGATCACGATCGAAGAGCTCGTCCAGAAGAACCACTTCGGCTTCCGGAGCGGCCTCGTAGAGATCATGGAGAAGATCGCGTCGGTGACCTCGACGCCCTTCCAGATCGAGTTCGTGTTCAACATCGACTTCGGCTGTACGGACCGGGAGTGCGGCCGCTTCCACGTGGTCCAGCTCACCCTGCTGCCGCGGCTCGAATGCGAGGCCGTGGACTTTCCGGATCGGCCGGCGCGCACCTATGTCTCGGTCCGCAGCCTGCAGGGCCACGGCGTCCGGACCGACATCCAGCATGCGGTCGTCGTGTCGCCGTTCCTGTACCGCAAGGACAAGCACGACGCCGTGCGGGAGGCGCTGGCGCGCGTGAACCACAGGATGCGCGCGGCCCGAGAGCCGTACATCCTCATCGTGCCCGGCCGTCTCGGGAGCCGGAACCGGGATTGGGGCCTGTTCCTGGAGTTCCGGGAGGTGGACGGGGCCGCCGCGATCTTCGAGTACGGCGTGGACGTGGCCGGCAGACCAGAGCCGCTGCCGGAGGAGGAGGCGCTGACCGGCGGCATCTACGGCAGCCATTTCCTGTACATGATCCAGGGCGGGTTCGACGAGGAGCGAAAGAAGGCGCAAACGCGCATGTACGGCACGCAGGGCACGCATTTCCTCACGAACCTGATGTGCAACAACATCGTCTACGGCTTCATCGCCCCCATGCACGACACGATCGACCCCTGGTTCTTCCGCGGCCCAAACCCCGACGAGCCGCTGTACGTGCTCGAGTTTCCGCGCCCGGTGAGCGTCTATGCGGACACGATCCATCAGCGCTGCGATGTCGTGCAGGAGGAGGCAGGCCGGCCATGAGCGAAGCGGCCGGGGCGCCGCCGCGGCGCGGCGCGGAGCCCGGAGTGCCGGAGCTCTTCCCGTTCGAGCCCCGCGTCATCCACCCCGTCAAGATCACGGATGTGGTCGTCTTCTCGGCGGAGGAGGCGATCCGGTCCACGGTGGACGCGCTCGGCGCCGCCCTGCCCTGGGCCCGCGTCCAGCTCTTTTTCGACCCGGTCTCGGTGGCGGAGTTCACCGCGGCCGGCGCGAGCGTCCTCGTCGTCGACGACACGGCGCTCAACCTCGTGGACCCGGCCCCGCTGCGCCGGCGCAACCCCAAGACCGTGATTCTCCTCCTGAGCGGGAACGAGAGCGTCGGCTGCGCGCCGCCGTCCGTGGCCCGGCAGCGCTTCCCGTACACGGCCCGGGCCGACCTGATCCTGGCGGTCGACCGGGCCGACCTGTCCCCCGCAAAGGTGGCCGTCGCGGGAGTGCGGCTGGCGCAGGACCGCCTGAACATCCAGGCGGGCGGATCGCTCCGCCGGTTCATCTTCCTTCTCGTGGACGACGAGCCGCGCTGGTTCTCGCAGTTCCTGCCGATCCTCTACGGGATCATCGGCCAGCGCGCGGACGTGATGATCACGAGGACCTACGAGGAGACCCTGGAGTTCCTCTTCGGCGTGCCGGAGGCGGCGCAGATCGACGCCGGGACCTTCCGGACGCGCGGGCGGGGAGAGGACGTGGTCTGCCTGATCACGGACGTCGTCTTCCCGCGGGGCGAGCAGCTGACGAGCGACGCCGGTCGCGACCTGGTCCAGCTCGTGCGCACCTACTATCCGCGCTATCCGGTGATCGTCGCCTCCAAGGCAAAGGAGGCCCAAGCGCTGCAGGACGTCGCGTTCCTCCTGCCGAAGGGCGATCCGGGCAGTCTCGAGCGGCTGCGGGACCAGATTCGCGACTTCACCGGCATCGGCGATTTTCTGGTGTGCGACGCGACGGGCCGGGAGCGGCACCGGGTGAAGAACATCTTCGACATGCACCGGCTGGTGCGGGAGGCGGAAGAGGACACGGCGGAGGCCGCCGGGCTGCGCGACCTCCTGGCGTCCTACGGGCAGAAGGACATGTTCTCGACCTGGCTCTACATGCACAGCTACTGCGAGCTGGCCGGCCGGCTCAGACCGCGGCGCGGAACGGGCCGGGACCTCGTGGGAGTGCTCAGGCGCGAGCTGGAGCTCGAGATGGACCGGATGAAGCGCACGCCGCTCGTGGTGGGCGGCACGAGGATCTTCGACCTGCGCGATCTCGAGGCGTTCCTGCGTTCGGCCGACCCGACCACGGTCCAGCCCCTGAGCGACGACGATGTGTTCTCGTCGTGGCTGGACTTCCAGGG
>JAFGQW010000081.1 GCA_016935485.1 Planctomycetota bacterium | reverse complement strand
GCATCGGCGGCGATCGCCCGCGGCGCGCCGACCGTGAGGGCGGCGCCGCTCGAGCGCCCGCTCTTCTCCGGGGCGTACATCGCCTCGATCTCCGCGGGCGGCCAGACCACGCGGCCCGCGCGGCCCGGAATCATCCGGAACGTGCGGCTCTCGCGCCCGCCCTCGAACAGCCGCGGCACGGTCAGCGCCACGCGGTCGTCGTGGACGACGAGGCCCTGCTGCGCGATCGCCTCGAAGCCGGCGGGGACCGGGCACTCCAGCACCAGGTGGTCGAGATCGGGCGGCGCCTCGATCGCGAGCTCGACCTCGAGGAGGTCGCCCCGCGCAACTTCCGCGTCGAGACGCTCGCGCTGGAACGATCCGTCGGCTTTCGCCGCCAGCCGGTACAGCCGCCGGTCGAGCCGGATCGGCCGGTCGAGCGCGCCGGCGGTGGCGCCGTCCCCGGCGTACGCGACCCGCGCGGTCACGAGCAGCCGTCGCCCCGTGGGTCCGTCCACGGCGACGCGCTCGAGCTCGGAGGGGAGTTCCAGGCTCCAGCTCCATCCCTCGGCCGGGTCGCAGCGGAGCTCGCGGCGGATTGGCTGGCCCGCCGCTTCGCCCATCAGCGCGAGCGTGAACGCCTCCGCCGGCGGCACCACCGCTCCGGCGGCCTTCCGCTCGCGGGCGAGCGCCCAGACCGCGGCAGCCGTGCCGGCAGTGTGGTCGAGACGCCCGTCGCGGCTCCGGCGCATGAGGTCGCGCACGAGCCGGTCTCGCAGCACGTCCTTCGGCGCGATCTCGAGGACGAGCTCGAGCAGCGCGGCGGCGCGGCACGCCGGGCTCTCGGCGATCGAGAGGTCCGCGCCGAAGCTGCCGGTCGACTCGAGCCGCGCGCGGAGCGTGGTCAGGAGAGAGCCGGCGGCCTCGAGGTTCCCGGACCGCGCCAGCGCACGGCCGAGGCGTGCGGCAAGTCCGGTGGGGAGGCGGTCCCCGCCGGCGCCGAGCTGGGCGCAGATTCGCGCGGCCGCTTCGTCCTTCGGGCGGAGCAGCAGGCGCGCCGTCATTAGCTCGGCTGCCGCCAGAGCCAGGGCCTGTTCCCGCCGCGTGTCCCGAGCCAGCGGCTGGAGGAGGAACGCCCGCGCACCGGTGGGGAAGGGCCCCGTCGCCGGGTCCTCCTTCGTCCTGTCGGGCGCCGGGGTCAGCGCGCGCTCGGCCTGCCCGAAGATCTCGAGATCCGCTTCCGTGCGAAGCCCGTAGTCCGCGGGATCGAGGCCGACCTCGCGCATCCGGGCCAGGAATCCGAACACGATGGCGGACATGGTGGGGTCGGAGTCGGAGAGCCCCGGCCACCAGGCAAACCCGCCGTCGGGCTGCTGGAGATCGCGAAGCCGGGCGAGCCCGACCTCCAGGCGATGCGCCTGCGGCGGGGTGAGCCCGTGCCCCTCGCCGCCGAGCGCGCGGTGCGTCTCGATGGCCAGCAGCAGCGGGGCGAGCCCGCTCGCGATCTGCTCCACGCAGCCGTGCGGGTAGGCGGCAAGATAGGCGCTCGCCTTGTCGAGCAGCGCCTCGACCGAGCCCAGCACCTCGACGGTGAGCGGACCGTGGCGCGGGATTCCCTCGAGGCGCGGCGGCTCGAGGATCGCGCGGCCGGAGACGAGCGCGGAATCCCTCTCGATACGATGAGCGTTTCGCGTGAGCACGGAGAGCTTCCGCTCCAGCCGGTCGTGCACCTCGCCATCCGGGCCCGCCGAGGTCAGCACGGCGCGGAGGATCGCCTCGCCTTCGCCGACCGCGGTGAGCGTCACCTCGCGTCCGCGCGCCGCATCCGGCGCCGTGGAGAGCTCGATGCGCCGATCGCCCGCCGGGAGCTCGAGCGCGCCGCCGGCCTCGAGCTCGAGCGCGACTTCCTGCGGCGCGCCCCCCGTCTGGTGGACACTCGCCGGCACCGCGAGCTCGTCGCCGCTCCGGAAGAGCCGCGGGAGCTCGAGCTCCACGGCGAGCGGCTTCTCCGTCCTCGCCGTCTCGCGGACGAGCGCGGCCTCGCGGCCCTTGCCGACGGCGCACATCGTGACGCGCCAGGTGGTGAGATCGTCCGGGAAGGAGAACGACACCTCTGCCTTGCCGTCGTCGCCGGTGACGATCGCGGGCGCGAAGAACGCCGTGGCGCGGAAGTCCTTGCGGGTGGCGGCTATAGGGTCCCGGCCCTCGCCGTAGCCGCCGTAGCGCCTGCCTCCGTACGCGCCGCCGCCGCGCCAGTCGAAACCCAGGAGCTCGCTCCAGCTAGGCGCCGGGATCACGCCGCCTCGAAGCAGCTGGCCGAGCGCGTCCCAGATCGCGGCGAAAGAAGGCGACCGCGATTCATTCAAGCGGAGGCTGCCGTCGCGCGAGCGGAGCACGTCCCACGGATCCCGCGTGCGGTCGCGCGCCAGCGCGAAGAGCGTCTCGTCGACCACGGCCATCGAGACCGTGGCCGGGACGGGCCGGCCGTCTCCATCGCGCGTCGTGAGCTTCCAGCTCGCCCGCGCGCCGGGAAGGTACGTCTCGCGGTCCTTCTCGAGCGCGACGGTGAGCTTCGCCGCCGGCTCCTCGAGGTCGATGCGCGTGGGGCCCGGCTCCCACCATCGCCCCGATTCCGCTGCATCGAAGCCGGTGGCGGCCACGAACACCGAGGGCCACCAGTCGCGCTCCGTCGGAAGCGAGACCTCGGCGCGGCCCCGCGCGTCGAGCACGACGCTCCGGCAGTGAAGCAGCGTCTCGCGCGCCACCGAGAGGAGGACCGGCGCACCGGCTGGGCCCTGCACCTTCACCGTGACCGGCTCGCCCGCTTTCGCGCGGCCACCCGGCCCCGTCACGTCGATCGTCGCGCTCGGCTCGGCGGCTGGAGGGGCGGACGGCGAGGTCTCATGGCGATACATGATCCCGGGGCCGCGTCGAACGCGCTGGCCGTCGGCGGCGGTGACCGTCACCTCTGCGTCCACCCAGAACGAGCAGTCGGCGGGCACCTCGAGCCTCGACAGCCCGAGCCGGATCTCGGCGCGGCCGCCGGCGTCGAGCACGAACGGCTCCTCGTGCCGGAGCGGCCTCTCGCTCCAGCGCGCCCCTGCAGACACAGTGGCGGTTCCGGCGAGGCCGGCGGCCGGAGTGCCGGCCGGATGCCTGGCCGTGACCACGATCACGGGATTCTCGTTCCGGCTCTTCACCTCGGGCCAGGCGACCTCCAGCAGCAACGGCGGCCGCTTGTAGTCCTGGATCTGCGCCGGCTGGGTCACCCCGAGGACGCGCACCTTCGGCGCATCGCTGCGCGCGTCCATACCGGCGAAACGCTCCCCCGGCTCGAGCGGCATCCAGGCCGACAGCCGGATCTCGCCCGGAGCCGCGGTCGGGGCGAGCCGGATGGAGAACGGCGCCACGCCCCATGCGTCGGTGACGAGATCGAGGACGGCGGGCTTTGCCTTCGGGAGCTCGACCTCGAGCCGCAGCTCGCGTCCGGCGAGCGGCTCCGTGACCGGCTTCACGCCAGCCGCGGGAAGGAGTCCCGGCATCGGTGCGGGCCGGTGCACGCGAACCACGAGCCGCCCCTCGATCGTCTCGCCGGCCCGGTAGAGCGGCCGGTCCGTGAGCACGTGCGCGTCGAGCTCGGGCAGGAGGTCGTCCGCTCCCGCGGCGGCGGGCACATTGGCGGAGAGCGAGGTCGTGTGGATGCCGCTCGCGTCCTCGATGCTGGCGGCGATCTCGAGCGCGGATCCGTTGCCGTTCGCGCGCTTTCCTTCCCGCAGGGAGAGCGGCAGGAGCACGAATCCGCTCGAGTCCGTGACACCGCGTGCCGGCTCGAACCCGCCCGCGGTGTCCGTGACGGCCAGCGCCACGCCGCCGGCCGGGCGGCGCTTCAGGGCGACAAGCACCGCGACGCCGTCCGGAAAGACCTGCGCCGCGAGCTGGAGATCGCTCACGACGATCCGGCGGAGGTCCCGCCAGGCGCTCTTCTCGGAGCGGGCCTCGAGCACGTAGGCGCCGGCCGGAAGAGCCGGCAGATCGGCGACGATCTCGCCGGCGGGAAGCACGCGCTCGAGCACGGGCGGGTCGCTCGCCGTGCCTTCGAGATACGGCCGGACATCCGCGCCGGGATGCGGGAGGCGGTGGACCAGCACGCGGAGCGGCTCGGCCAGCGGGGAGGGGACCGGGATCGGGGTGCCGGTGGGGACGCGGAGCAGCGGCTCGCGGTCGGCGCGGGCGCCGGCGCGGTTGCGGAGAAGCAGCCGCTGCGCGAGGCGGACCCGCACATCGTCTGGCCGGCGCGCGCGCCACGCGTCCACGAGCGGCGCCGCCGCGCGGAGGAGCGCATCGAGCTCCGGGGCGCCCGGGATCGGATGCTCGACTCGCGTCGGTTCCGCGACGGGTTCCTCGTCTTCGAAGACGAAGACCTCCTCGTCCTCGGCGATGACGGCCTCGGCGTCCGCTGCCTTCTCGATTCGCGCCTCCGCAAGGGCGAGCGCGGCGATGAGCGCGGTGAGTCCTTCCTCGCGTTCCGCGAACGCGGCGGCGAAGGCGAGGTAGCGGCGCAGGCGTTCCGGCTCCGGGGCGAGCGCGATCTCGAGCAGCGTGACCTGCGCGGCGAGATCCGCGCTCGTTTCGACCGCCGGCCGGAGCGTCTCAAGGTGGTGCGCCGCCGCCTTGCGGTCCCAGCGGGCGAGCGCGTCCTGCACCGCGCGAAGCTCGGGTCGCGCGGCCAGGCCGGAGGGCTGCGCGGCCGCGCCGAGGCCGAGGACGACGGCGAGGAAGAAACCGGCGAGGATGCGGGCGGTCCGGGGCATGGCGTTCTCCTGTCGGGTCGGCGCGTCGGGCTTGAGATCCGGACAGGAACGGCCCCGCGCGCGGCCGGTTCGCCGAAAGGCGCGCAATCGTCCGGAAAAGGGCCGCGGCCGGCCGGGGGCGGCGGCCCGGGGGCGCGCGTTGCCCTCGGGCCGCGGGAGTGGCGCCGAGCTCAGCCAAGCACGGTGAACGAGAACGTCGGCGAGATGGACTTCACGTTGGACGGCTCGCCGAGCTTGATCGTGAGGAACGCCGTGTGGAGCCGGATGCCGACGAGCAGCGGGATGTTCGGAAGATGGAGCTTCGCTTGCCCCGCTCCGGCGGCGTCGAGGTTGCCGCTGTAGGCCTCGAAGACCGAGGGCAGGGTGCCGCCGGTGGACGCCTGGAGCACGGCGTCGAGGCTGAGATCGAGCTGGCGGGTGTCGATCACGATGGGACCGGTGCCGAGCGACGTGCCGGCCTGGTAGGGAAGGCCGCTATCGCCGGGCGAGGACAGCACGAACGTAACCGTGCTGCCGGGCTTGGTGGTGCCGCTGCCGAAGATCGAGGTGACGTTCACCGTGAAGCGGGTCTTGAGGCCGGCGCCGCGGTCCTGTCCCGATTCCGTCGTGGCGTAGTAGTTCGTGTACGCCCAGCTACGGTGGATCGCCGCGGAGCGGAACCGACCCTGCAGTCCGGAGGTGCCGGACATCGATGTCTGTCCTCCCATGTACCGCACCTCCACCACCAGGAAGTCGTTGCCGTTGTAGTTGAACGTGCCGGTGAGCCCCATGGGAATCCAGGTGCCGTATGTCGTCGGGAAGGACGTGGGGCCGTCGTAGCACACGACGGGGTTCGGGATGTTGAGATCCATCGCGGCATTGAGCGTGCCGACGGTCGAGTGGCTCATGCGGATCTGGAGCTGCGTGGCGGCGAACGAACCGCTGTAGTAGGGCGCGAAGGCGATGTCGCTCACCGTGAACGCGCGGTTGCCGAGCTGGGCCGGGGTGAAGAGCATCTGGAAGCGGATCTGGCCCTGGATGGCGCTCCACTCCGCCCAGAACGGGATGGCGTTCTCGCCGCCGCTGGCGGCGTTGTTGTCGGGGACGAACACCTCGTCGGCGGCGGCGATCCCGGCGAGGACGAGCAGGAGGGCGGCAAACAGGAGCGGTTTCATGCGGAGTCTCCTTCCACGTGGGGGATAGAACGGCCGTTCGCTTGTCCTGAGACGAATACCCGGCGATTATCGCCGCATGCCGGGCGGCTGACAACAGGGCGCCGCGGTGCGCAGGCGGGAAGCGGGTTGGCCGAAGGACGCGGCATTCTCCGGCGGCCGATCGGCGCCGGCCCGGGGGCGCGCGTTGCCCCCGGGCCACGGGAGTGGCGCCGGGCTCAGCCAAGCACGGTGAACGAATAGGTGGGCGAGATGGACTTCACGTTGGACGGCGCGCCCGCCTTGATCGTGAGGAACGCCGTGTGGAACCGGATGCCGACGAGCAGCGGGATGTTCGGGATATGGAATCTCGCTTGCCCCGCTCCGGTGGCGTCGAGATAGCCGCTGTAGGCCTCGAAGACCGAGGGCAGTGCGCCCCCGGTCGACGCCACGAGCACGTCGTCGAGGCCGAGATCGATCTGGCGGGTGTCGATCGGGATCGGCCCGGTGCCGACCGAGGTGCCGACCTGGTAGGGAAGGCCGGCGTCGGTGGGCGAGGACAGCGCGAACGTGACCGTGCTGCCGGGCTTGGTGGTGCCGCTGCCGACGATCGAGACGACGCTCACGGTGAAGCGGGTCTTGAGACCGGCCGCCCGGTCCTGTCCCGACTCCGTCGTGGCGTAGTAGTTCGTGTACGCCCAGCTCCGGTGGATCGCCGCGGAGCGGAACCGGCCCTGCGAGCCGCTGCCCGTGAGGCTGGTCGCGCCGCCCATGTAGCGGAGATCCATGACCAGGAAGTCCTTGCCGTTGTAAGTGAAGGTGTTCGTCAGCCCCATGGGCGTCCAGGTGGCCAGGGTGGTCGGGATGGATGCCGGGCCGTCGAAGCAGACGACCGGGTTCGGGATGTTGAGATCCATCGTCGCACTGAGTGTTCCCACGGTGCAGTGGCTCAGGCGGATCTGCATCTGCGTGGCCGAGAACGAGCCACTGTAGTTCGCGGCAAAGGCGATGTCGTGCACCGTGAACGCGCGGTTGCCGAGCTGGGTCGGGTCGAAGAGCATCTGGAAGCGGATCTGGCCCTGGATGGCGCTCCACTCCGCCCAGAACGGGATGGCGTTGGAGCTGCCGGCGGCGGGGTTGTTGTCGGGTACGAACACCTCGTCGGCGCTCGAAAGGCCGGCGAGGAGGAGGAACAGCAGCGCGGCGAACACGAGCGGCTTCATGCGAGATCTCCTTTCCTGAATGGAGAAAATACAGCGGTCGCCTGTCCTACGACAAACACGCGGGCGTTATCGCAAGCCGGGGGCGGGATGACAACGGGGCGCCGGAAACCGCGCGCGGCGGCGAGCCCGGTCGAGCCGGGTCGAGCCGGGTCGAGCCGTGCCGGCGGCAGCGGGTTGCACCGTCGCGGCGGCGCCGTTAGAATCCGTGGCCGGCCGGTTCCGGCCGGTCCGGAGGCGGATGCGGCCGGCGCCGCGGGCAGGACGAGCCGCGCGCGCACGGGCACTCGAGGCGCCCGCCGGCGCAGGCTCCGCACCGGAGCCAACCCAGGCCATCAGGAAATGGAGCGAGTCTCATGACGTCCCACGACACCGACATCCAGAAGTTGCTCGGCGCGGAGGCCGACTCCTTGCTCGGCTACACCGCCAAGGGATTCAAGAAGGAGGCCCTCCATCTGCCGGGGCCGGACTTCGTGGATCGCGTGCTCGCGCTCTCGGATCGATCTCCCCAGGTGATGCGCAGTTTCCAGTCGATCCTCGACCACGGGCGGCTCGCCGGCACCGGCCACGTCTCCATCCTGCCGGTGGACCAGGGGATCGAGCACTCGGCGGGCGCCTCCTTCGCCCCGAACCCGATCTACTTCGACCCGGAGAACATCGTCAAGCTCGCCATCGAGGGCGGGTGCAACGCGGTGGCCTCCACACTGGGCGTGCTCGGGGCGGTCAGCCGGAAGTACGCGCACAAGATCCCGTTCCTGGTGAAGCTCAACCACAACGAGCTGCTCACTTATCCGAACCAGTACGACCAGGTCATGTTCGCGCAAGTGGAGCAGGCCTTCGACCTGGGCGCGACCGCGGTGGGAGCGACCGTCTACTACGGCTCCGACGAGGCGACGCGCCAGATCCAGGAGGTCTCGGAGGCCTTCGAGCGGGCGCACGAGCTCGGCATGGTGTGCGTGCTGTGGTGCTACCTCCGGAACTCCGCCTTCAAGAAGGACGGCGTCGACTACCACGTGGCGGCCGACCTGACGGGGCAGGCCAACCACCTCGGCGCGACGATCGAGGCGGACATCATCAAGCAGAAGCTCCCCGAGGTGCGGGACGGCTACAACGTGCTGAAGTTCGGCAAGACCTCGAAGAAGGTCTACAGCGATCTGCTGCCCGAGGCGGGCGGCGCCACCCACCCGATCGAACTGTGCCGCTACCAGATCGCGTGCAACTACATGGGCCGCGTGCCGCTGATCAACTCCGGCGGCGCCTCGGCGGGCGAGAGCGATCTGGCCCAGGCGGTGCGGACGGCGGTGGTCAACAAGCGGGCCGGCGGGCTCGGGCTCATCTCCGGCCGCAAGGCCTTCCAGCGCCCCATGAAGGAGGGCATCCAGCTGCTAAACGCCATCCAGGACGTCTACCGGAACAAGGACATCACCGTCGCCTGAGCCGCCGCGAGAAGAAGAAGAAGAACGCGGGGTGGGGGTGCGGGTGCGCGGGCGGATGGCGCCCGCTGGCGTGGCGCGGGCGGATGGCGCCCGCGGGGTGCGGGTGCGCGTGCGCGGGCGGACGGCGCCCGCGGGGTGCGGGTGCGCGTGACGCGCGCGGAATGCGCGCGCTCAGGTGGCGCGGGCGGACGGCGCCCG
>JAFGQW010000400.1 GCA_016935485.1 Planctomycetota bacterium | reverse complement strand
GTCTACTACCTCGGCCACATGAAGGAGGATGACCCGCAGTTCGGCCTCTACCGCAAGCAGTGCACCGCGCCGGGGGCGATGATCGCCTTCGACATCGTCGGCAAGGAGGCCGAGGCCTTCCGCTTCCTGAACGCGCTCGAGCTCTTCCGGCTTGCGGTCAGCCTGGGCGGCACGGAGTCGCTGGCGGAGCACCCCTTCTCCATGACGCACGCCGACGTCGAGCCCGAGCTCAAGATCCGGTCCGGGCTGACCGAGCGGATGATCCGGCTCAGCATCGGCGTCGAGCATCCCGAGGACCTCGTGGCCGATCTGAAGCAGGCGCTCGACAGGGTTTGAACCGACGGCGCTGCGGCGCTATAGATTGCCCGCGAGTTCCTCATGGACGTGCGGGCGGTCGTCTCTCCGGCTCGCCCCGATCCACCTCTGACACGGGCTTCACGCATGAACGTTGCCGAGGTTCGCCGCAAGTACATCGAGTTCTTTCTCGGCAAGGGCCACGCGCACGTCCCGCCCGCCTCGCTCATCCCAGAGAACGACCCGACGGTGCTCTTCACCACGGCCGGCATGCACCCGCTCGTGCCGTATCTGCTCGGCGAGAAGCACCCCGCCGGCACGCGGCTCACCAGCTACCAGAAGTGCATCCGCACGGGCGACATCGACGACGTCGGCGACGCCGACCACCTGACCTTCTTCGAGATGCTCGGCAACTGGAGCCTGGGGGACTACTTCAAGCGCGAGGCGATCGAGTTCAGCTGGGAGTTCCTCACGTCGCCGGCGTGGCTCGGCATCGATCCGGAGCGGCTGGCGATCACCGTGTTCGGCGGCGACGACGAGGTGCCGGCCGACGAGGAGGCAGAGGCCCTCTGGCGCGCGCACGGCATCCCGGCCGAGCGCATCTTCCACCTCGGGCGCGAGCACAACTGGTGGGGTCCGGCCGGAAAGACCGGCCCGTGCGGCCCCGACACCGAGATGTTCTTCATCCGGGACATCGCGCCCTGCGGGCCCGACTGCAGCCCGGCCTGCAAGTGCCCGCGCTACTGCGAGATCTGGAACGATGTGTTCATGCAGTACAACAAGCAGGCCGACGGCTCCTATGCGCCGCTCCAGATGAAGTGCGTGGACACCGGCATGGGCACCGTCCGCACGGCCGCGGTGCTGCAGGGCAAGGCCACGGTCTACGAGACCGAGGTCTACCAGCCGCTGATGGACGCCATCGCCGCGCGGGCCCATCCGGAGGCGCTCACGCTGCGAATCCAGCGCATCCTCGCCGACCACATCACCGCGTCGGCCTTCATCATCGCCGACGGCGTGGAGCCCTCCAACCTCGAGGCCGGCTACGTGCTCCGGCGCCTGATCCGCCGCATGGTGCGCTTCGGCCGGAAGGTCGGCATCCCGGCGGGCTTCACGCCGGAGCTCGCCGGCGTAGTGATCGGCATCCACGCCGACGCCTATCCCGAGCTCGAGCACAACCGCGAGCGCATCTTCGCGGAGCTCAAGGGCGAGGAGGAGCAGTTCACCGAGACGCTCGGCCGCGGGCTGCGAGAGTTCGAGAAGGCCTTCGCCGGCGTCCAGAAGGGCAGGGAGCGCGGCGGCCGGAGCGTCTTCCCGGGCCGGCGGGCCTTCGAGCTCTATTCCACGTGGGGCTTCCCGCCCGAGCTCACCCAGGAGCTCGTGGAGGAGCAGGGACTTGAGTGGGACCAGCCCGGCTACGACGAGGCGTTCAAGAAGCACCAGGAGGCCTCGACGGTCGAGGCCGGGAAATTCAAGAGCGGACTCCAGGACCACTCCGCGCAGACGGTCCGCCTGCACACCGCCACGCACATGCTGCAAGCGGCGCTCCGCCGCGTGCTCGGCCGGCACGTCCTCCAGAAGGGCTCGAACATCACGCCCGAGCGGCTCCGGTTCGATTTCGCGCACGGCGAGAAGATGACGCCGGAGGAGATCGCCGAGACCGAGCGCATCGTGAACGAGAAGATCGCCGCCGATCTGCCCGTCGAGGTGCGGGAGATGACGCTGGGCGAGGCCAAGGACGCCGGCGCGATCGGCGTCTTCGGCGACCGGTACGGCGAGCGCGTCAAGGTCTACAGAATCGGCGACTACTCGATGGAGCTTTGCGGCGGCCCCCACGTGCGCCGCACGGGCGAGCTCGGCCGCTTCCGGATCCTGAAGGAGGAGGCCTCCTCCAAGGGAGTGCGCCGCATCCGCGCCACCGTGGACCCGCCCGCCGCACCCGAGGCGCGCGAGGGCGAGGCGCCCGCGTAGCGCGGGCCTTGCCCCCCGCGGGCGCCATCCGCCCGCGCCACCTGAGCGCGCGCACTCCGCGCGCGACACCCGCACCCGCACCCCCGCGGGCGCCATCCGCCCGCGCCACGCCCCGCAGGCGCAGTCCGCCTGCGCCACGCGCACGCGCACGCTTACGCGCACCCGCCGTCTTGTCGATTGACGGCCCCCCGGTCCGACGGTAGCCTCTGACACTTTCGAGGAACCGGCGCTCCGGCAACGGACGACCGTCCCTCGCGACGCGCTCCCGGTCGGGCGGAGAGCGCGTTCGGGGTTCTCGCCCGCGATCGGAGCCGCAAGGCGCATGGCGACGGCGCTCGTCATCTTCCTGGTGACTTATGCCGGGGTGGCCATCGGCCGCATCCCCGGCCTCATGCTCGACCGCACCGGCATCGCGCTGCTGGGCGCGATCGCCATGGTCGTGAGCGGCGCGGTTCCCCTCCCCCAGGCCGTCCACGCCATCGATGTCTCCACGATCCTGCTCCTCTACGCGCTCATGATCCTCTCCGCCCAGCTCCGGCTCGGCGGATTCTACACGCGCACCGCGTTGAGGATCGCGGCGCTCACTGCGCGCCCGCGGAGCTTTCTTCTCATCCTCATGCTGGTCAGCGCCGTGCTGTCCGCCGTGCTCGCCAACGACATCGTCTGCCTGGCGTTCACGCCCGTGCTCTGCGCCGCGCTGCTGCGGGTGGGCTTGAACCCCGTGCCCTTTCTCCTCGGGCTGGCGGTCTCGAGCAACATCGGCTCGGCGGCCACCATCATCGGCAACCCGCAGAACATGCTCATCGGGCAGATGGGGCGCCTGCCGTTCGGCGCGTTTCTGCTCTGGTGCACGCCCCCCGCACTTCTCGCTCTCGCGGGGAGCTACGTCCTCTTGCTCCTTTGCTACCGACGCCGCTGGGCGTTCCCGCCCGCGATCGCGCCGGATGTCGCCGAGTCCGCCTGGCCCGCGTTCAACGCGTGGCAATCCTCCAAGGGACTCGCCGCCGCCGGCTTGCTCGTGGCGCTGTTCTTCACGGACATCCCGCGGGAGCTGTCCGCCATCGCCGTCGCCGGCCTGCTGCTCTGCAGCCGCAGGATGAAATCGCGCCGCATCATCGAGCTGGTGGACTGGCATCTGCTCACGCTCTTCTGCGCGCTCTTCGTCGTGATCGAGGGGATCGAGGCCGCCCGCGTCCCGGACGAGCTCGTGGCCGGCCTCGCCGGCCACGGCGTGAATCTGCAGGATCCGCTCACCCTCACCGGCGTCTCCGCCCTGGTCAGCAACGTGGTGAGCAACGTGCCCGCCACGATGCTGCTCGTCCGGTTCCTGGACCCCTTGCCGCTCGAGCCGTGGTACGTGCTCGCCGTGGCCACCACCTTTGCCGGCAATCTCATCGCGATCGGCAGCATCGCCAACCTGATCGTGCTCGAGCAGGCCCGGCGCGCGGGCATCGAGATCGGGTTCTGGACGCACGCCCGGGTGGGATTGCCGGTCACCGCCTGGTCGCTGCTCGTGCTCGTCGTCTGGATCCTCCTCTGACCGCGACGCCCGGTTGACGGTCTTGCCCCGCGCGGGTAGCGTCGATCGTGGCACGCACGGGAGAGCCGAACATGAACGATGCGCCGCTCCGGGGTCTGATCGCCACCCTCGTGCTCGCCCTCGCGCTGCCTGCCGCCACCCCCGCCCAGGAGGCGCCGGGAGCGGGCGCGCCTGCGAGCGGGCGCATCGATCCGCAGGAGGAGCGCATCTGGGTGAGCGCCCGGGTCAACGACCGGCCCGTGCGCCTCTGCCTCGACACCGGCGCGGAGGTCTGCGTCCTCCTGCGCGGCGCGGCGGAGCGACTCGGGCTCGCGGTGACGAAGGCCGAGCCCGGCGGCCCCCTCGCACCGGGCAAGGTCGCCGTCGACCGCACCGAAGCGTGCACCGTGGATCTCGGCGGGCGGAAGTTCCACGGCGCCACCTGGGCGGTGCTCGCCATTCCCCCGCCGCTCGAGCGGGGAATCGACGGCATCCTCGGCTGGAGCTTCCTCGCCCGCGGGATTCTCGCGATCGACTGGGACGAGCGCGCGGTCCGCTTCCTCACCGAGCTGCCGGACGGGATCGCCGGCTGGACCCGGTGGAAGATGCGCGCGGAAAGCGAGGCGCTCATCGTGGAGATCCCCTCGGGAGAAGCGGAACCGCTCGCCGCCATCCTCGATACCGGCGATGCCGGCGGGGTCTCGCTCGGCGCCGCGGCATGGGCCCGGTGGAAGGACGCCAATCCGTCCGCCCCGGCCACGCTCGTGGGCGGATACTCCCCGGGGTACGGGTTCTTCGTCGAGCCGATCCGGTGGGCGAGGCGGCTCGTCCTCGGCGACCTCGAGATCGAGGGCATGCCCGTCGGGTCCACCCGGCACCCGATGCTCGAGGCCTGGCGCTGCGGCGCCACGATCGGGCTGGTCGGGCTGAGCCGCTTTCACCTCGTGATCGACGGCCCCGGAAGAACCGTCTACCTCCGGCCACGCGCGAAGTTCGCCTGGAAGTTCGCCTGCAACCGCCTCGGCGCCGTGTTCCTTCCCGAGAGCCTCGAAGGCACGCGCCTGATCGCACACGTGGTGCCGGACTCACCGGCCGCGCGCGCCGGCATTCGCCCCGGCGACGAGCTCCGGAAGATCGGCGGCCTCGACGTGACGGCGTGGCGGACCGACCCGAAGGTGCTCCCGCTCAGCCGGTTCTGGGAGCAGCCGGCCGGAGCGGCACTCGAGCTCACGATCGCGCGGGGCAGCGAGCTCACGACGCTCGTGGTGAAGCTCGAGGAGATCTTCCCCGACGCGCGCCGCTTCGATCCCGAGTAGAACCGCCACCGCGCGCGGCGGCCTGCGACGACGCGTAGTCGTCAGCTCATGCCGGCGCCGCCTCGCCCGGAACAGCCTGCTTCCAGGCCTCGGTCCACGCGTCGGAGCGCCTGGAGCAGCACATCAGCGACCATGTTCCCGGCTCCGCTCGGCAAGCGTCGTGCACAGCTGGACGAGGTCCTGATCGTGCTCCTCCATCCGCTCCCGGTACCAGCGGCGGTACGCGTCCTTCCGTTCGCGCTCGCATGCCGTCGCCCGGGACAGCATCCCGAGCAGGAACCTCTCGCAGAGGTCCATCAGGTCCAGCCATTCGGAGATCGCTCGTGCTGGAGTCCGGGCCTGGCGGAGCCGCGGCCCGAGCTCGGAAGGTGGCAGTGAGTCGCTCGTCATCGCAGGCCTTTCTCGGAGCGCCGACACCCGTTTGTCCGGGAACTTCGCGCGGATCAAGGGCGAGCGTGCGGTTGCGGCAGAACCTGGCGAATCACCTGCTAACCGGGCGCGTAGCAGCACGCGCTTTGAACCGGCGGGTGCATGCTGGGTCCCATGGATCCGCGGCCGCCCACCGCGCGAGCCATCTTGACAGCGCACGGCGGCCTGCGACAATCAGAGACGGTGCCTGGGACAAGCCAGGCACGAGAGAGCCCGCAGGGACAGGATCCATGGGGACTCAGCGGCACGTGTCGCTGGCCCACGCATCATTGTCCGAGGGAAGGTCGCGAAGGAGACCCATCATGATGGAACGCATTCTGCTTGCGCTGGGGCTGGTCGCCCTGATCGTCGGGGCGGCAGCTGCCGGCGACATCTACGTGCCGGACAGCACTCCATCAGGCACGTGCAACAACTTCCCGTTCAATCCGAACTGGAGCGGAGCCAACGGCGAGTGGCGCTACCAGGCCGTGTTCACGGCAGCGCAGCTGGGCAACACCCCGCTGCTCATCACCGGCCTATCGCTGGCCCCCTGCTCGACGGGCGTCTTCACGGCGACGACGTTCGAGATCCGGATGAACAATCTCACCCCGTCCACGCACTCGACAGCGCTCGACACCAACATCGGAGCCAGCCCGACTGTCGTGCGCGGCGCCGCCGCATTCACCTGGAACACGACCAATGCCACGTGGTCGCCGCTCGCGTTCACCTGCCCGCACCAGTACGACGGCAAGTCGGACCTCGTGGTCGAGGTGCGCTACATCGGCGGCGCGATGTCCGGCGGCTTCGGAGGAACCGTGGCTCGCGCCGGCGCGGCGCCGCGGTACTTCGTGTACGGCACCGGGGCCTACACCGGCACGACCGGCACCAGCGGTGGACTGACGGGCTTCAAGGTGCGGCTGACCTGCGCGGACGTGACGCCGAGCACCCTCGGGCCCTCGATCGGCACGACGGTCAAGCTCGCGCTCGACTCCTACCCCGACGCCGGGGTGAGCTACGTCTGCGCGTCGAGCCTCGGCGCCGGCCCGTTCATGGTGGGCTGCTGGCCCGTGAAGCTGAGCGTCGACGGGATCTTCCTCATCACCGCGAACAACATGCTTCCCGCCCTGTTCCAGAACTACCAGGGCGTCCTTGATGCCAGCGGCCAGGCGACTGCCGCGGTGAACATCCCGAACATCCCCGTGCTCGTGGGCATCGGCGTGTACACCGCGTTCGCGGGCGTGGCCCCGGGTGGGCTGACGGTTGTCTCCGACAACGGCCTGTTCCGGATCAACCCGTAGGCCTTCCTCGACTGCAATCACCGCACGCCTCGCCCCACGGGGCGAGGCGTTTCGTTCGTACGCGCTGCACAACAACGGCATCCTCCCTGCGTGCACTTCGCGCACGCCACGCTCGCGTGCGCTGTCCGCACGCGCCACGCGCACCCCCGCGGGCGCAACCCGCACGCGCCACCCCAGCGCGCGC
>JAFGQW010000399.1 GCA_016935485.1 Planctomycetota bacterium | reverse complement strand
GCCCCGCGGGCGCACGCCGCCCGCGCCACGCCAGCGCGTGCTCTTCACGCGCGAACCCGCACCCGCACGGAAAACGGGAACGGCGCCTGACGCTGTTCCCGCGTAATCGTGCTCGTGCTCCTGCCCGACTTCTTCTTCCTCTTCTCCTCCTCCTCTTCTTCGTGCTCTTCTCCTCCCCTTCGTGCTCTTCGTGGTTGCCTTTCTCTTCTCTTCTTGCTCCTCCGCTCGGTGGTGTATGATCTGCATCGGCCCCCGCATGCGCCGGGTCCGGACGACCCGTCCGCGGGGCAGAAAGGCACCGCTCCGTGTTCAAGCGCTGGCGCCGGAAGCGCCTGCTCGCACGCCCGTTTCCGGACGCGTGGGAGGCCTGCCTCACCCGCAACGTCCGCCACTACCCGCGGCTCCCGGAAGACGAGCGCAAGAAGCTCCGCGACTGTGTCGCGATCATGGTCGCGGAGAAGGAGTGGGTGGGCTGCCGCGGGCTCGAGATGACCGACGAGATCAAGGTAACGATCGCCGGCCAGGCGAGCCTGCTGCTCCTCGGCGGCGACGGCCGCTACGTGTTCGACGGCGTGCTGAGCGTGCTCGTCCATCCGGACGCCTTCGTCACCGACGTCTACATGGAGACCTTCGGCGAGGCCTGGCCGCGTGGCCCGGTCGTCCTGTCCTGGCGGCACGTCGTCGCGGGCGGCGCGGATCCCGCCGACGGACTGAACGTGGTGCTCCACGAGTTCGCCCACCAGCTCGACGGCCTGGACGGCGAGATGACCGGGACCCCGCCTCTTGGGAGCCGCCGCGAGCTCGAGCGCTGGCGCGAGGTGGCCGAGCGCGAGTACCTCCGGCTCGTGAACCGGGCCGAGCGCGGCCAGGTCTCGCTGCTGGATCAGTACGGGGCCGCGAATCGCGCCGAGTTCTTCGCGGTCACGACGGAGTGCTTCTTCGAGCGGCCGCTGGAGCTCGCGGCGCAGCACCCGGAGCTCTACGCGCTTTTCCGCGACTTCTACCGCCAGGATCCCGCCGCCTGGTTCCGGCAGGGCGAGGGCCGGCCGCGGCCCGCCGGCCGCGAGCGCCGCCAGGCGCCCGCGCGCGACGACGACGTCGAGGTGATCGAGGGCTTCGCGGACGATGCGGATTCCCCGGACGCGTGCTTCGCGCGCGGCGTCGTGAACCTCCAGAACGGCAAGTTCGCGCGCGCGCTTCGCGAGTTCGACCGCGCCACGGCGCTCGACCCCGACGACGCCGAGCTGCACCACCACCGCGCGCAGGCGCTCTTCGAGCTCGGGCGCTACCGCGAGGCGGCCGCGGCGGCCGACCGCGCGATCGCGCTCGATCCCCGCGACATCGAGGGCTACCGCATGCGGGCGCTGGCGCGCTTCGAGCTCGGCCGGGACGAACCGGCGCTCGAGGACTGGAACCGCGTCGTGGCCGCGCTCCCGAACGACGCCGAGGCGCGCTACGAGCGCGCGCTCACCCTCGAGGCGCTCGGCCGCCTGAAGGCGGCCGTCCGGGATCTCACCGAGGCGATCTCGCTCGCGCCGGACTGGGCCGACCCGCTGCTCGTCCGCGCCGAGATCCACGAAGCGCTCGGCGAGCCCGAGAAGGCGGCCCGAGACCGTACCGAGGCGATCCGCCGCGACCCGGACCTCGAAGCGAAGCTCTGATCGGCGGGCCCTCAGCGCAGCGGTTGCCCGGTCCTCGCGATCTGCACGAGCGCCTCGGCCGTGAACTGCGGATGGAGGTCGGGCTGGGTGTTGTAGGCCAGCGCGACGACGATGTCGGCCTTCATGATGCGGAGGTAGAACGTGGCCGTGTCGCCGACCGCACCGCCGTGCTCGTAGCGAACGTCTCCCCCCCGATCCTGCCGCACGAACCAGCCCAGCGCGTAGTCGTTCAGCCCCGGCCGGTAGAACTCCGCCTTGGCCCCGGCATCGAGGATCTCCTCGCCGCGAAGCGCCCGGTCCCACTGCAGCATCTCGGCGAGCGGGGCCACCGCGCCTCCCGATCCGCGGTATCCCCACGACAGCCGCTCGCCGTAGGCGAAATGCGCCCCGGTGCCCCGCGACTGGCGCGGGACTCGCTCGAGATCCAACCCGGGCGAGCCAATGAAGCAGGCCTCCTTCATGCCCGCCGGACGGAACAGCTCCTCGATCACGTACTGCTCGAAGCGGCGTCCCGACACCTTCTCGACCACGGCCGCGAGCAGGAAGTAGGCCGCGTTGCTGTACTCCCACTTCTTGCCCGGCCGGCTCTCGAGCGGCAGCGCCAGGATGAACTTCACCACCGCATCGCGATCGAACATGTCGACGCCCCGCGGCTCGACCCGACTGCTCAGCCCCGAGGTGTGATTGAGCAGGTGGCGCAGCGTGACGCCGGCCTTGTTGCGCGGCGCGCCGGGGAAGATCTTGCGGATGGAATCGTCGATCCGGAGCTTCTTCTGCATCTGGAGCTTCAGCACCGCCGCGGCCGTGAACTGCTTGCTCACCGACGCCCAGTCCCACAGCGCGTTCGCCGGGATCGGCCGCCTGCTCTTCGCGTCGGCGGTGCCGTAGCCCTTGAGCAGCAGGACCCGCCCCTCCTTCGCCACGAGCGCTGATCCCGAGAAGCCGCCCTTCTTCAGCTCGATCGTCTTCAAGTGCGCGTCGAGCTGCTGTCCAATCGCGCCCGCGACGACCGGATCGACCGCGTCGCCGGAATCCGCGGGCGGCGCGCCGAGCACCGCGACCCCGCCGCCGCACAGCGCGGCGACGAGTCCGATCACCGCCATCGAGAGCCTCATGCGACGCGTCTCCTGCTTCCGCGCTCCCCCGTTTCCACACCGAACGGTGGTATTAAACACGAAGGACACGAAGCGAAGAAGAAGGACACGAAGAAGAGGAAGAGAAGGAGAGAGAACGGCCCGGGCCAGTCGCTCGTTGCGCTTCGTGGTTCTCCTCTCTTCGTGCCCGTCGTGTTTAACTCCACGCCCCGCCCGCCTCACCCCTCACCTCTCACCCCTCAACCCTCAACCCTCACCCACGACGAGCTCGGCGGGCGCGGGATGGCCGAGGAAGTCGACCGGGCTCGCGGTCCGGCCGTAGGCGCCGGAGCAGAAGACGCCGATGAGATCCCCCTCCTCGAGCTCGGGCAGCGCGACGTCCTCGCCCAGCACATCGAGCGGCGTGCAGAGCGGCCCCGCG
>JAFGQW010000398.1 GCA_016935485.1 Planctomycetota bacterium | reverse complement strand
GCTGCGCCCGCGGGCGGCCGGGTCAGTCCTCGTCGACGTGCACTTCCATGCCCATCAGCCCGATGGCGCGGATCAGATCCTCGAGGCGGATCTCGTTTGTGCTGCGGGGACGGTCGAGCGCATTGTCCTCGGGCACCAGCCCGAGCAGACGGCTTTCTTCCTCGCCGGGGCGGCTCGGCCGGAAACGTTGAAGCAGGGCAACCATCGGTCTTCCTCCTCACGGGGTCAATCGTCATGCGAAGGGTAGACGCCCTCGATCAGCGGCGCGTGAATCCCCTGTGAAGACCTCGTGAATCCGCGCAAGGCAACTCTCCGGGGTCAGGCGCCAGGAATTGCGCGGGAACGAGCACGAGCACGATTGCGAGCCCGAGCAGGGTTGCCGGGAGTCGAGCCGGGAAGAACGATAGGTGCGCCTCGCGGCGAGCGCCGCGTTCGATCCGGCAAGCTCACCGCCGCGGCGAGACGGCGGGCGAAGCAGGCTCCATGTAGCGCGCGGCCTCGTGTCGCTGCGTCGCGTGCGCGAGTCGGTGGAGGCGGTCCGGTCGCAGGACTTGGCGCTGCGCACGAGCCAGAAGCTCGCGCGGCGTCTCTCCTGGCGCAAGGGCGAGCCGGGCCTGCCGGAGCTCGCGCCGGTAGTCCCGCACGGCGCGCGGATCGCCGCCGCGCCGCCGCCGGAACCGAACCCAGACGAGAACCGCGGCGCCGAGCATGGAGAGGAGTGTCTCCCGTGGATACCGCGCCGCCGCCCGGCAGATGCCGCCCGGGAGGGCGGCCAGCCAGGCCAGCGCGCGATCCCGGGTCGCCGCGCTGAAGCCCGCCACCTCGACCCATGCGCGCCCGAGTCCCGACCGCAGGCGTGCCAGCAACCCGCCGGCGGTGTTCGCATGCAAGCTGCCTGCGGCCGGGGTGGCATCCGCCGTGTACCAGCCCCGCGTGGGATCCAGGACCTCCACCCAGGCGTGCGCATCGCGGGCCCGCACGAGCAACGTCCGCCCGTCGGCGTCCCACTCGGCGGAGCGGAAGCCCGTCACCACGCGGCACGGGACCCGCGCCGTGCGCAGGCACAGCGCGAGCGCCGTGGCGAAGTACTCGCAGTGGCCGCCGCCGGTGCCCTCGAGGAAGGCTTCGAGACTGGCGGCCGCGCCCGGGGCGCCCGGCGCGAGGTAGCGATAGCGTGCGGCCAGCTCCCGCTCGAGACGCTGCACGAGCTCGGCGTCGGTGCGTGCGTCGGTGGATGCGACGACGCCGCGAGCCAGGGCGAGGGCTCGGGAGCCGACGCTCGGCAGCAGGCGCCGGTGCAGCTCCACCTGTTCGGTCGGGACCGGCGCCGCGGCGAGGGGTCGGGCCTCGGGGTGGGCGAGATCGAGATAGTAGCGGCGGTCGATGCGATCCCCGGGGCGCCGATCGCAGCAGACCGTCAGGTCCGCCGCGGTATCGACGCGCCGCCAGCGGTCCGCCGGCGGACCCAGGTGCAGCCGGGCGGCGTTGAGGGGGGCCAGCAGCCGCGTCGAATCGGGCAGTGCGAGCTCCGCCTCGACGCGCGTTCGGGTCGGGCCGAGCGCGCGCCGCCACTCCTGCCGCCCGCTCTGGCGCCACGGCGCGAGCACGGCGGCGTTCGGATCCGCGTGCCAGCTGCTGCCCGCGAAGAGATTGAGGGTCGCACCCCGCCAGTACGCCGGCACATCCGGACGGCTTCCCTGCAGCACACTCACCCGCAGGACCACGCGGCCGTCGCTGTGGACGCGGTCCGCCTGGCCGAGGTGGATCCGGTCGCTGAAGCCGACGTCGGAGAGCGCGCCGGCGCGCGCGAGCTTGAGCTCGCCGACGAACCCCCGCCGGTGGAAGTCGCGCGGTAGGAACAGGAACAGCGCGAAGGTGAGCACGACGAGCGCCGTGCTCCGGCCGAGACCTCCGGCCAGGCAGGGCCGGAGCGCCGCCGCGGTGAGAGGGACTCCCGCGCGCGCGAGGACGAGCAGCTGCAGCGCCAGCACGAGCACCGGCACGTAGAGGAGGAACAGCAGGCAGTAGGGGAGATCGAAGCTGAGGAAGCTCGTTACCAGCACGATCAGGAACGAGTTGAAGAAGAGCAAATCCGGCTTCTGTCTTGCGGTGATGTTGTTCACGAGGTGCACCTGGCACAGCCCGGCCAGCACGAGCCCGTCTTCGAGCAGGTGCTGCGAGCCGGCTCGGCTGACATGCTCGACGAGCAGGCCGAAGGTGCCGAGGACCGCGACGTTCCAGACGACGCGGTACGGCAGACGGTGGGCCAGCCGGACGAGGAGCGGGGAGAGCGCGGTGAGCACCGCGAACAGCACGGTCCAGCCGGCCGCCACCGCCTCGGTGATGTGGACGAAGGCGATGTTGAGGAGCACGAGCGCCACCATCGCCAGGCGTAGCGCCGGGTTCACGGCCGGCCTCCTTCCCGGCGGGCGGCGAGCCGCGGCACCTCGGGCGCGGCCGGCGGGGGCGGTGCGGCGGCTGGGGCGAGCGCCTCGGCGCCGGCCAGGAACTTCAGGAGCTCGAGCCAGGGGCGGGCCTTGGGGCCGAAGGTGGCCGACAGCCCCTGGGTATGGAGGGTGAGGGTCTCCTTCTCCTCCCGCGCGGTCAGCGCCAGCGCGCTCAGCGCCGAGAGATTCGCTTCGAGGGTCTCCGGATCGGTGCGCCGGTCCAGCACCACCTCGTAGCCGTTGCCCGCTCCTCCTTCCCACTCCTGGAGCACCAGCTCGCCGCGCCGCGCACTCGCCTTCCAGTGGATGCGGTGCACGGGATCGCCGGGTCGATGCTCGCGCAGCGTGGAGGGTTGCAGCAGCCCGCCCCGCGCGGTCGCAATCCCGCAGAGCTCGCCGAGCGGACCGGCGCCTCCGTGCGCCTCGCGGCGCGCGGCCGGCGCGGGAAAGACGACCAGCTCGCGCGGCGCGGCGACGGCGCGCCGGGCCCGGAAGAGGCCGAGCGGCCAGGTCGTGACCAGCGCGGCGCGCGCGATGGGGTAGACGCCGCGCCGGAACGGCGGCGTGGCGCTCTGCACGGCGGTCCGGCCGGAGGTGGGTCCCGCGGCGAGGCGGAGCGGTCCGGCCGGAGCGGCGCCGCCGAGATCGACCTGGAGCGCGAGGCCGAGACGGGAGCGCCCGGGAGTCTCGATCCAGCCGGCGAGCCGCGCGTGCGTTCCCGCCGCGACCGGCTCGGGCTCCTGCAGGCCGCCGGTCACGCCGCCGAGGTGGCGCAGCGTCCAGAACCACGCCAGCAGTCCCAGCAGCGTGAGAAAGGTGAGCAGCAGGAAGAAGAGGTTCACGTACGGCGTGGCGAAGAAGGCCGTGGCGAGCACGGCGTGGAAGAGGAGCCCCTTCCAGCCCAGCGCGGTCGGGAGCGGCGGGCTCACAGCGGCACGTGGGTCCGGGCGACGATCCGGTCGACCCGCTCCGCGGCATCCCCTCCGCCCTTGAGGACGATGCGGTGTGCCAGCACCGGCCGGGCGAGCACCTTGAGGTCGTCGGGGAGCACGTGGGTGCGCCCGTCCAGCATGGCGCGGGCCCGGGCGGCCTTGAGCCAGGCCAGCGCGGCGCGCGGGCTGGCGCCGAGCGCCACGTCGTCGTCGACGCGGGTGGCCTCGACCACGTCGTAGCAGTAGGCGGCGACGGCCCTGCTGACGGCGACCCGGTCGACCTGGGCCATGAGATCGAGCAACTCCTCGCGGCTGAGCACGGGCTCGATCCCATCGAGCGCGGCCTCGGGATCGCGGCCGAGGTAGAGATGCAGCTCGCCGTCGCGGTCGGGGTAGCCGAGGGTGACCCGCAGGAAGAACCGGTCGAGCGCGGCCTCGGGCACGGGATAGGTGCCGTGGAACTCGATCGGGTTGCGCGTGGCCAGCACGAAGAACGGGTCGGCGAGCGCGAGCGGGCGGCCGTCGACCGAGACCTTGCCGCTCTCCATGGCCTCGAGCAGGCAGGACAGCGTGCGGGGGCTGGTGCGGTTGATCTCGTCGGCGAGCAGCACGTTGCAGAAGATCGGTCCGCGCACGAAGGTGAACTCGCCCGCGTCCGGGCGCCAGATGGAGGAGCCCACGACGTCCGCGGGCATGAGGTCGTTGGTGAACTGGAGGCGCTTGAAGTCGAGGTCCACGACGCGCGCCAGCGTGCGGGCGAGCAGCGTCTTGCCCGTGCCCGGGATGCCCTCGATGAGCACGTGTCCACGGGCAAGCAGCGCCAGCAGCACCTGCTCGACCACGGGCTCCTCGATCACCATCACCTCGCCCAGCCGGCGGCGGATCGCTTGCCCGGCGGCCTGAACGGCGGTCTCTGCGCACATCGAGGCCCCGGTCGTCATGGCGTGGGTTCCCGTCTCCGTGGGGCGGCTTGCCAGGCGCCCCCGGTTCTCATCGGCATGGGGCGAGGGGGGCCTTAGGCGGGCTTGTGCGGGTGCGGGCGAGAGCCGACTGGGGTCTGACGCCGTTCCGCTTCGGAACGGGGGCGCGGGTGAGCGTGCGGGTGTCGCGCGCGAAGGGCGCGCGCTCAGGTGGCGCGGGCGGGCGGCGCCCGCGGGGGTGCGGGTGAGCGTGCGGGTGTCGCGCGCGAAGGGCGCGCGCTTGGGTGGCGCGGGCGGGCGGCGCCCGCGGGGG
>JAFGQW010000397.1 GCA_016935485.1 Planctomycetota bacterium | reverse complement strand
TCGGGGAAGCCGGAGATCAGCTTGTGGCCGGTGTTGTTCTGGACCCGGAAGACGAGCCGGCCGGTGCTCGCGCTGTAGGAGAGGTCGGTGATCGTGGCGGCAAGCCTGAGCTGGGCGAGCGCGCGCTCGGAGCCCGCCGCGAGCGCCTTGCCGTTCACGACCGGTGTCTGGCCCGCATTGAGGTTCAGCGTGAGCACACTCGGGCCTTGCCCCAGGATCGCGGCGTTGCGCGCATCGTAGAGCGCGTGCGTCGGGTCGAGCGAGGCGAGGATCCGGGAGATCCAGGCGTTGCCGCCGGTGAGATCGTGGAGCGGCTGGCCGGACGCCGGATGCTCCTGGCTTCCGGTCGGCCGCACGACCGCGTTGTTCTTGTCGGCCGCGGCACCGACGACGTCCCGCATGTGGCAGTCCTGGCACTTGGCGGCCCAGGTGACGGTGGGAGCGCCCTGCGCCCGGAACTCGGCGCTGGTGGCGGCGCCGCCCGGCTGGCCGAAGGCCGAGAGCGCGAACTCCGAGAACGTGCGCTCGACGTGGAAGTAGTTCGCCGCCGAGTACTGCTCCGAGATCAGGTGCTTGCCGCCCGACGGGTCGGGGAGCGGCTTGCGGAGGTTGGCGAGCACCGGGTTGGAGACATCGTGGCAGGTGGCGCAGAAGTAGCGCGACTTGTGGTGCCGGCTGTAGCGCATCGGGTGGCGGCCCGTCGCGTCCGCGAAGCCGGCGCGCTTGTCGGTGGTGGTGGCCACGTAGTACTGCCCGGACGTGTTCTCGCCGTAGGTGGCGTAGCGCGGGAGGCTGTTCGCAAAGAACGCCTCGCCGGAGAAGAGCCGGATCATCGTCTGCTGGGCGAAATCGGCGGCGAGCGTGACGTCGGCCTCGATCTGGGAGAGCGTCTGGCTGCCGGGTCCGGTGTTGCCCTTCTCGTCCCAGTAGCCGATCCAGTCCTTGCCCTCGCGCGACCCGTCGTGAGTGGTCCTGGCGAACGGATCGTAGAGACGGTGGCAGAAGTCGCAGGTGATCCCGTCGAAGTCGGTGCTCGACATCAGACTCGCATTGGTCGGATCGGAGCGTCCGCCCAGCCAGCCCGCGGGGAAGTGGCAGCGCAGGCACAGGTCGGTCGCGTTGGGGTTGCCGAGCGCCCAGATCGAGTCCTGCGCGGCGGCGGTGAGACATGCCCAGAACATCGGATCGCGCGCGGCCTGGGCCATCATCGATCCCTTCCAGTGAAGGCCTGGCTCCGCCGCGGGATCGTAGTCGCCGTGGCAGTTCAGACAGCGGTTGGGCGCCTCGAGGGTCACCCCCTGGTCGAGCTGGGTGCCCGGCATGCGAACGAGCGGGTCGTCCTTGACGGGCTTGGGGTCCCAGTCCAGGCCGGCGGCCAGTCCGACCCCGGCGGCCGCGACGAGGACGAGCAGTCCGGGGAAGATCGCAGGAAGTCGGCGAGGGCGCATATCGCTCCTTCTCGGTTGCCCCGCGGCCGGTCGCGGCGGTCGCGGCGTTGTCCCACACCCGGCGGCGCGGCAGGCTGCCCTGCGGCCTGATCGGCGCGCGGTCCGGGTCACGGATTCTAACCCACGGGTTCACTCCGATCCAGTGGGCGGCGGACCGCGGCCGCCTCGTTCGCGCCGCAAGCCGCTCTCGATGATGTGGTCTTTCCCGGCCGGCGGGATTAGTCCTTCCCGGCCGCTCCGGTCCCCGGCACCGAGCGCGGCCGCCCGGCCGCGTTCGCCGAGCGACTGAACCGGGGCGCGGCGCCATGGAAAGGACGAGGCTCGAGATGCACGCCCGCCAGCAGACGCCCGTGCGCAAGCAAGACCCGCGCACCGGAGAGACCTACCTGGAGGTGGCCGACTGTGGCCACCGTCTGCTTTCCTCTCCCCTGCTCAACAAAGGCACGGCCTTCACCCTGGCCGAGCGGGAGGAGCTGGGCCTCATGGGGCTCCTGCCGCCGCACCCGCGCTCGATCGAGCTGCAGGTCGAGCACATCATGGCGGACAACCGCTCGAGGCCGGACGACCTCGAGCGCTACATCCATCTGATGGCGCTGCTGGACCGCAACGAGACGCTCTTCTACCGCTCGGTGCTGGACAACGTGGAGGAGCTGCTCCCCATCGTCTACACGCCGACGGTCGGTCATGCGTGCCAGCGGTTCAACCGGATCTTCCGCCGCGGGCGCGGCCTCTACATCAGCGACGTCGAGCTCGGCCGGGTCGACCGCGTGCTCGAGAACTGGCCGGTCGAGGAGGTCGACCTCATCGTGGTCACTGACGGCGAGCGGATCCTCGGTCTGGGAGACCTCGGTGCCAACGGCATGGGGATCACGATCGGCAAGCTGGCCCTCTACATCGTCGGCGCGGGCGTGTCGCCCTGGAAGGTGCTGCCGGTCTGTCTCGACGTCGGCACCAACAACCAGCAGCTCCTCGAGGACCCGATGTACCTCGGCCTGACCAAGGCCCGGGAGCGCGGCGAGCGCTACGATGCGCTCGTCGAGGAGTTCATGATGGCGGTGAAGAAGCGCTGGCCGGACTGCCTGGTGCAGTTCGAGGACTTCGCCAACCTCAATTCCTTCCGGCTGCTCGACCGGTATCGCGAGCGGGTGCTCTGCTTCAACGACGACATCCAGGGCACGGGATCGGTGGTCTATGCCGGGATCGTGGCGTCCGAGCGCCTGACCGGCACCAGCGTCCGCGATCATCGCGTCGTCATGGTCGGCGGCGGCTCGGCCGGCATCGGGATCAGCCGCCAGATCGTGGCCGGCATGGTTGAGGCCGGGCTGGACGAGAAGACGGCGCGCGAGCGCATCTGGATGCTCGATTCCAAGGGGCTGATCACGACGAGCCGACCGCAGCTGCGCCGCACCGAGAAGCTGGAGTTCGCGCGCACGGACGAGAGCATTCCGATGTTCACGCCTCTCCTCGAGGTGATCCGCGCGATCAAGCCCACGATCCTCATCGGGGGGAGCGGGCAGCCGGGCCTGTTCTCGGAGGAGGTGATCCGCGCGGCGGCCGAAGGGGTTGAGCGGCCGCTCGTTTTTGCGCTGTCCAACCCGACGTCCAAGTCGGAGTGCCGGCCCAAAGACGTGTACAGCTGGACGGACGGGCGGGCGCTCTGTGCAGTCGGGAGCCCCTTTCCGAGCTTCGAGTACGAGGGAAGGAGCATCGTGCCCGGCCAGGGTAACAACTTCTACATCTTCCCGGGCGCGGGGATCGGCGCGCTCGCCGCGCGCGCCCGGTGGCTGCCGGACACTGTGTTCCTCGCGGCGGCCGAGGCGCTCGCCGCGCTGGTGCCCGACGAGGCGTTCGCGCGCGGAACCCTGTATCCGTCGCTGCGCGAGATCCGCCGGGTATCCCGCGAGGTGGCGCTCGCCACCGGCCGCGCCGTGATGAAGGAGGGGCTCTCGCCGCTCGAGTCGGATGCCGAGCTGGTCCGCCGCCTCGACGCGATGATCTGGGAGCCGGAGTACCTTCCGTACCGGCTGAAGGCGCGGTAGGCCCGGCAGGAGGCCACGGCGAGGTGCGGGTGGGGGTGTCGCGCGCGAAGTGCGCGCGCTCGGGTGGCGCGGGCGGGCTGCGCCCGCGGATCAAGGCAGTGCAACGCCGAGCGCCCGGAGCGCGCGCTCGGCCTCCCGCGCCCATCCGCGGTTGGCGGCGGGGCTCGCCGGGCTCGGGTGGAGGATACGGCCAAGGCGCGGCCGCGGCTCCGGGAGCGCCACCCGTGCCCGGCGCTCGGCGAACGCGCCCAGGCCCACGACGAGCTCCGGCCGGAGCACGCGCACGGTCTCGAGGAGCGCGCGGTCGCAGGGGGCGAACAGCCGCTCGCGGTCGACTGCCGGGAGCTTGTCCGGCGTGAGGTTCCGGCCGCTTTCGGCGAAGAACGCGAGCGGGCAGTAGTTGTGCACGAAGAACCGCGCGAAGAACGCCTCGGGCCGATCGAAGCGCGCGCGCGCCCAGCCCCAGAACCTCGCGCCGCTCACTTCGCTCCGCGTGCAGGCGAAGCCCAGCACCGGGCGGCCCGGGTGCTCGCGGACGGGCTTTCCCACCGGCGCCTCGATCCCGAGCCAGTCGCGCACCGCCGCGATCTGGCCGAACGGCACTCCGGTCTGCACCATGCCGTGGGGGCCGGGGTTCATCCCGACGAGCAGCACCTCCTTCGGCGCGCCGCCGTAGCGCTCGAGATACTGGGTGTGCGGGCGCCAGGCGTAGTCGAGCGGGTTGTAGACGAGCGCCACCTCGCCGCCGAACCGGAGCGGGCGCACCGCGCGCCGCAGCGCCCGGGTGATCGTGATCAGGTCCATGCCGATCAAGGAAAACGCCCCAGGGGCAATTTTTCCAGATAGACCGGGGTAAGTGAAAAAAACGCCCCAGGGGCGTTTTTTTCACTTACGCGCGCGCCTTCCGGATCCGGTCGTAGGCGGCGAGCGCCCGGTCGCGCGCCACATCGTGCTCGACGATGGGCCGCGGATAGTCCGTGCCAAGCGCGATGCCGGCCGTGGCGAGGGCGTGCTCGGGCGCTTCCCACGGCCGGTGGATCCAGCGGGACGGCAGCCCGGCGAGCTCGGGCACCCAGCGGCGCACGTAGGCGCCGTCCGGGTCGTGGCGCTCCCCCTGCAGCACCGGGTGGAACACCCGGAAGTAGGGCGCGGCGTCCGCCCCGCAGCCGGCCGTCCACTGCCAGCCCATCGTGTTGGCGGCGAGATCGGCGTCGACGAGCGTGTCCCAGAACCAACGCGCGCCATCCTGCCACCGGAGCAGGAGGTCCTTCACCAGGAACGACGCCACCACCATACGCACGCGGTTGTGCATCCAGCCGGTCGTCCAGAGCTCGCGCATTCCGGCATCCACGATCGGGTAGCCGGTCCGGCCGCGCTGCCAGGCCCTCAGCGCCGCGGGGTCCCGGCGCCACGGAAACCGCGCGAATTCGGGCCGGAGCGGGTCGTCGACCGTGGCCGGGAAGTGCCACAGGAGATGGTGCGCGAACTCGCGCCAGCCGATCTCGGCGAGGAACGTGTCCATGCTTGTGCGCGCGGAGCCGGAGTCGGTGCGCGCCGACGCCTGTTTCACGGCTTGCCACACGCGTCGCGGGCTGATCTCGCCGAAGTGGAGGTGAGGCGAAAGGCGCGAGCTGCCAGGGCGGTCCGGGCGGTTGCGGCCGTCAACGTAGTCTGCGAGCGCGCGGGTCACGAACCGCCGCAGCCGGGCGCGCGCGCCCGCCTCGCCCGGCGTCCACGCCGCCCGGAGCCCGGCGGCCCAGTCGAGGCGCGGCTCGAGACCGAAAGCGGCGAGGGCCTCGGTGCGCGGCCACTTTCGCGGCGCGGGCAGCCGGCGCGGCGCGGGTCGGGGCGCGGCGGGCTCGTCCCGCGCGAGGCACGTGCGCCAGAACGGCGTGAATACCTGGAACGGCCCGCTGCCCTTCTTCTCGATCTCCCACGGCTCGAACAGCAGGTTGCCGTTGAAGCCGCGCACCTCCACCCCGCGTGCGCCGAGCGCGTCGAGCAGCGCCTCCTCGCAGCGCCGTGCCGCGGGCTCGTAACGCCGGTGGAAGAAGACCGCGCCGGCCCCGGTCTGAGCGACCAGATCGAGCAGCGTCCCGATCACCGGGCCGCGCCGGAGAATCAGCCGCGAACCGCGCTCCTCGAGGTCCCGGCCGAGCGCGGCGAGGGATCGGTCGAGCCACCAGCGCGCCGCGCCGCCGGGCGCCCAGTCGCCGTCTTCTACCGCGTCCAGGACGAACACCGGAACCACCGGCCCGCCGCGCCCCACGGCCGCGCGGAGGGCGGCATGGTCGTCCAGGCGGAGATCCCGCCGGAACCACACGAGGGTAGGGTCGCGGCTCATGCTCGTTCCCCGGCTTCCGGCCGGCGATTCTGGCTTGCGCGCCGCCTCGCGTCCAGTCGCTCGGACAGCGAAACCGGCGGGCTCGGGCATGCCCCCCGTCGCGGACGCGCGAATCGGCGGGTGGCCGCGGCCGTGGTTCCTGCTATGCTGGCGGCATGAACGACGAAGCCTTGCCGCGCGGCCTCTGGGACGCCCCCGACGATGCTCCCGAGATCCGCGTCGGCATCTCGACCTGCCTGCTGGGCCGGAAGGTCCGCTTCGACGGCGGGCACAAGCGCGATGCCTACCTGACCGACCTGCTCGGCGCCTTCGTGACGTTCGTTCCGGTCTGCCCGGAAGTGGAGATCGGGCTCGGCATCCCGCGCGAGGCGATCCGGCTCGTGAGCACGTGCGAGGGCGTGCGGCTCCGGGGGGTGCGCAGCGGCGCCGACCACACCGAGAAGATGCAGCGCTACGCGGCGGCGAAGGTGCGCGCGCTGGAGAAGCTCGACCTCTCGGGCTACGTGTTGAAGAAGGACTCGCCGAGCTGCGGGATGGAACGGGTGAAGATCTACTCCGAGAAGGCGATGCCCGAGCGGAGCGGGGCCGGGATGTTCGCAGCCGCGTTGCTCCAGCATTTCCCGCTGCTTCCGGTGGAGGAGGAGGGGCGACTGAACGACCCGCGGCTCCGCGAGAACTTCCTCGAGCGCCTCTTCGCCTACCGCCGTCTCAAGACCCTGTTCCGGGCGCGCTGGACGATCGGCGCGCTCGTCAGGTTCCACACGGCCGAGAAGCTGAACCTGCTCGCGCACGAGCCCGAAGGCTACCGCGCGCTGGGGCGACTCGTCGCCGAGGCCAAGCGACTGCCGCGGGCCGAGGTAGCGGCGCGGTACGAGACCCTGTTCATGGGTGCGCTGAAGAAGATCGCCACCGTGCGGAAGAACACCAACGTGCTGCAGCATGCCCAGGGCTACCTGAAGCGGGTGCTGGCGGCGGCCGACAAGGAGGAGCTGGCCGGGCTGATCCGCGACTACCACCGCGGTCTCGTGCCGATCCTCGTGCCGCTCACGCTGCTCCGCCATCACGTCCGCAGCAACGGCGTGGAGTACCTCGCCGGGCAGACCTACCTCGAGCCCCATCCCAAGGAGCTCATGCTCCGCAATCACGTCTGAGCCGGCGAGTGGCGCGCGCGGAATGCGCGCGCGGGGGGGTGCGGGTGAGCGTGGCGCGCGCGGAATGCGCGCGCGGGGGGGCGGCCAGGATGTTGACGCCGGCGCCGGCCCGTGGCACACTGACGTCGTGGAAACGGGCCGGTCGAAGGACGCCTGCATTGGGGGATGGATGCCATGAACCTGCCACGTTGCCTTCCTGCCTTGCTTCTCGCCGTGCTGCTTCTCGCGGCTGGCGGCGCCGCCCAGCGGCTCCTGTACGTTCCCGACGCGAACGCCGACCAGGGCACCTGCAATGGCGTGCCCTTTCAGGGCTCCTCGGAGTGGCGCTACCAGATGATGATCTCCGCCGGCCAGCTCGGGAGCGTGCCGGTCCGGATCCATGACGTCGCGTTCGCGCCCTGCCTGTCGGGCACGTTCACCGCCGCGCAGTTCGAGATGCGCATGGCGCACAATCCGTCCGGCCGTCTCTCGGCCACGCTCGATGGGAACCTCGCGGCGAACCGGACCGTGGTCTACCAGGGGGCGATCCGCTGGACCTACGCGACGAACCAGTGGAGCCCGATCGGATGCAGCCAGCACTTCGATTTCAACGGTCGGGACAGCGTGATCGTCGAGATCCGCTACGCCGCCGGTCAGGGAGGCGCGACGTTTCGCCGCGATGCTTCCCTGCCGCGCGCCTACACCTACGGCGCCGGAGCCTTCAACGCAACGCAGGCGGCTCTGATCGAGACCGGCGGCGGCCTGAAGGTTCGTCTGACGGTGCAGGACATCTTCCTGACCGGCAGTGGCACCGGCGCGCCGGGCACCGCGTACAGTTTCGTGCTGGTTTCCAGGGCTGACCCGGGCCGCGCCTACCAGATGGGCACGGCGCTGGGCGCCGGACCGGTGTCGATCGGCTCGCGGTGGCTGCACCTCAGCCCGGACGCCCTGCTGGTGGCGTCCACCTCGAACCAGCTTCCCGCCGTGTTCAGCGCCTACGTGGGTCTCCTCGACGGCGGCGGCACTGCCCGGGCGGCGCTGCACGTGCCCGCCGTGCCGCAGCTCACGGGGCTCACCCTGTACACCGCCTTCGTCGTCCTCGATCCCCAGGCGCCGTTCGGGATCCAGGAGATCTCCAACACGCTCGGCTTTCGCATCCCGTGATCGGGCGGAACGGACACCCGGCGTCCCCGATCGGGAGCGAGCCGGCCGTAGCAGGGCTCGCATAGCGCGGCCTTCGCCCGGATCGGGGAGTCCGGGAAGCCGCGCCGCCGATCCGGAGATTCTCTTCTCGTCACGTCGTGTCGGCGTCGTGCGCCACCGTCTGGTCCAGCCATTCCCGGATGAGATGGGAGACCGCCTCCTTGCCACCGTGGGCGGCGAGCATGTGGTTGGACTCCCGCACCACCCGCCACGTGGCCTGTCGGGCGAAGCGGCCGCCGAGGTAGTAGCGGTTGTACATCTCGCGGCCGTCGGTGCCGCTGTTGATGATGAGGATCTTCAGGCGCTGACGTACCAGCGCCTGCCAGGTCGCCAGCAGCTCGCGGATCGCATCCGGCGGGCAGCGGCGCCCGCGCGCCCGGTCAGCCAGGCGCTTGAAGCTCGCATAGAGGATCCGGACCCGGCGTTCGACCGGTGTTCCGGCGAGGCGTTTGCGAAGACGGCGCTTGACGCTCTGCAGCCAGCGCCGTGCTGCTCTGTCGGGGGGAGGAGGAGGACGGTGCGACGGACCCGAACCGAAGCGCACATCGCACAGGTGGAACACGGGCTCCAGGAGGATGACTCCGGCGACCTCGGACCGCCGGGCGGCTGCATAGAGCGCGGTCACCGCTCCCGCACACAGTCCGCCGACAACGAATCGCTCCACGGGGAACTCGGCGCGGAGATGATCGAGAAGCGCCGTCGTGGTCTCTGCGTGCTTTCCTTCCCGGATGTGGCACCAGAGCGGCTGACCCGGTTCCGGCGCCGGTCCGAGCGAATCCCCGAGTCCCGGTAGATCGAACCGGAACACCGGGTACCCGTGTGCGGCCAGCTGGTCCCCGATCCACACCGAGAGGTCTCCCACTCCGGCCCGGGAAGCCTGCGCGAAGTTGACCAGGACAACTGCGAGGCGATCGCTCGCGCCGGCGACCTCTCCGGGCTCGGGCAGGTGTCCCGTGCCGACGAGCCGGCCGCCGTTCAGGGTGGGCTGGAGGATCCTGCGAATCATGCTCGCTCCGGACGGAGGCACGCCTCGATCCACTCGAAGCTCCGGCGGAAGATCGGCCCGACATCGGGGTCGGGACGGCCGGTGCCGGCCCACGAGACCGGGTCGAACGTCAGCCCCGGATGGTTCGGCAGCCGGCCCGTCGCGACGACGGTCCACGGGCGTGCCGTGGAAGCCGCGCTGTTCGGCGGATCCTCCGCCGGCAGCGGAAACACGATCTCGCCCGCCTGCCGCCACAGCCGGCTCGACCACCGGTAGCAGTCCACCTCCACGGATTCGCCCGCCTCGAGCATGGCCACGTAGTCGTCGCGGTTCCGCGGCGGAGAGACCCGGCGCGCGAGGTCGGAGGCGAGGCGAAGGCGCAGCGCGTCGTACAGCATCTCGCGCGCCGAGGCCGGGGGCGACCAGGCGAGCAAGGCATCTCCAGCGCCTTCCCGGAACACGTGCGCAGCCAGCAAGGCACCCATCCGGAAGCCGTGCAGCACGAGCGGGATGCCGGGGCAGCGCTGGGCGAGCCAGCGCGCGCACAGGCGGGTATCGTCGAGCCACGTGGCGAAGTCCGCGTCCTCGAACCGGCCGGTGCTCTCGCCGTGGCCGCGGTAGTCGAAGCGCAGCACCGCGAGCCCCCGCGCCACGAGGAACTCCGACCAGGAGACCCAGTGCAGGTGCGTGGCGCTGCGCTCGGAGGCGAAGGGGCCGGCGAGCAGCACGGCGGCGCGGGCGGCACCGTGCGGCAGGTGCAGCACGGTGTAGATCTGGTCGCCGCCCTGGGCGAGATAGCCCGCCTCGACGGGCGGAGCCTCGCGGACGCGGGTTTTCCCGGTCTCCCCGGATCCGCCGGACTGGGTCATTCTCGTGGCTCCCAGCATGCGATAGACTGCTTCTCTCGTCGGCGCGGAGCGGGCGGTCGCCTCGCTGTCGCGCGAGAGTCATCGAGGTCCGGCCGCACGTCTCGGAGGGGGACGCCGTTCCCGTTCCTACCTCCTGCGCCGCGCCGTGCCCCGGGCTCGGACCCCCATCGGTCCGGCCTGCGGCCCGGTCGATGATTGAACCGAATCCTATTGCGGTCGTCGAGAGAAAACCAGGTCCGGAGTCGATCCGAGCGCATGTGTGGCATCGCCGGCATCCTGCATACCGCGCCGGGGGCGGCACCCGACCGCGCCGTGCTGACCCGCATGGTGGACGCGCTCCGCCATCGCGGGCCGGACGACGCCGGCCTGTTCGTGGACGGGGAGGTCGGCCTCGGGCACGCGCGCCTCGAGATCCTGGATCCGGCGGGCGGCCGGCAGCCGATGAGCCTGCCGGACGCTCTGTTCTCGATCACCTACAACGGCGAGGTGTTCAACTACGTCGAGCTGCGCGCGGACATGGAGACGCGCGGCCAGCGATTCGAGACCGCTTCGGACACGGAGGTCGTGCTGCGGCGATTCGCCCAGCGAGGACCCGCGTGCCTCGGCGACTTCAACGGCCAGTGGGCCTTCGCGGTCTGGGACGGCCGCCGGCGCGAGCTCTTCCTGGCGCGGGACCGCCTGGGGATCCTGCCGCTCTACTATGCGTCCGTGGACGGGGCCTTCCTGTTCGCCTCCGAGGTGAAGGCTCTCCTGCGCCACCCGGCGGTGCCGGCGGCGCTCGACCTCGAGGCCCTCGACCAGCTGTTCACCTTCTGGCATCCGGTCGGCGGCCGCACGCTCTTCCGTGGCATCCGCGAGGTCCCGCCCGGTTGCTGGCTCCAGGTCCGCGACGGCCGGGTCACGATCCACCGCTACTGGGACCTGCCGCTGGGGGAGTCTCCCCATCGGGGCTCGCGGGAGGAGCTCGCCGCGCGTCTCCGGGATCTCCTGATCGATGCGGTGCGGATCCGGCTGCGCGCGGACGTTCCGGTCGGTGCCTATCTCAGCGGTGGGCTCGACTCCACCGCGGTCGCGGCGCTGGTCCGCCGCTTCACGGACACGCCGATCCGCACGTTCTCGGTGACCTTCGAGGACCCGGACTACGACGAGAGTACGTTCCAGCAGGAGGCCTGCCGGCATCTCGGGACCGAACACTCCACGATCGCGTGCGCCACCGAGAGCATCGGCCAGCACTTTCCGGAGGTCGTCTGGCACGCGGAGAAACCGGTGCTCCGCACTGCTCCGGCACCGCTGTTCGTCCTCTCGCGGCACGTCCGCGAGAGCGGCTACAAGGTCGTGCTGACCGGCGAGGGGGCGGACGAGTTGCTCGGCGGCTACGACATCTTCAAGGAGGCGAAGATCCGCCGGTTCTGGGCGGCGCAGCCCCAGTCGCGCTGGCGCCCGCGGCTGCTGGACCGGCTCTACCCGTATCTCGCCGAGTTCCAGCGGCTCTCGCCTGCGCTCCGCCAGCGCTTCTTCCGCATCGACGCCGAGGCCGCGAAGGACCCGTTCTTCTCCCACCTTCCGCGGTGGGACATGACCGCCGGCCTCAAGCTGTTCCTGTCCGAGCCCGTGCGCGCCGAGCTGTGGAACTACCGCGCGACCGACGAGCTTTCGGCTTCGTTGCCCGCCGGCTTCTCCGGCTGGGGCGGATTCGCGCGGGCGCAGTACCTGGAAAGCACGGGCCTTCTCCCCGGGTACATCCTATCCTCCCAGGGCGACCGGATGCTGATGGCTCACTCGGTGGAGGGGCGGTTTCCGTTTCTCGACCACCGTGTCGCCGAGTTCGCCTGCCGGTTGCCGGCGCGCCTGAAGATGAGAGGCCTCGACGAGAAGCATCTGCTCAAGGCGGCGGTCGGCGATCTGGTCCCGCCGGCGGTGCGAGCCCGACCCAAACAGCCCTACCGTGCTCCGGACGCCACGAGCTTCTTCCGGGCCGACGGGGAACCGCTGCCCTTCGTGCGGGCGCTCCTCGATCCTGCGCTCCTCGAGCGGTTCGGCATCTTCCAGCCCGAGGCGGTGGCGGCGCTGGTCCGCAAGGCGCGCCTCGGTCGGATCTCCGGGGCGCGGGACAACATGGCCCTGGTCGCCGTCCTGTCGACTCAGATCCTGGTCGATCGCTTCATCGATCGCCGCGAGAGGACGTGATTCCGTGCCGGATGTGAGTGCGATCATTCGCGGGTTCATTCTCGACAACTTCCTGTTCGGCCAGGCGGACTACCTCCTCGGCGCCGGCGATTCGCTGCTCGAGCACGGGATCATCGACTCGACGGGGGTGCTCGAGCTCGTGGCCTTCCTCGAGCGGCGGTTCGGGCTGAGCGTCGCGGATCAGGACCTCGTTCCGGAGAACCTGGACTCCATTCGCGGGCTCACCGACTTCGTCCGGCGCAAGGGCGGGTGCGGAGGGGAGGGCGGCGGCCATGCGTGAACGGGAGCGCTTCTCCGCCGCCGTACTCGCGCTGGATCCGGCGGCCGAGGTCGCGCGGATCGCCGCCGCCGTGCGGCGCCAGCTGGCGGGCGAACTGAAGCGTCGCGGCCTCGTCGTGGCGCTCTCGGGTGGCGTCGACAGCAGCGTGGTGGCGGCGCTCTGTGTGGAGGCGATCGGCCGCGATCGCGTGTTCGGCTTGCGCCTGCCGGAGCGAGAATCGTCTAGCGCGACGCGCGAACTCGGCCGCCGGATCGGGGACCACCTCGGCATCGCGGCGCTCGAAGAAGACATCACGCCGGTGCTCGAGAGCGTCGGCTGCTATCGCCGGCGCGACGCCGCCATCCGTACGGTGATTCCCGAGTACGGACCCGGCTACGCCTGCAAGCTCGTGCTCCCCGCGGGGCCGACCGAACCTGGCCTGCGCTTGTTCTCGCTGGTCGTGTCGTGTCCCGGGGGCGAGGTCGTGGAACGGCGCTTGCCTCACGAGGCGTATCTCGAGGTCGTGGCCGCGAGCAACTTCAAGCAGCGCGTGCGCAAGATGCTCGAGTATCACCACGCGGAGCGGCTGCACTACGCCGTGGCGGGCACCTCGAACCGTCTCGAGTATGACCAGGGCTTCTTCGTGAAAGGGGGCGACGGTGCCGCCGACCTGAAGCCGATCGCCCACCTCTACAAGACCCAGGTCTACCAGCTGGCCGAGCACCTCGGTCTGCCGGAGGCGATCCGCCGGCAGGTGCCGACGACCGACACCTATCCGATGGCGCAGACCCAGGAGGAGTTCTACTTCTCGCTGCCCTGGTCCGCGATGGACCTCTGTCTCTATGGCGTGAACCATCAGGTGCCCGCCGGCGACGTGGCCGCGGCGATGGGGCTGGAGGAGGAACGGGTGCAGCGCGTGTACCGCGACATCGAGCAGAAACGGCGCACCACGCGCTACCTGCACCTGTCACCGCGGCTGGTCGAGGCGGTGTCGGAGGTTGAACCGCGGCGCTAGACGCGCGTGCCGATGTGCATCCGGAGGCCGCCGGTGTGGGAGAGGCCGCCGGCGACGCCCGGATCGACGATGGCCGCCTGCGCGGTGAACTCGGTGCCCACCGCACCGGCGCCGGTCGGCAGCGCGATGGGGATGCGGGCGGCGCCCGCGGCGTCGAGCGGCACCTCGAAGAAGAGGACCAGCGGCGTGACGAGGAGCTGGCCGAGCGGGTGCGGGATCGCCGCCTCCTTGTGGCCGACCAGCACGAGCGCGGTGCTGCCCGGCCTTCCGTCCAGGATCTCGAGCAGCACGGTCGCGCCGGGAGCGGGCACCCCGGTGTGGCGCCAGGTCGGGGTCTTCTGATTGGCGCCGGGTTTGCCGGTGCCGTAGGGGCGGAACCAGCCGGCGCCGGCGAGCTCCAGCGGGCGGTAGTCGATGAGCTGGTAGTTGAACTGCGCGGGCGTCGCCTCGTAGACGCCCTGGCCGGCCTGTGCGGCGAGCTGGAGATACGCCTCGGCCTTGGCGTCCGTCGCGCTCGGGGCCTCGTACACCAGCAGATCCCGCTGGACGCAGTCGATGGCCACGGGGTCGGTCGCGACGAGGAGCGTGGCCGGCGAGCGGTTTGAGAAGGTCCGCCACGGCTGCGGCGTGCCGGACTGGTGCGGGAGACACCCGTACAGGCAGTCGGCGATGGTGAGCACGGTCTTCCGGAAGTGCACGGTGCCCATGTACTCGACCATCGGATTGTACTGCGTCGAGAACACGCTCGAGTCCAGCCGGATGTAGTCGTGCAGATCGCCGCAGTTGTGGATGGTGCCGAAGTGGTTCTTGTAGCCGAGCGTGAGCCCGGCCAGCGAGTGGCGCTTGGTGATGGGGAGGTTCACGAGGTAGTCGGCGTCGGCCAGGACGTCGGTGACGAGCTGGTCGGGAATGGGCCGCGAGAATGCCACGCGGGAGCCGGGGCGCGTGGCGGTGAAGAGGGCCTTGCGGGTGTTGCAGGTGCCGGTCTTGGACCAGCAGACCACGCCCGGCTGCCGCAGCCGCTTGACAAAGCGGTCGGGCACGTAGCGGACCGAGTCGTAGATCCAGACGTCGCTGTCGAGCACGCCGGCGGTCGTCATGCCGCGCACCACGGCGTTCACGATCTCGACGAGCGCATCGATGATGTTGTCGGCGTCCGCGCACGACCAGCAGTTGTTGAAGTTGACCTTGACGGCGATCTTCTTGCCCGGGGTGTATCCGGCGAGGAGCGAGCGCCATGCCGCGCCCACATTGCCGAGCCCGGTGAGCTCGACGAGCGCGCGGTCCAGCATCGTGTCGACGAGCGGCTGGTCGACGCGGTCGCCATACCAGCCGGTCTGGAAGTCCCAGGTGACGGCTCCCGCATGGTGGACGGCGACGACGCGCGGGCGGGCATCGAGGCCGGCGGCGTGCAGCGTCCGGCCGCCGGTGAGCGCCAGGACGGCGCCGCCGGCGACCGTGCCGAGGAAGGCCCGGCGGCTGAGCGCGAGCGAGGAGAACAGCGCATCGAGTGGGGGGGGCGTGCGGTCCAGCATGGCGGCGACCTCCTTTGCCGCGATTGTAACTGAAAAATGCCCCAGGGGCGTTTTTTCCAGATAGGCCGGGGTAACTGAAAAAAACGTCCCAGGGGCGTTTTTCTCTGCAACCCACCGGCAACCGCCGCGACTGCCCGCGAGGAGGTCACTGACATGGCCAATCCCCCTCGCGTCGACGAGCCCGGCAGCTGGCACCACGTGATGAACCGCGGCGTCGCCCGGCGGACCATCTTCGAGACCCACGCGGACATGCGGTTCCTCTTCTCGCGCATCGCGCGGGAGGCGCGCAAGGCGCGGATCGAGGTGCATGCTTACTCGGTGCTGCCCAACCACTTCCACTTCCTGTTGCGCAGCCTCACCGGGGAGATGTCGGCGGCGGTGGGGTGGATCGAGAATCAGTACGCGCACTGGTTCAACCGGCGGCGGGAGCGGGACGGCCCGGTGTTCCGGGGCCGCTTCCGCTCGAGAAGGGTGCAGGATCGGTCGGATTTGCTGACCGTCGTCTGCTACATCGACCGCAACTGTGTCGACGCGGGCATCGTCGATGCCGTTCAGAACTACCCCTACGGAAGCGCCCGGTACTACATCGCCGGCGGTTCGGGCCCGAGGTGGCTCGTGCGAGACGTGGTCCTGGATCTGGTCCGAGAGGTTTCCTGGGGAGCGGAATCCGCTGGCGATGCCTACGCGACGTTGATGGGGAGGCCCTTGACAGCGTCGCAGCGGCACACGATCGAACGCGAGCTGGTGAACCGGCGCGCCGTGAAACCTCGGTTCGAGGATCTCGTCAATTCCGCCCCTCCTGCCATCCGGGCAACGATGCACCACAGGATCGCCAACGCCGACGGGAGGGCCCACCCACGGCGGGTCATCGCCCCGGAAACGGTCCTGTGCGCCATCGAGCGCTTCCGGGAGCTCGAGGGAGAGTGGTCGATCCGCACGAACCGCCGGTCCGGATGCGGGTGGTCCATCCTGGCGTGCGGTCTTCTGCGAGCCGCCTGCCGCCTGACTCTCCAGGAAGTGGCACGGCGTGCGGGGGTCTCGGTCTCGACAGCGTTCCGGCGTGTTCGGGATCACGAGGTCCTGTGTGCGCGCGACGACCGCTATTGCCTGCGGACGCTGGCCGTATCTGAAAAAATCGCCCCAGGGGCGATTTTTTCAGATAGGGGGGTGTAACTGGAAAAAACGCCCCTGGGGCGTTTTTCAGGAACCGAGGGTCATCACGAGAGCGTTGGTCGCGTCGAAGCCATGCGGGGACGCCGGCAGGAGCTGGAAGGCCTGCAGCCCGAACGTGAGGCCGGTGAGCCCGGGCAGGGCCGGCAGAAAGAACCCGGCGCTCCAGGTGGTCGTCGCCGGCCGGATCTCCTTGAGCAGGTCGAACGGGAGGCGCACGTCCAGGTAGGCGGCGCAGCCGTTGGGGAGCCGGAGCGGCCGGCCCGGGAAACCGACCACGAGCGCGATCGGCTCGGCCGGCGCTGTCGCCTGGCCGCTCAGGGTGAACGGCTGGCCGAGCACCGGGTCGGTCGCCCGGATGCGCGGAGCAGCGCCCGGAACGGGACTCGCGGTCCCGCGCACCTGCGCGGTCGCACCCGGAAAGAACACCCGTGGCTCCTGGCCGTGCTGGCTGTCGCTCGCCCGGAACACGAGGCGCCCCGCCGCGAGCGTCACCATCTCCGGATAGGATCCGGCGGCGCCGGCGGAGATGTCCTGGACGAGGGTCGTGCCGGCGGGGGTGCCGTCGGTGCGCCATAGCTCGCCGCCGTGCACGCCGTCGTCCGCCGTGAAGTAGCCGTAGCGGCTGCCCACCATCGCGGTCATGTAGATGTTCACGAGCCGGAGCGAACCGTTCAGGCCGGGCCAGATGTCCTTCACCAGGCGGGTTCCCCCGGGGGTGCCGTCGCTGCGCCACAGCTCGGCGCCGTGGACGCCGTCGTCGGCGGGGAACACGACCGCGCCGCCCAGCGCCATCATGAAGCCGGGGCTCGAGCCGGCCGGCCCCGGATTGAGGTCCGTTACCAACGTCGTGCCGGCGGCGGTGCTGTCGGTGCGCCACAGCTCCTGCCCGCTCACGCCGTCGTCCGCGGTGAAGTAGAGGTAGGGACCGGCCGCAGTCAGGTTGCGGTTGAAGTAGCTGTCGCCGGGTCCCGGGGTGATGTCCTTGAGCAACGTCGTGCCGGCGGGGGTGCCGTCGGTCTGCCACAGCTCGTAGCCGTGCTGGCCGTCCGGCGCGGCGAAGATCAGCGTGCTGCCGAGCACGCCCACGTTGAAGGGATAGCTGTTGTGCGTGATGAGGCTCGGCTCCGGTCCCGGCCAGACGTCCTTCACGAGCACCGTGCCGGCGGCGGTGCCGTCCGTCTTCCAGATCTCCCAGCCGTGCACGTCGTCGTAGCCGAAGAAGTAGAGCGTGTCGCCGACCGGCGTGAAGTAGGTCGGATGCGAGTCGCTGGTGTTGCCGCCGGGCCGGATGTCCTTGAGCATCTGGGTGCCGGCGGCCGTGCCGTCCGAGACCCAGAGCTCGCGGCCGTGGATGCCGTCGCGCGCCGAGAAGTAGACCCGTCCCTTGAAGACCGTCAGATCCGTGGGCGGATCCATGTAGATAGGCTGGCCCTGGTTGCCGGGGTTGATGTCCTTGATCATGGTGGTGCCGGCCGTGGTGCCGTCGCTCCGCCACAGCTCGCCGCCGTGCACGCCGTCGTCGGCGATGCAGATCAAGAGATCGTCCAGCGCGACGAGCTGGCGCGGCTGCACGCCGCCGCCCGTGCCCGGGTAGGGATCCTTCACGAGCGTGGTGCCGGCCGGCGTGCCGTCGGTTTTCCACAGGGCGTGGCCGGTGGCTGCGGAGGCCGCGGTGAAGAACGTCGTGCCGAACACGTCCACGAAGTTGGCCGGCAGCGAGTTGGTCGTCCCCGGCGCGATGTCCCGGAGCAGGCACGGCGACTGGGCGTCGACCGGCCGGGCGCCGGCCGCGATCAGGGCGAGGAGCAGGACGAACGAAACGGGGCAAGCGGTTCTCATGTCCCTTCCCTCCTTGTCGATGGCGCGGGAATCCGGGCGTGTGCTTTCGGGCAAGGCGACGCCGACGTCCAGTATACCCGCCCGGTGCCTCGGGTTGATCCGCCAGCTTCGGGCCAGGTAGAATAGCTGCCCGCGACCCCGCCCGGAGCGGCGCGGGACGCGGCACGCGCCCACCCGGACGGACCGGCGGCGCGCTCCCGAGACAGGGGGACCGGGGCATGGCCGAAGATCTGGCGCGGCTGGTCGGGGATGCCGCCTGCGAGTGCGTCGGGTGGGCGGGCCTCCGGGACCGGGGGCACGCCCGCGTGTTCGCCGCACTGGTCCGCGGGTTCGGCGCGCGAACCGAGGTCGCCATCCTGGTGGAGCCGAGCCTCGTCCGGTCCGCCGAGCGCCCGCCCGATCTCATCGTCGTCGATCCCGGCTCGGGCGTGCACGTCATCGAGGTCAAGGGGGTCCGGCTCGACGCGATCGAGCGCGTCGTGGGGGGCGAGATCTCCATTCGCTACGCGGGCCGCGCGCGCGCGAAGAACCCGATCAACCGGGCCCGCACCGCGATGTTCGACATCAAGCACCAGGTCGAGCGCGTGCTCCAGCACGAGGTGGAGGTGCCGTTTCTCTGGTGGGTGGTCTTCCCGGAGATCGAGCGCCGCGCATTCTCGCGGCGGTTCGAGCTCGATCTGCCGGAGCTCGTGTTCGCCGAGGACGTGGCGGAGGAGCGCCTGGCACAACGCATGGCGGGCAAGGGCCGGGAGTGGCTCGCCCGGCACGCGCGCGAGGAGCTTTTCCCGGAGGAACTCCAGGCGGTGCGCCGTGCGTTCGGCGATTCCGCCGTGCTCGCGGAGGCCGTGCCGCCGCCGCCCGGCGGGCGCGAAGGCAGCCTCGGCGATCTGTTCCACGAGATCGCGAGCCGCGACCGCGCGCTGTCCGAGGAGCAGCAGAAGCTCGCGACCAGCGACTGGCGCGGCGGGCCGCGGCTCATCCGCGGCGTGGCCGGCAGCGGCAAGACGGTGGTGCTGGCCGCGCACCTGGCGCGCCGCCTCGCGGGGAGCGTTCCGGAGCAGGGGCGCCTGTTCACGGAGCGCGGCGACCGGCCGGAGCGATGCCTCGCGGTGTGCTTCAACCGCACGCTGGTCCCGTACATCCGCCAGAAGATCGAGGCGGCCTACCGGCAGCGCAAGGGCGCCGAACTCCCCGAGGGCTGGGTGGAGGTGACGCACTTCAACCAGCTCCTCCATCGCCTGCATCACAAGGGCCTGTGGAAGTACCGCCCGGTCGCGGAGGACGGCGAGGATCCGGTGGCCGAGCGCGCCGCCGGATACCTGAGCGACCTCGAGTATTCCCGCCAGAACTCCCCGGGGCTCGTGGAGGAGTTCCTCTACGATGCCATCTACGTCGACGAGGCGCAGGACCTCCATCCCGACGAGATCCGGCTGCTGAGCCGGCTGTGCCGGCCGCTCGCTGCCGGCGAGCTGGCGGAGATCTACCTCTTCTACGACGACGCGCAGAACCTCTACGGGCGCCCGCGCCCCACTTGGGAGAGCCTCGGGGTGAAGCTCAAGGGGCGCTCGCACGTGATGGTCGAGTGCCACCGGAACACGCGCCAGATCGTGGAGCCGGCCCTGAACGTGCTGCTCGGCGCCACGGCGCCGGAGGGCATCCGCGTGCAGACGCGCCAGTTCGCCGACACGAACTACCTCGAGAAGGAGCGCCAGGTCCTTGAGCGCGACGGCGAGCTGTGGCGGGTCGGCTTTGCGGCACGGCAAGGCCCGTGGCCGCAGCTCCACCTCGCCGAGGACGCCGAGGGCGAGGAGATCGCGCTGCTCAGGCGGCTGCGCTGGCTGATCGAGGACGAGGACGTCGCGCCGGAGGATATCCTGGTGCTCGGCCTGCGGCGCGAGCGCCTGCGGCGGCTCGCCGGCCAGCTGCGGGGAAACCTCGCCGTCCAGGACATTCGCCTGCCGTTCGAGACCGAGCAGAAGGACGACCCCATCTCCCGGCGCGGCTGCCTCACGCTCTCCACCGTGAACTCCGCCAAGGGATACGACGCTTTCTGCGTGCTGCTCGTCTCCACGAACGAGTTCGGGCCGGACCGCGAGAGCCGGGCGGCGTTCTACCTGGCGTGCACGCGCGCGCGCGAGCACCTCGATGTCTTCGCCCACGAGGACAGCGGGCTCGCCCGCGAGCTGCGCCTGGTGCTGGAGCGGCTGGCGGCGCCGGGCGGGAGCGAGGGCTGAGGGGCGCGGGCGGTCGCGGGCGAGTCGTGCGGGTGCGCGTGTCGCGCGCGCCAGGCGCGCGCTCGGGTGGCGCGGGCGGTTTGCGTCCGCGGGGGTGGCGGCCGCTCATCGCTGCAGGGCCTGGCCGGAACCGGCTATCATGCCTGGCATGGTGACGAACGGCACCGAGAACCGCTCGCGGGCGGGCGGCGAGGCGGTCGTCCTGATCCACGGCCTGTGGATGAACGGACTGGACCAGCTGGTGCTCGCTCGGCGGCTGCGCGCGCGGGGCTACTCCTGCATCCGATTCCGCTATCGCTCGGTGCGGCGAACCCCGGCGGCCAACGCCGAAGCCCTCGAAGCCTTCGTGAAGAGCCACCGGCTCACGCATGCCCACTTCGTGGCGCACAGCCTGGGCGGGATCGTGCTGCTGCATCTCTTCGCGCGCTGGCCCGATGCGCCGCCGGGCCGATCGGTCCTGCTCTCCACTCCGCTTCGCGGCAGCGGCGCGGCCAGACGCATGGCCCGCACCCGCTGGCTCCGCTGGACGCTCGGCCGCAGCACCGAGCGCGGTCTGCTGGGCGACGGCCCCGCCGTGCCCGCGCGCCGCGAGGTGGGGATGATCGCGGGCACGCGGGGCTGCGGGATGGGGCGGATCATCGGGGGCGTGGCGCAACCGAGCGACGGGACCGTCGCGGCGGCCGAGACCCGCGCTGAAGGTCTCACCGACTGGATCCAGTACCCGACGAGCCACTTCGGTCTCGAGTTCTCGGCGGGCGCCGCCGGGCTGATCGTCCGGTTTCTCGAGACCGGCCGCTTCGCCGACCGGAAACGGGAGTGACGCCGGCTCCGCAGGGGCCGCCCACCCCCGACGCGTTCTCGGCGCGGCGCCCGGGATCTTCCAGAACTAGGCGGGCGTGCTGGATGCCTGAGGTCAGGCCACGGCGAAACTCGCCATCCCGAACCTGCCGGGCCTGAAGACCCTCCGGATCCACACCGCCTTCGTGACGCTCCAGGCAACGGCACCGTCGGGCGTCGCGAGCGTCTCGAGTGCGTTCGTGTTCACGATCCAGTAGGGACTGCCCGCGGGGGGTGCGGGTTTGGGCGAGGCGTGCGCGTGCGCGTGTCGCGCGCGAAGTGCGCGCGCTCGCGTGGCGCGGGCGAAGTCCGCCCGCGGGGGTGCTACCGGCTCCCGGGCTCGAGCCGATAGCCGATGGAGCAGAAACCCACCCAGTGGCGGAGGCTCGCTCGCGCCGTCACCCCGAGGCCCTCGACGCCCGGATCGCGCCGGCCCGGGTCGAGCGTCGTGCCGTAGCGCAGAAGGTCGCCGCGAAGGTGCGCGGGACCGAGCTCGCGCGCAAGGCCGTTCAGCAGGCAGAGCCCGAAGGGGATGGAGAAGCGCCCGCACCACGAGATGCGGTATTCGTGACAGTCCTCGGCGACCACCGCGCGATAGAAGTTCCGGGCCTTCTCGATCGCGACTCGTTCGGTCAGGTGATCCCGGATCAGGGCGAGATCCCGGCTCACGGCTCGGTCGTAGGCGGCGCCGTTCGTGCCGAAATCCGCGAAGCTCCGGCCTCCCCAGTCCTCGTCGCCGTAGTGCACGGCATCCGAGGAGATGAGCACGGCCACGTCGCGTCCCAGGGCGAGGCTGCGCTCCTTCATGGCGGCGGCGAGCCCTTGGGCGAGCCGGCCTGCGAGCGCCTCCAGCCGGTCCCACGTCATGAACGGCACCAGGATCGGGACAATACTCACCTCGCGCTGGTAGTGCTGCAGAAACGGCACCATCGCCTCGAGGGAGTGCTCGCCGGCATGCATCTCCTGGCTCACCAGCCGGTCCGCTTCCGGGAGTGCTTCGATCACCACCGCGCGCAGCGGCGAGATCGGCACCGGGCTGTAGGGGCCGTGCCACTGCTGGAAGCCGTCGAACACGAGCTTGCCTTCTGCCTCCGGGTGCTTGCGCGCATGGTGCGCCACGCCGATCATCACCGCGTGCCGCGCGCGGAGGTAGGGATAGAGGTGCAGGTACAACTGACCGGCGTACTGGTAGTCGTCATGAGGCGAGATGGCGCCGACAAAGCCGGTGCCGGGCTCGATTCCGAGCCGCCGCCGCGTCGCCTCCAGCTCGGGCCGCTCCGCGGCTTCCATGACGGCGATCACCCGGGCGATGCCGGCCGCCGAGTGCGTGAAGCCGACCGTGTCGTGGGGGAGCCGGATCCCGCTCGCCTGGCCGGGCTCCTCCGCGCGGCCGTCGGTGCCCTGCTGGGTCTCGAGCCCGCCGGGGGCGAGGAGGATCAGCGTCGTGGCGAGAGCTCCGGCTCGTCGCGCAAGGAAACCGTGCGTCATGGGCACCTCCACACGCGGACAGCGGCCACTTCCGGGCCGGCCGCACTTCCCGGATTCTCGCGATTCCCGGACGGCCGTCCAGGGTGCAGGACAGCACGAGGCGACGCGGGCACGGGGTCAGGCGCCGTGCCCGGTGCGCGTGCGCGTGTCGCGCGCGAAAGGCACGCGCTCAGGTGGCGCGGGCGAATCGCGCCCGCGGGGGGTGCGGGTGCGCGTGTCGCGCGCGGTGCAATTCTCTGGGGTCAGGCGCCAGAAGTTGCGGGCGGTCGAGCACGAGCACGAGCACGAGGACGAGCGCGGGAGCGAGGTCTGCAACGATTGGGGGTCAGACCCCATGGTGTTGCGCACGAGCGTGGCGCGGGCGGATCGCGCCCGCGGGGGGTGCGGGTGCGCGTGTCGCGCGCGAAAGGCGCGCGCTCAAGTGGCGCGGGCGAATCGCGCCCGCGGGGGGTTGCCGACCCCGCGCTGGCCGGCAAAACCGGACCCCGCGACGGGTCTTGCAAAACAGAAACCATGTTCTAAATTGCAAGGATGCTGGACCGCACGATCCGATCCCTCCTGCTGGACCGTCTGTCCGCGTACCCTGCTGTGGCCGTGGTCGGTCCCCGTCAATGCGGCAAGACCACGCTCGCGCAATCGATGTCCGGCGTCTACTTCGATCTGGAACAGGAGCCCGAGCGCCTGCGGCTGGACCTCGAGTGGGAGGAACGGATCGGCGGGGACGATCTGATCATCCTCGACGAGGCGCAGTCCTGGCCCGAGGTGTTCACCCGCCTGCGCGGAGCCATCGACCGGGATCGCGGGCGGAAGGGCAGGTTCCTGCTTCTCGGTTCGGTCTCGCCCTCGCTCATGGTCCGGGTCTCCGAGTCGCTGGCCGGCCGCCTGTCGCTGGTCGAGCTGACTCCGTTCCTGTTCGCGGAGCTGCGCACGGAGGCCTCCCGCGATCGCCTCTGGCTCTGCGGCGGCTACCCGGAGGGAGGCGTGCTCGAACCTCGGCGCTATCCGCAATGGCAGAAGGACTACCTCGCGCTGCTGACCCAGCGCGATCTGCCTGCCTGGGGGCTGCCCGCCAAGCCGAAGACCACGGAACGTCTGCTCCGCATGCTCGCAGCGGTCCACGGGCAAGCCTGGAACGCCTCGCGCGTGGGGCAGAGCCTCGGGCTCAGCTACCAGACGATCAACACGTACCTCGATTACCTGGAAGGGGCCTTCCTGATCCGGCGACTGCCGTCCTACCAGACGAACATCCGCAAGCGGCTCGTGAAGAGTCCCAAGGTCTACTGGCGCGACACTGGCTTGCTGCATTCTCTGCTGAACGTCGCGGATCAGCGGGAGCTCCTGAGCCAGCCCTGGGTCGGCGCGAGCTGGGAGGGGTTTGTCGTGGAACAAGCCCTGGGCGAGCTTTCCGCGCACGGGCAGCCCTTCGACGCATACTACTTCCGGACCAGCGATCAGCATGAACTGGATCTGGTGCTGGACTTCGGCAGGGAGCTCTGGGCCATCGAGGTCAAGCTGACCGCGTCACCGGGCTCTGACGATCTCGAGCGATTGAACCGGACCGCCGACCTGATCGAGGCCTCGCGGCGCTTCCTGATCTCGCAAACCCGCCGGCCGACGGAGGGAGAACATCAGGCGTCCTGCAACCTCCCGTCCTTCCTCGAACGGCTCGGCCGACTGCCCTCCGGCGG
>JAFGQW010000080.1 GCA_016935485.1 Planctomycetota bacterium | reverse complement strand
CCGCCGGTCAGCCCTTGATGATGCGGGGCAGCATCATGTGGTGGTGCGGGCAGATCGAGCGCGGATTCTGGTAGGCCGCGCCGGCGAACGCCACGAGATACCTCCGGAGGTCGCCGAGGTCCACGATCTCGTCCACCAGGCCGTTTCGCGCGCAGAAGATCGGCCGCGACGTATCGTGGTACTTCTGCGCGAGCTCGTTCATGCTCTGGATCACCGGCGCGAGCGGCCGGCCCGCCTCCTTCTCCTTCACGAGCCGCCGCGAGTAGCTGGCCACCGCCGCGGTCTCGCCGTGCATGACGTAGATCTCGGTGGCGGCGGTGCCGAGCGTGAAGGCATTGTGGCGGTTGGCGGTCGGGCCGCCCATGATGTAGTGCGCCGCCGCGGAGCCCTTGCGCAGCACCACCAGCATCATGGGGACGTCGGTCTGCTGGATGGAGTAGATCAGGCTCTGCCCCAGACCGAGCAGCTCGGCCTTCTCGGCGAGATCGCCGACATCGATGCCCGAGGTGTCCTGCAGCCAGACGATCGGCACGCGATCGCGGCCGCAGTGGACCACGAATTCGTTCATCTTGATCAGGCCCTGGCGGTAGAGCTTGCCGCCGATGCCGGGATAGTCGGCGTACTCGGGATAGCCCTTGCCGAGGTAGCCCTGCCGGTTGCCGATGCAGCCCACCACAAAGCCGTCGATCTTCACCAGCCCGGTGTAGACCTCGGGGCCGTAGCCCGGGCGGTACTCCAGGTGCTCGCTCGCGTCCACCAGGCGCGCCAGCACCTCGTCGAAGTCGTAGACCCGTTTCTGCTCCATCGGCAGCAGCCGGTAGAGATCGTCGGCCGGAAACCGCGGCTCCTTCGGCTCGGCCACCCGAAAGAACCGCGGCTGGTAGGCCGGAATGTCGCGCATGAGCTCCTTCAGCCCGTCGAGCACGCCCTCCTCGGTCTCAAACACCTGACGGAAGAAGCCGGTCTCGTCGTAGTGAATCTTCACCGCGCCGGGCGGCCGGGCCTTGAAGTGCTTGGCCTTGTCGATCAGGGTCTCCGCCATCTCCTCGTCGAAGCCGCCCTTGGGCGCCATGCCGCTCACGATCCCCGCGCCACCCACCGCGATGTTACAGTCCTTGTGCGCCAAGAGGATCGTGGGGCTCACGCCCTGGTAGCCGCCGCCGGCCGGGTTGGTGCCGTAGATGCCGGCGAGCACGGGGATGCCCATCTGCTCCAGCTCGGCATGCCGGAAGAATGGCGTGCCGGCCCCGCGGCGGTTGGCGTAGAACTTGTCCTGCTCGGGGAGCTTGGCGCCGCTGCAGTTCACGAGCCACACCAGCGGCACACTGAGCCGCCTGGCGAGATCGGTCACCCGGAGGATGTTCTCCGACTGCCCCGGCAGCCACGCACCGGCCATCACCTTGTTATCGAACCCGATCACCACCGCCCACCGGCCCGAGATCCGCGCCAGGCCGTCGATGACATTGGTCGTGCCCTCCTCGTTCGTAAGCGGGTTGTAGAGGGTGTGCAGCGGGCACCACGTGCCGGGATCGACCAGGTACTCCAGCCGCTGCCAGACCGTCATCTGGCCGCGCTCGTTGATCTGCTTGGTGGAGAACCCGGCGTTCTTCACCGCCTCCACCGCCGCGGCGATCTCGGCCTCCGCCGCCCGCAGCTCCGCCACGTTGGGCTCGGCCCGCTGCGACGCGCCCGGCTTGAGCGCGCGCCCGAACTCCGGCATCTTCTCGAAATACGGTCTCATGGTTCTTCCCCGGTTCGTTGGTGCCCCGGGCCGGCGGCTCCGGCCCGGCTCCTCACTCCTCGATCACGGCCAGGACGTCGTCCTCCTCGACGCTGTCGCCCTCGCTCACGCACACCTCCTTCACGGCGCCCGTGCAGGGGGCGAAGATCGGGGTCTCCATCTTCAGCGCCTCGACGACGAGGACCTCGTCGTCCTCCTCGACGCGCGCGCCGGGCGTGATGTGCACCTTGAGGATGCGGCCCGCCAGCGGGGCCAGGATCTTCTGCTGCATGTGGCTGTCCTCCGTTCGTTGCCGTCGGCCGGCGCTCACTCGCGATCAGCGCGCCAGTCCGAGCAGGGTCAGGAATATCCCGGCCGCGATGACGGTGCCGATCACACCCGCCACGTTCGGCCCCATCGCGTACATCAGGAGATAGTTCTTCTTGTCCGCCTCGGCGCCGACCTTGTGGACGACCCGGGCCGCCATGGGCACGGCCGAGACGCCCGCGGCGCCGAGCAGCGGGTTGAGCTTGTCGCGGGTGAAGAGGTTCAGGAACTTGGCGAGCAGGATCCCGGTGGCGGTGCTGATCATGAAGGCGAAGAGCCCCAGAAAGAAGATGAAGATCGCCATGGGTTTCAGGAACGCTTCCGCGTTCATCGTCGCGCCGACCGACAGGCCGAGGAAGATGGTCACGATGTTCAGGAGCTCGTTCTGCGCGGCATGGGTGAGCCGCTCCACCACCCGGGACTCCCGGAAGAGGTTGCCGAGCATGAACATGGCGATCAGCGGCGCGGACGCCGGCACGAGCAGGATGATCGCCGGCGTGGCGACGAGCGGAAAGAGCAGCGCCTCCCGGTCGGAGACCTTCCGCCCCTTCTTCATGCGAATCGTTCGCTCCTTCACGGTCGTCAGCAGCCGCATGATCGGCGGCTGGATGATCGGCACCATCGCCATGTAGGAGTAGGCCGCCACCGCACACCAGCCGAGCATCTCCGGCGCCAGCTTGTTGGCGAGAAAGATCGTCGTGGGGCCGTCCGCGCCGCCGATGATGCCCGCCGTCGCCGCCTGCTGGAGAGTGAACTTGCCGCTCGCGACCGCGGCGAAGAACGTCACGTAGACCCCCCCCTGGGCGCCCGCCCCGAGGAAGATCAGCCGCGGGTTCGCGAGCAGCGGCCGGAAGTCGGTGAGCGCGCCCAGCCCGAGGAAGATCAGCGGCGGGATGATCTCCCACTGGATCCCGTAGTGGTGGAACCGCCAGAGCAGCCCCTCGCCCGGCGCCATCAGGCCGGCGAGCGGCAGGTTGGCGAGCAGGATGCCGAACCCGATCGGCAGCAGCAGCAGCGGCTCGTACTGCTTGCGGATGGCGAGGTAGATGAGCGTGAAGGCGATCGCCCACATGAGGATCGGGCCGGGCGCGAGGTGATAGAATCCGGTGGTCTCGAAGAGTGCGGTGAGCGTCTCACTCATCGCCCGCACCTCTCGGCTGCCCGCGGGAGAGGACGCCGGCCGTGATCCGGATCGCGGCGTAGAGAAGCGCCATCCCGACGAACACCCCGCCGAGCCCGATCAGAAAGACGCGGAGCGCTTGAGCCACGTCGATTCACCTCGTTGCTTCCCCGCGGCGCAGTCCCGTCAACGGTTCGCCTTGCGGATGTCGAGCTGGTCCTGAGCGATGATCCACTTGCAGATGTTGGCCGAGCCCTCCACCATCGGGTAGGTGGGCGCGTCCCGGAAGAACCGCTCCACGGGGTACTCCGTGGAGTAGCCGTAGGCGCCCAGGATCCGCATCGCATAGACCGTGGACTTCATCACCACCTCGCCGGCGAGGTACTTGGCTTGCGCCACGTCGAGACCGTTGTTGAGATTGCCCTGGTCCTTCACCCACGCCGCCCGGTAGACGACCAGGCGGGCGGCCGCGATCTCCGCCGACATCTGGGCGATCATGTCCTGGTTCATCTGGAACTCGCCGATCGATTTGCCGAACTGCTTGCGCCCCTTGCAGTACTCCAGCACCACGTCGAGACAGGCCTGGGCCACCCCGACGGCGCCCGCGGCAGCCGACAGCCGGGTCTGGTTCAAGGACCCGAACACGATCTTGGCGCCGTCGCCGGGCTTGCCCAGCAGGTTCTCCTTGGGCACGCGGGTGTCGGCGAGGAAGATCTCCCCCGTCGGGCAGGAGTGCGTGCCCATCTTCGGCAGCGACGTGGTGCGCACGCCACCGAAGTTCTTCGGCTCCACCACGAAGGCCGACAGCCCTCGCGAGCCCGCGGCGCGGTCGGTGTAGGCGTAGTAGATGATCGCGTCGGCCACGCTCGCGTTGGAGATCCAGGTCTTGGAGCCGTTCAGCAGCCAGTGGTCCCCCTGGTCCTCGGCGATGGACTCCAGCGCCATGACATCGGAGCCCGCGTTCGGCTCCGAGATGGCAAACGCGCCGACGTACTCCGCGTTCACGAGCTTCGCGATGTACTTCTCCTTGGCCGCGTCGGTGCCGTACCGGAGGATCGGGTAGGCGCAGCCCAGCGTCTGCATGTTGATCTGCACGCGAAGCGAGCTCGAGGCGCGGGCGATCTCCTCGGTCACGATCATCGAGGCCAGCCAGCCCAGCTCGTTGCCGCCGTACTGCTCGGGGATGACGGTGCCGAACAGCCCCAGCTCGGCCATGGGCTTCATCGCCTCCTCGTAGGGGAAGTGGTGGTTGCGGTCCCACTCGTCCGCGTGCGGGGCGATTTTCTCGGCCGCGAAGTCGCGCACCGTCTGGCGCAGCATCTCGAGCTCTTCGGGGAGAGCGAAGTCCATGGCGTTTGCCTCCTCGTCAAGGAAACCCTCGGGGGCGGATCGCCGCGTCCCTCCGGAAGCCGCCGGAGGCCCCGCCGGACGCGCAAATCAAGGATTTCACCGCGCGGAATTCAACCGGAAACCGGCGGCGCCCCCCGCTCCGGGAAACGGCTGCGCCGGCCGGCCCGGACCGTTCAGTCGCCACCCGGCTCCGGGGAAAACAGGACTCTCACGTCGGCCGCCCGCGCGCCGTCCGGGGTCGCGAGCAGCGGGTTGATGTCGAGCTCCCGGATCTCGGGATGGTCCTCGAGGAGCCGCGAGGCGCGCTGAAGGATCTCCGCGAGCGCGCCGCGGTCCACGCCGGGCTGGCCCCGGACCCCGGCGAGAATCGGGCTCGAGCGCAGCGCGCGGATCATGGCGTCGGCCTCCGGCGCGGTGACGGGGGTGACCTCGAAGCTCACATCCTTCAAGACCTCGACGTGGATGCCGCCCAGCCCGAACATCACCACGTGGCCAAGCCCCTCCACCGCGCTCGCGCCGACGATCACCTCGAGCCCGCCCGCGAGCTGCTCCTGCACGAGGAGCCGGGGGTGCGCGGCGGCGAAACGGGCGAGCATCGCCTCGGCCGCGCGGGCGAGCTGGTCCCGATCGGCGATGCCGAGCACCACGCCGCCCCGGTCGCTCTTGTGCAGGACGGCCTCCACATCCACCTTGAGCACGACCGGATAGCCGATCGCGTCGGCCGCCGCGACGCATTCCTCGACGCTGCCCGCGCCGGCGCAACGGGCGGCGGGGATGCCGTAGGCGGCCAGCAGCCGGAAGCCCTCCTTGCCCGAGAGGCTCGGCCGCCCGGCGCCCACGGCGGCCTCCACCAGGACGCGGGCCGCGGTGCGGTCCACGTCCGGGAAGGTCGCCGGCGCCTCCGCGGGCCGGCGGCGAAACGCGGCGTGGCGTCCCATCGCCGCGAGCACGCGTGCGCCGGTCTCGGGCATGTCGTAGCACGGCACGCCGCTCGCCCGGATCACCTCGAGGGTTTCGGCCCAGCCCTTCTTCTCGGTCATGACCGTGGCCACGATGGGCTTTGTCGCCCGGGCGCGGGCGGCCGCGATCTCGCGGGCGATGCCGAGCGTGTCCACAAAGAACGGGGTGACGAAGTTGAGGAAGATCGCGTCGATGCCGGGATCGGCCAGCAGCGCGTCGAGCGCGGCGGCGAAGTGCTCGGGACCGGCGGTCGCGAGCACGTCCACCGGGTTGTGGATCGAGGCCTCCGGATAGAGCTTCGCGCGCAGCGCCGTGGCCGTCGCCGCCGAGAGCGGCGGCATCACCATGCCGTTCTCGATCAGCTCGTCGGTGGCGATGATGGCCGGGCCGCCGGTGTTGGCGATCATGCCGACGCGGTTTCCGGCCGGCACCGGCTCAGACGCGAACCCGATCGCGGCCTGACACATCTCCTCGATGTTGCGGAAGGCCACGATGCCGGCCTTCGTGAACACGCGCTCGATCGCCGTGTGCTGTCTCATCAGGCCGCCGGTGTGGGAGGAGACGGCGCGGGCGCCCTCGGCCGTTCGCCCCACGATCATCGCCAGCACGGGCTTGGTCCGGCAGACCTCGGTTGCCGCCTCGAGGAAGTCCCGCGGATCGGCCAGGCTCTCGATGTGCACGATCACCACGCGGGTGGTCTCGTCGCGGCCCCAGTGGCGGAGGATCTCCGGGATCGAGACGTCGCAGGCGTTGCCGTTCGAGGCGTACTGGCGCACCCCGACGCCGAGCTCCGTGATCCGCTGGTGGATCACCTCGCCGACGCCGCCGCTCTGGGCCACGATCGAGATGTGGCCAGGCGTCGGGCGGGTGAACGTGAAGTTCAAGTACGCGCGCACCGCCGGATCGGTGTTGATCACGCCCTGGCAGTTCGGGCCGAAGACGCGGATGCCGGTCCGCCGGGCGATCGCGACCAGCTCAGCCTCCAGCGCCGCGCCCTCCGCCCCGATCTCCTGGAAGCCGGCGGTGTTGATGATGACCGCCTTGACGCCCTTCTTCGCGCAGTCCTCCACACAAGCGGGCACGAACGTGTTCTTGATCACGATGTGCGCCACGTCGACCTCGCCGGGAACCTCGAGGATCGAGCGGCACGCCTTGAGCCCGCGGATCTCGCCGCCTTTCGGGTTCACGGGGTGGATCGGCCCCACGTAGCCGAAGTCCATCAGGTTCTCGATGATGCGGTAGCCGATCGTGAGCTCGCGGTTCGAGGCTCCGATCACCGCCACCGCCCGCGGGGAAAACAGTGCATCAAGTCCCATCGTGTTGCTCTCCTGCCCCTTCGCTGTCGATCATCCCGTCCCGCTCGCTTCGTCCTCGTACTCGTGCTCGCCTCCCCCGCACAGTCATTCCTCTTCGCTCTTCTTCTTCGTGTTCTTCCTTGCCTTCGTGTTCCGACGGTCCCGGCTCTCGATCAGCGCGCACCGGCTCTCGGTGCCGCGAAGCGTTTCCGGCCTTCCCTCCCTTACTCCCTTACTCCCTTACTCCCTTACTCCCTTACTCCCTTCTTCGTGTCCTTCGTCTTCAACTCCACCGTGCCTACCCCGTCCCCCGCCCCGAGGCCCCTCCCTCCTCCGCCAGCAGCGCCGCCCCGAGTGCCCCGGTGTGCTGCGGGAATTCCGGCACCCGCACTCCGCGGCCGAGCGCCTCCGAGAGCAGCTCGACCACGATCGGATTGTGCGCCACCACCCCGCCCGTCATCACCACCGTGCCCTCCAGCGGATCCATCTCCAGGATGCGCTTCACGACCGAGCGATACGCGGCCTTGACGATCTCGGGAAGCGGCGTGCCCTGCGCGATCAGCTTCAAGAGCTCGGTCTTCGCGAACACGGTGCAGAAGGAGCCGAGCTCCACGTCCCCCGTCGCCTGACCCGCCAGCCCGTTCAGCTCCTGGAGCGGCATTTCCAGGCGGTCGGCGATCTCCTCGAGGAACGCGCCGGTACCCGCCGCGCATTTGCGGTTCATCTTGAAGTTGCGGCGCGCGCCGCCCGCGTCCACCCGGATCACCTTGTTGTCCTGTCCGCCGATGTCGACGATGACCATCGCCTGCGGAAAACTCGCGTAGCAGCCGCGGGCGTGGCAGGTGATCTCGGTCACGGAAGCCGCCGCGAAGTCGACGCTCCGGCGGCCGTAGCCGGTGGCGACGGTCCGGTCGATCGCGCCGGCCTCGATCCCGGCGGCGCCGAGGACCTGCTCGAGACAGGCCCGGGCGGCGGCCGCGAAGTCCGCCCCCGAGCGCAGGAGCGCCCGCGCCCGCACCGCGCCGCCCTGGAGCAGCACCCCCTTGGCGGCCGAGGCGCCGATGTCGAGACCGAGGCACCACCGTTTGGCCATTTCACGCCTTCCGGCCACTCGCCTTCATCGTGCGCGATCGTAGCGCTGTCCGTGATCGCCGCGGCTTCCTAAACACGAAGGACACGAAGGGAAAGAAGAACACGAAGAGGAGAGAAAACAACCAGGAAGAGCACAAGGAAAACGCGAAGATCACGGAGAGAAAGGGGAACTCGAGCTCCCGACGCGGAGCGCGGCCTGCATCGCCTGACTTCACCGCATCGCACTTCCATGCTCTCCACGCCCGCTTCCACTCGTGACGCCCGGCTTCTTCCTCTTCTTCTTCCTCTTCTTCGTGTGCTTCTCTTTTCTTCGTGTCCTTCGTGTTTAACTCCACCGTGCGGCCATGTTCAGCGCCCGTGTTTAACTCCACCGTGCGGCGGCCGCTCCCCGCCCGTGTTCATCTGCACCCCGCCACTACTGCCGCACCCCCGCCCGCCCCGCGAGCTGCTCCACGAACGCCTCGATCTGGGTGCGCGCCTGCTCGTCGGAGTAGCACCTCAGATCGTTCAGGTCGCCGGCAATGCTGATCGAAGGGATGCCGAGCCGCTCCTCCAGCCGCTGCGGCATGCCGTGCCGGCAGTTGGTATTGTAGGAGCAGGTCTTGGCGTCGTGGAAGATGAGGCCGTCCACCTGGAAGAACTCGATCATCTCCTCGAGGTACTTCTCCTTCGGCGGATCCGAGCGCACAATGAAGAGCTCCGTGTAGGCGCGCGCCATCGAGCGGAACGGCTCGTCGGGATCGAGCGCCGTGAAGATCCAGGAGTTCGCGTAGGTGCTCGCCACGACGCAGGTCTCGAGCTCGAGGAAGAGAGTGGCCAGATCGCGCAGCCGCCCCCAGATCGGCATGCCCTCCCAGTAGATCCGGAACCGCTCCCCCGCCACGGCGGCAACGCCATCGGCGATCCGGGCCTTCAGCTCCGCCAGCAGCTCCTCGTAATAGTCGATCGCCGTCTGCAGGCCACGCATTACCACGGCCGGCGCCATGTGGATCGTGCTGTCGAAGAACGTGAGCGGGGACGGCCGCACCGCCGCCGTGTCGAGCACTTCCTTCCACAGGTCCGAGCAGCGCCGCGAGAGCCTGACCGCCTCGCGCAGCCGCTGCGGGTCCAGCTTCTCACCGCTGATCTCTTCCAGTGGAGCCACCAGCGCCTCGAACTGGCCGGCGATCCCGTCCACGTGTACGTCGGTCACCGTCTCCACGCCGCGGTAGCAGTCCACGCCGATGACCGGGGCGCGGAAACGCTCGCCGTACCAGGAGAACCAGTCCTGCACATCACGGCACTGGTTGGTGTTGTAGACCAGGACGTCCGGCCGCGGAATCGACGTGATTCCTTCGTAGGCGTCCTTGAGCGGCGTGCGCCCCTGCAGGAACGCGCCCACGTCGCTGGTGAGGTACGAGCAGATCTCGGGCGAGTAGCCGATGGCATTGGCGGCGGGGATGGTATCCGTGGCCATGCGGGTCGCCCCGAGCATGGCGCCGTGGTTCTCGGGAAAGTAGACGAGAAAGCCCATGGCCCGGAGCAGCTCGGCCGGCCCGACGCTCGTGCACCAGGCGATCTTGGGGTGGCCCTCCTTCATGGCCCGGTCGAGCTCGTAGAAGTGGTCCGCCATGAGCCTGCGCATGGCCTGCGCGGCGGCGATCTTCCGGATCTCGGGGCTCTTCTTCTCGGCCATCTGAGACTCTCCCTCATTCCTGCGCCCGCCCGGCGGCGGACGCGCCTCGGGCTCCGCGCCACGGTCCGTCCGGCCCGCACGGGTCGGCCCGGGCTCAGCGCTCCCCGGCCCGCGCGGACGCCTTCCTGGCCCTGAGCGCCGCGAGGATCTTCTCCGGCGTGATCGGCAGGTCCTTGATCCACACGCCCGTCGCGCTGGCAATCGCATGCGCCACCGCGCCGAGCACCGGCAGGGTGCTGCCCTCCCCGATCTCCTTGGCGCCGTACGGGCCCCGCGGCTCGTACGAATCCACGATGCCGCTGAAGATCTCGGGCGCGTCCTTGATGGTCATCATCAGGTAGCCGTGGAGATCCGGGTTCAGGATGCGGCCCTTCTCGTCGAACTGCACGTCCTCCAGCACGGTCTCGCTCGCCCCCATCACGATGGCGCCTTCCACCTGCCCGTGCACTGCCCGCGGATTGATCGGCGTGCCGCAGTCGTGGAAGTCGGTGAAGCGCTCGATCCGGACCTGGCCGGTCTCGAGGTCCACCGCGAGCTCGCAGACCGAGGTGCCGAACGAGAAGGCGGGGCTGGTGCCCACCGCCGCGCCCTTGTAGTCGCCGCCCAGCCCCTCGGGCGGCTTGTAGCAGCCCGTGCCCACGAGCGGGCCGTTGTCGTTGAAGTACCGGCGGGCGACTTCCTCCCACGCCACCGAATGCGCCTCGTTGCCCCGCGGGAACATCCGCGCCTGGCGGGCCACCACCTCGGTTTCCGCGCAGCCGAGCAGCGCCGCGGCGTAGGGCCGCATCTTCGCGACCACCGCCTCGCCCGCCCGCGCGACCGCGTGCCCGCCCATCAGCGTCACGCGCGAGGAATAGGCGCCGAGATCGAGCGGCGAGATGTCGCTGTCCTCGCTCCGGATGCGGATCCGCGCAGCCGGCACGCCCAGCCCCTCGGCGCACATCTGCACGAGCACCGTGTCGCTGCCCTGGCCGATCTCGGCCGCGCCGATCATCAGGATCGCGGCCATGCCGTCCTCGGTGACGCGGACCACCGCGTTGGCGTGCGGGAAGATCGCCTTCTTCTGGAAGGGCTCGCGCGGCTTCTCGTGGGAAAGCTGCACCTGGCCGCGGTAGATGCAGTAGCCGGCCCCGGAAACGAAGCCGCCCGAGCCGACGCCGATGCCCTTGCCGGGCGGGAGCTTGCCGTACTTCCCGTCCCAGCCGCTCTTCTCCCTGGCCGCGGCGAGCGTCGCCTTGAACTCGCAGCTCCCCACGTCGAGCTCGTTCACCGTGATCGTGTCGGGGTCCATGGCGTTCCGGCGGCGGATCTCGATCGGGTCGATCCCGAGGTCGTCGGCCACCATGTTCAGCAGGCACTCGAACGCGAACCGGGGCTGCGGTACGCCGTGGCCGCGCATCGCGCCGCAGGCGGGCTTGTTGGTCATCACCCGGCGGCCGAGGTAGCGGTAGTTCGGGATGTGGTAGAGCGTCGGCATCAGGCTGCCGGCGTAGTAGGCCGTCGCCACGCCGAACGAGGTGTAGGCGCCGCCGTCGAGGTAGTTCTCGTTCACGAACGCCTGGATCCGCCCCGCGCGGTCCACGCCCAGCTTGAAGCGCATGTGCTGCTTGTGGCGGCCGCGCCCGTGGTGGAACATCTCCGCCCGCGAGTAGACCATCTTCACGGGCCGGCCGAGCTTCCGGCTCAGCAGCGCCGCGCAGAAGTCGAGCGGCGTCGTCTCGGCCTTGCCGCCGAAGCCGCCGCCCACCGCCGGCCGGATGACGCGGATCTTGCCGAGCGGCAGGTGGAGCGTGTGCGCCATCATGTACTGCACGTAGTGCGGCACCTGGGTCGACGTGTAGAGCACGAGCGTCCCGTCATGGTCCCACGTCGCGATCGCCGCGTGCGGCTCCATCGGACACTGGTAGATGTGGTTGCCGGTGAAGGACTCCTCGCGCACGTGGAACGACTCGGCGAAGCCCTTCTCCACGTCGCCGAAGTGGTGGTCGACCAGCGTGTTGAGGTTGTTCGGGTAGCGGTCGTGGAGCTGCGGCGCGCCGTCGGCGATGGCGGCGCGGGGATCGAAGACCGCCGGCAGCTCCTCGTAGTCCACGGAGATCAGCGCGAGCGCCTTCTCCGCCGTCCGCTCGTCCACGGCCGCCACTGCGGCGACCTCGTCGCCCACGTGGCGCACCTTGTCCCTGGCCAGCACGTGCTCGTCGTAGCGCGCGGGCGAGACCCCGTAGGTCGTTTCGGGAACGTCGGCCCCGGTGATCACCGCCAGCACGCCCTCGAGCGCGAGCGCCCGGGAGACATCGATGCGCCGGATCCGGCCGTGGGCCACGGACGAGCCCAGGATCTTGCCGTGCACCATGTTCGGGAGCTGGATGTCGGCGGTGTAGAGCGCGCGGCCGGTGACCTTGTCCGCCGCGTCCACGCGCGGGATCGAGACGCCGACGTTCTCGTGGCGCGCCCCCGCCGGCGGCGCGGCCGTCTCGGGCGCGGCCTCGGCCGGGCCGGCCGCCTTCCCGCCACCGGCCTCGCCACGATAGCAGTCGCACCGCTGGACGGCCCGGAGAATCCCCGCATAGCCGGTGCACCGGCACATGTTGCCCGACAGCGCCTCCTTGATCTCGTCGGTGGAGGGCGCGGGGGTGTGCGCGAGCAGCGCGGTCGCGGTGGTCACCATTCCCGGCGTGCAGTAGCCGCACTGGATCGCCCCCTCGCCCACGAACGCTTTCTGGAGCGGGGTGAGCTCGCCGTCCCGGGCGAGCCCCTCGACGGTGGTGATCGCCTTGCCCTCGAGGCTGGAGGCAAGCAGCAGGCAGCTGTTCATCGGCTCGCCGTCCACGAGCACGGTGCATGCGCCGCAGTCGCCGACGTTGCACCCCTTCTTGGTGCCGGTGAGCCGGAGCTTCTCGCGCAGCACGTCGAGGAGCGTCTCCCCGGCCTCCACGGCCACCGGGTAGTCGTGGCCATTCACGTTGAGCGTACGGAGCTCGATCATGCCTGGCTCTCCCTTGCCCGCCGTGCCGCCGCGGCGAGCGCCCGGCGTGCCATCACCTCCACCAGATCCCGCCGGAAGCCGGCCGAACCCCGGAGATCCGAGATGGGCTGGGCCGCCTGCCGGGCCGCCACCGCCGCGCGAGCAATTGCCGCCTCGTCCGGAGCGCGGCCGACGAGCTCGCGGGCGGCCGCGTCGACCACCTTCGGAAGCGGCGCTACCGCGTTCAGGACCACGCGGGCCTCGACCGCCGTGCCCGCCCCGTCAAGCCGGAGGCCGGCCGCGACCGCCGCCACCGCGATCGCATTGCCCTCGCGCAGCCCGAACCGGGCGTACGCCGCGCCGAAACCGGGCGGCGGCTCCGGCACCCGCACCGCCGTGAGCACCTCGTCGTGGCGGCGGACGGTCTGGCGCGGTCCGGTGAAGAACGCCTCGAGCGGCAGATGGCGCTGGCCGGCCCGGGACCAGAGCTCCACCGACGCGGCGAGCGTCATGAGAATCGGCGGCAGGTCGGCACAAGGCACTGCGCCACAGATGTTTCCGCCGATGGTGGCGACGTTCCGGATCTGCGGGGCGGCCATCCGGCCGGCGGCCTCGAGCAGCGGGGCGTAGCGCGCCTGGATCGCCGGCGACCGGAGCAGCGCCGTGATCGTGGTCAACGCGCCGATGCGGAGCCCCTCGGACGTCTCCTCGATCCCGCGCAGCGCCTCGATCCGCCGGATCGAGACGAGGTGGCCGACTGCGACCCGGCCGGTCTTCAAGTCCACGAGCAGGTCGGTGCCGCCCGCGAGCACGCGGACGTCGGGCGCGTGGCGCGCCAGCGCGTCCGCCGCCTCCTCGAGGGTGGGCGCCTCCTCCAGCTCGATGTCGTCGATGTACACGTCTTGAACTCCAGGATCGCCGCCGCCGCCCGGCGGGAAGCCGCCGCGGGCTTACCCGCCCGCGGCGGGCTCGGGTCGGGCGGCCGGCGCGCGGCCCAGAATGCCGGTCAGGAACTGCTCCGTGATCTGGTTGGCGACGGTGCCGACCGAGCGCCCTTGCTTCGGGTCGTACCAGCGGTAGAGCCAGTTGAGCGTGCCGAAGAGCGACATGACGGCGATGTGGCCGTCGAAGTTGCGGCCGCCGCCGTGCCGCTCGAGAATCCGGTCCACGATGCCGCGCGCGAGGTCGTAGTACTCGTGGCGAACGCGGAACACCTCGTCGTAAGCGTCTTCCCGGAGCGAGTCCAGCTCGTGCGAACAGACGTTGAGCGCCGCCATGTCGTGGGCGAAATGGGCCACATGGGTCCGCACGAGCACCCGGAGCTGCTCCACCGGATCGGCGACGCCATGCAAGTTCTCGCGCAGCCGGGCCAGGAGCGAGCTGAAGGTCCTGAACTGGATCAGGAACAGCATCTTCTCCTTGCTGTCGAAGTAGTGGTAGAGCCCGGCCAGACTCACCCCCGCCACCCGGGCCACCGCCCGCATCGAAGCGTTCCCGTAGCCCTCGCTCGCGATCAGGCTCGTGGCCGCCTCCAGGATGCGGTTCAAGCGCTCATCGTAAGTGTCGCGAATCTCGGGACTTCGAGGTGCGGGCACAGTCCCCTCCTTGTCGAACGCTCGTTCTCTTCTACCGGACGGCGCGGCCAGAAATCCAGCGGGATTGTCGGACACGCGCACGCGCCATTAGGTAGCAGGGGCCCTGTCCGTGTCAAGCGCATTTCTCGGGCGGAAGGGCTTGACTCGGGCGCCAGAAATGCGATAGTCGCAGCCGTCATTCTCCCTGGAACTGGAGGCGTTTCCGCGAACGAACGTTCGTTCGGCGAAATCCACGGAACGGCGCGCGGCAAACCCGCCTCGCGCGCGGCGACAATCCCGAGGAACGCGCCGCCAGAACGACACGTGCGATCCGCCCCGCAGGCGGCCCTACGGCCCGTGCGGAAACGGAACGGCGCATCGCGCGTGCGGGCCGTAGTCCGCGTGGTAAGGACAGGAGTGTCATGGCAGGAGCACTGGACGGCAAGAAGGCGATCGTGACCGGCGGCAGCCTCGGCATCGGCGCCGCCATCGCCCGGGAGCTCGGCGCGCAGGGCGCGGACGTGGCGATCAACTACCGCCGGCACGACACGGAAGCGCGGCAGGTGGTGGCGGATCTCGAGGCCCTCGGGCACCGGGGGCTTGCCATCAAGGCCGACGTCGCGAGCTTCGTCGACGCCCAGCGCATGGTGGCCGAGGTCCGCGAGAAGTTCGGCGGTCTCGATATCCTCGTCAACAACGCGGGCATCAACCGCGACGGCGTGATCTGGAAGATGACCGAGGCGCAGTGGGACGAGGTGCTCGACACGAACCTCAAGGGCTACTTCAACTACATCCGCGCCGCCGTCGAGATCATGAAGGAGCAGCAGTCCGGCAAGATCGTCAACATCACCTCGATCAATGGATTGAGGGGCAAGGTGGGCCAGACCAACTACTCGGCGGCCAAGGCGGGCATCATCGGGCTCACCAAGGCGCTGGCCCGCGAGCTCGGGCGCTCCAACGTCAACGTCAACGCGGTGGCGCCCGGCCTGATCGAGTCGGACATGGTCAAGAATGCGCCGCCCAAGGTGATCGAGATGGCGCTGGCGGAGATCGTGCTCGGCCGGGTCGGCAAGCCCGAGGAGGTCGCCGCGGTGGTGGCTTTCCTCTGCACCGAGGCGGCCCGCCACGTCACCGGCCAGGTCATCCAGGTGGACGGCGGCCAGTACATCTGACAACATCCCCGGTACATCCGAGAACATCCTCGATGGCGCGCTCGCATACTCGTGCTCGTTCTCGTGCTCGTTCTCGTGCTCGTGCTCGTGCTCGAGGAAGCGTGGACCGGAGCGACCGGGAGCACGGCCACCCGCCGCCGCGTGCGGTGACGGCCACGAACAGGAGCCAGACATGGAACTGAACGACATCGTCGCCATCAGTGCGGTGCGCACCCCGATGGGGCGCTTCGGCGGGACGCTGAAGGACGTGCCCGTGTGGGACCTCGGCGCCACCGCAATCCGCGCCGCGCTGGAACGGGCCGGCGTGGCCGGCGACGCGATCGACGACGTGATTCTCGGGAGCTGCCGCCAGGCGGGAAACGGGCCGAACCCGGCGCGCACGGCCTCGGTCAAGGCCGGGATCCCCGTCTCCGTGCCGGTGGAGACCCTGAACATGGCCTGCCCGTCGGGGATGCGGGCCATCGCGCACGCCTCCCAGGGCATCCGGCTCGGCGACTATCGGATCGCGGTGGTCGGGGGCATGGACAGCATGAGCACGATCCCCTACCTGCTCAAGGACTGCCGGTGGGCCGGCTTCAAGATGGGCGACCGGACGCTGCTGGATGGCTGGTCGGACAGCATCGATCCGCTCTGCAACACCGGCATGGGTGGCACCGCCGAGAACCTGGTCGACAGGTACGGCATCTCGCGGGAGGCCCAGGATCAGTTCGCCCTCGACAGCCACCGCAAGGCGGCAGCGGCTCAGGCCGCCGGGTGGTTCGACGAGGAGATCGTGCCGGTCACGGTGCCGGCCCAGGGCAAGGCGCCCCCGCTTGTGTTCACCCGGGACGAGACGATCCGCGCCGACACGACGCTCGAGCAGATGGCGAAGCTCAAGCCCGCGTTCCGCAAGGACGGTTCCGTCACCGCCGGCAACGCCTGCGGCATGTCGGACGGGGCCACCGCGCTGGTGCTCACCTCGCGCGCCCACGCGCGGGAGCTCGGGGCGAAGCCCCTCTTCTCGCTCGTCGCGTACGCCACGGCGGCGGTCGATCCCGCCACCATGGGCGAGGGGCCGGGGATCTCCATTCCGGCCGCGCTCGAGCGGGCCGGCATGCGGCTCGGGGAGATGGATCTCCTCGAGGTGAACGAAGCGTTTGCGGTGCAGGTGCTCGCGAACGAGCAAGTGCTCGGGTGGGACCGCACCAAGCTCAACCTCCACGGCGGCGCGATCGCGCTCGGCCACCCGACCGGGATCAGCGGCGCACGCATCGTGGTGACCCTCTACCACGCCTTGAAGCGCACCGGCGGCACGCTCGGTCTCGCCTCGATCTGCGGCGGCGGCGGCGTGAGCATGGCCATGATCATCCGACGGGAGACCTGACCCCATGAGCAACCACGAGTTCCTGCGGGTGGCGGTCGAGGACGGGATCGCCACGATCACGCTCAATCGCCCCCCGCTCAACGTGCTGAACATCCCGATGATGCGGGAGCTCAACACGGTGCTCGGCTCCGAGCTCGATCACGACGCGCTCGGGGCGATCGTGTTTCGCGCCGAGGGCAAGGCGTTCTCGGCCGGCGTCGACGTGGCCGACCACACGGGCGCCAAGGTGGCGGAGATGATCCGGCTCTTCCACGGCATCTTTCGCCAGCTCGCGGCAACCGACGCGCTCACGATCGCGGCGGTCGGCCGGGCGGCGCTGGGAGGCGGCTGCGAGCTGGCGTGCTTCTGCGACATCGTGCTCGCCTCCGACCGCGCCAAGTTCGGCCAGCCCGAGATCCAGGTGGGCGTGCTGCCGCCCGTGGCGGCGTGCCTGTTGCCGGCCCAGATCGGGATCAAGAAGGCGATCGAGCTGAATGCGCTCGGCGCCACGATCGACGCCGCCGAGGCGCACCGCATCGGGCTCGTGAACCAGGTCTTCCCGGCGGACACCTTCGACCGCGACGTGGACGCCTACCTGGCACCGCTGAAGAAGCTCTCGCGGCCCGTGGTGCGCCTGGCGAAGCGGACCACCGCGCTCCAGGTCCGCGAGGCGATGCTCGCGCAGCTCGACCGCGTGGAGGCGATCTACCTCGAGGAGCTGATGCAGCTTGAGGACGCCCACGAGGGCATCGCCGCGTTCCTCGAGAAGCGCGACCCGATCTGGAAGCACGCGTAAAGGACGACGTGACGATGCTGCACGAAGGCGAGCTCGGTGTTCACCCCCCCGGCGCGCTCGGCGTGGCGTTCTTCATCCACGCCAGCGCGGAGTGCTTCATCGGCCGGGGCGGCGACGGGATCACCCAGCCGCTGAAGGACGCCGGGACGCTACACCTCGACGCGAGCTGCCGCTTCCGGAGCGTCGCGCTCCGCGGCCGCATCTTCGCCAACCTGCTCGAGGCCGACGCGCAGGACCGGATGCCGGAAGTGCTGCTGGTGTGCTGCAACCCCGATCAGCTGGGCCTGTTCACGGCCGAGCTCACCCGCTACCTCGAGAACCTCTCGGGCCGCGGCCGCCTCGCGACCGTCGAGCACGTCCGGCGCGAGATGCCGATCCTGCTGATTCTCCCCAACGGCATTCTCGCCGAGCAAACGCTCGCCACGTTCACGGAGCAGCTCCAGGAGTCGGTGCTGATGAAGCGGCTGCCCGGGGTGGACGAGGCGATGCAGGCGGCGATCTTCGACCGGGTGGTGCGCGGCGTGTCGCTCCAGGCGGGCGGGCGGCGCGGCGCCGGCGCCGACACGGTCTATCTCCTCGAGCGCAAGGGGCTGATCGTCTTCGCGGGCGGCGGCGAGACCGCGCGGGAACGGATCGAGACCGTGCTCACCGCCCACGACTACCCGTTCCAGCACGCCCGCGGCGTGCCCGGCACCCGCATCGAGTTCGACAAGGCCATGATCTCGATCGTGCTCAACGTGGGCGGCCTCATCCACACCGTCAAGGCCGACGGCGAGCTGATCGATCTGAGGATGGGCGACCTGTGCAAGGACCCCACCAAGGCCGATTTCGTCGGGGAGATCACGCGCGCGGTGTTCGACGTCGGCCAGGCGGCCGGCGCCTATCCGCCGGAGGCCCGCTACGAGGACATCTGGGCCGGCCACCGGGCCACGATTCTCGCCCACTCGGGCCATGTGACGAGCTCGCTCAAGTCCTTTCGCGACGCGCTCGACGCGGGGCTGGCCTCCATCCAGCTCTTCTCCAACGAGGAGTGGATCCTCACCCCGCTCGCGCGCTACGCCGGCAACGCGGGCCTGCACCAGGAGCAGGCGCTCTTCCACGCGCTCAAGCGCCGGGTCAAGGAGTCGATGGCCAGGGCAATCCACCGCCGGGCGCAGGGCGCCGACGGCGCCGGGGGAAAACGAACCATGAAACTCAATGCACAGCGGAACTTCGCGATCGAACTCTACGAGGCCGACTCGGACAAGCTGGTGCTGATCGGCACCATGCTCGACAACGAGCACCTGATCAAGCTCGAGCTGGAGATCTTTCTCCCCGACGAGCAGATCACGCGCAGCAAGCTCGACATGGTGCGCATCCCGTTTCCGGTCTGCCGCGAGGTGGCGACGCTCGCCGACCGGCTGGTGGGGCTCAGGATCGAGCGCGGGGTCATCAACGAGATCACCCGGCGAATCGGCGGCCATCTGGGGTGCTCCCACATCAAGGAGCTCGCCTCCAACATGGTCTACTTCGCCGCCTCGACGCTGGTCGGCCACCGGCTCGGCATGGATCCCAACGACCCGGCCTTCGCGAACCGGCCGCCGGACGAGCGCTTCGAGCTCACCAAGCAGCTCCTGAGCGACTCGTGCCTGGCCTACTGCCAGTCGACCGCCTGGGGGCTCGACGAGCGGATCGGCATCAAGAAGATCGGCGAGGAGTACACCCATCCGATCCCGCTCGGCGAGCACGAGCCGTCGCTCGGCGCGGTGCTGAAGGATCGGGCCGCCCGCTGGGCCGACCGGCCGTATCTCAGGTTCTGGAAGGACGGCCGGCCCGAGAGCCTGACCTTCGGCGCGTTCGCCGCCCGGGTCTGGCAGATCGCCCGCCATCTGATCGAGCAGGGGCTCAACCGCGGCGACCGCGTCGTGGTGGTCTCCGAGAACCGGCCCGAGATGTATCTGGCCGAGATGGCCGCGATGACGGTCGGCGCGGTGTCGGTGCCGGTCTACGCGGCCGCCTCGGGCCAGACGATCGGCTTCATCCTGGAGCGCACGCGGCCGCGCTGCGTCGTGGTGTCCGGCGCCCACCAGCTCACCAAGATCGAGCGCGCCCGGCACCCCTGGATCGAGAAGTTCCACGCCATGGACTTCGACGCGGCGTGCCGGAGCTGGGGCGCGGCGGACTTCGCCGAGCTCACCACTGGCGGCGGCGTGCCCGAGGCGCGCCTGGAGAGCCACGTCGCGGCCGTGCTGGCGGACGACCTGTGCGTGATGCCCTACACCTCCGGCACCACCGGCACGCCCAAGGGGGTCAGGCTCTGCCACCGCCACCTCATCTCCCAGCAGAAGGGCATCTCGCTCGTCTGGGACTTGACCGAGAACGACGTCTTCATGAACCACCTGCCCTGGCACCACGCCTTCGGCGGGCTGTTCGAGCGCTACATGACGCTCTACCACGGCGCGGAGCTGTGTCTCGCGGACGCCGATGCCCGCGACGTCGAGCGGCTGCTCGAGAACTGGCGGGTCTTCGATCCGTCGGTCTTCTTCGCGGTGCCCTGGACGCACGACCGGATCGTGCAGCGCGCGCGCGAGGACCGCGCCGTCGAGCGCATCGTGTTCGGGGGACGGCTGAGATTCGCCTTCTCCGCGGGCGCGCTGCTGCCCGCCCGGGTGGAGGCCGAGTACCGCCGCCACAGCATCCCCGTAGTGGAGGGCTACGGGCTGACCGAGGCGGGGCCCTGCGTCGCCGTCACCACCACGGACAGCCGCTGGCGGAGCCAGCACGTGGGCTTCCCGCTGCCCGGGGTGAAGCTCCGCATCAACAGCGAGCAGGAGATCCTCGTGAAGGGGGTGAACGTCATGGAGGGCTACTTCGACGCCGAGGAGGAGACCGCCCATGTGATCACCGACGACGGGTGGCTGCGCACCGGGGATCTCGGCGAGTACACCAAGGAGGGGCTCCGCCTCTTCGGCCGCAAGGACGGCACCTTCAAGCTCACCACCGGCATGCGGGTCCATCCCATGCGGGTCGAGACCGCGCTCGTGACCGAATCGCGCTACATCCGCCACGTGGTCGTGCAGGGCAGCGGCCAGGACTTCGTGGGCGCGCTCATCTACCCCGACATCGAGGCGCTCACGGCGTGGGCGCGGGACCACGGCGTGGACGAGGCGAACCTCGTCGCAAGCCCGGCGGTGCGCGAGCTGTTCGCGGCCGAGCTGGAGCGGATCAACCCGATGATCGAGGTCAAGCACCAGCGCGTCCGGCGGGCGGTGCTGGCCGATCGCCCCCCGAGCGTCGGCAACGGCGAGCTGACCCCGCTCGGCAAGCTCGTGCAGCCCGCGGTGGTGAACAACTACCGCAAGCGCATCGACGCGTTGTTCCTGCCCGAACCTCCGCCGGAGGTGATCCAGGTGAAGCCGACGTACGAGGAGGCGGACCTCGGGGTGGTGTGATCCGCGGGCGGCCGGCGCCGCGGCGGCGGAGACGACGAACGGAAGGATCTTTGCTGACGGGAACGGGCCGCGCCCCCGCGCCCGATCCCGGCGGCTTTCGGAAGGATGCCCGATGAGCAAGCTCCTGTTCGCGTGGGACTACTCCTCCTATCCCGGAGCGAAGACCTACCCCAATCTCTTCCAGCCGATCCGGATCGGGAATCTCACGATCCCCAACCGGATCAAGTACGCCGCCACCGAGGACAACTTCAACGACCCCGAGGGCTTCATCACCGACGCCGACGTGGCCTACATGCGGGCGCGCGCCGAAGGCGTCGTCGGCGGCCTGTGCGTCATGCAGGGGGTCTACATGGACCTCGGCCGCCAGGGGCAGGGCTACGTCGGGCAGGCGGCGGCCTGGCACGACAGGTTCGTGCCCGGGCTCAAGCGGATCGCCGACGCCATCCACGACGAGCGGGCCGTCGCCGGCTTCCAGCTCATGCACTGCGGCCGGGTCGGCGCGGTGGAGGTGGAGCGCTGCCAGGCGCCCTCCTACGTGCCGCAGCGGCTGCGCGTCTTCAAGCCGGTGGAAGCGATGTCGAAGGAGGACATCCGGCGCGGCGTTGAGGAGCACGCCGACGCGGCCCGCCGCGGGATCGAGGCCGGGTTCGACGTCATGGAGATCTCCGGCATCGTCGGCTACCTGCTCTCGAACTTCATCTCGAGCTACACCAACCGCCGGACGGACGAGTACGGCGGCGACATTCGCGGCCGCATGCGGTTTGCGGTGGAAGTGATCCAGGCGGTGAAGGCGGTATGCGGCACGGACGTGCCGCTCGGCATCCGGCTGTGCTGCGAGGAGCTGCTCGACGATGTCCGCGGCAACTCGCCCGCGGAGTCGATCGCCTCCTACCAGATCGCCGAGGAGGCCGGCGTCGACTACATCAGCGTCACGGCCGGCTGGCAGGAATCGATCGTCCCGGTGATCAGCCGCGACGTGCCCATGGGCTCGTGGCTCCACCTCGCCAAGCGCGCCAAGGAGCACGTGAAGGTCCCGATCCAGATGGCCTACCGGCTCTTCAAGCCCGATCTGCCCGACCGCGCCATCGGGGCGGGCGAGCTGGACGTGTGGGAGATGTGCCGGCCGATGATCGCGGATCCGCTCATGCCGAAGAAGGTGCTCGAGGGACGCGAGGAAGACATCCGCTTCTGCGTGGCCTGCAACCTGTGTCTGGCGCGGCTCTTCCGCGACGCGCCCATGACCTGCTACATCAATCCGCGCTGCGCGCACGAGCACGACCCCCGCTTCACCCCGCAGCCGGCGGCGGAGCCCAAGACGGTCCTGGTGGTCGGCGCCGGGCCGGCGGGGCTCGAGTGCGCCTACGTGGCCGCCCAGCGCGGGCACGAGGTGCACGTCTACGACCGGCGGCCCGTCGTCGGCGGCACGCTGAACGAGGCGGCACGGGCGCCCTACGGCGACGAGGAGCTGCTCACCTGCCGCGACTACCAGAAGACCCAGTGCGAGAAGGCGGGCGTGGAGTTCCACCTCGGCGTCGAGGTGACCCCGGAGCGGATCGCCGAGGAGGCGCCGGACACGGTCGTGCTCGCCACCGGCCCGGTCTATGTCCGGGGCCAGGGCGCCGGATTCGAGCGGGACAACGTCGTGAACGTGCTGGACGTCATGGCCGGCACCGCCGCGGTCGGCGCGCGCGTGGTGGTGTGGGGCAACCGAAAGCCCGGCATCGGGGTCGCCCTGAAGCTCGCCCGCGAGGGCAAGCGCGTCACCCTCGTCGGCCGCAACCGCTCGGCCGGCTTCGACATCAACCCGTCGTTCAAGTGGCGCTACATGATCTACCTCCGGCAGAACAAGGTCACGGCCTACAACGACTGCGACATCGAGGAAATCCAGGACGGCGCGGTCGTCGTCCGCACCTACGACGGCTACCGGTTCCCGGTCGCGTGCGACACCGTGGTGGTGACCGAGCGGGAGCGAAACGACGCCTTGAAGCCGGCCGTCCAGGCCGAGGGGATCGAGCTGTTCGTGATCGGGGATGCGCTGGTGCCCCGGAATCTGTCGAGCGCCGTGCACGACGGATACCGGATCGGTCTGAGGATCTAGAGGCAACCGGGAGAGAAGCAATGCCCGTCGATGCGGAAAAGGAAATCACGGGGCTCTGGCGGGACCTGCACGGAGCCCAGGACGAGATCGGTCGCACGTACTACCGCTGGCGCAAGGCGGCGCTCGAGCTGGCCGGCCCCGGTGTCGAGCCGCTGGAGGTGGGGCTGAAGGCCGCCGGCGTCATCGGCGCCGAGATCGGCCGGGGTCTGCTCCCGCGGCTCAACTGGCTCAAGGGCGAGGACGCGTGGCTCCGGAGCCTCGCCGGCGCCATCGCCGCGCAGTGGACCCGCCATGGCGCCGTCGTGAAGCTCCAGAAGGGCGCAAGCGCGACCGAGGTGCTCCTCGAATGGACGCGGTGCCCCTGGCCGACGTTTGCCAAGGAGTACGGCGCGAGCATGGAAGAGGACGTGCGCTGCTGCGACCGCATCCTCGAAGCGATCCTCGAGGACGTGAACCTCTTCTTCAACGTTCACTACCGGATCGAGACCACGAAGGCGATCCCGCGCGGCCAGGGCTGCTGCGTGCGGCGCCTCTACAAGGCGGAGTAGCTCCCCATGGCAGCACAGGTCGACTACCACAAGTGCACGATGTGCGGCGGCGCCGTGCAGCCGCTCTGCGTGGAGGCGTGCCCGGATGCCGCGATCCGGGTGCAGGATGGCCGGATCGTCGTGACCGAGTTCCTCTGCGAGGACTGCAACGAGTGCGGGAGCGTCTGCCCGGACCGGGCGATCTCCGTGCCGCTGGAGAAGGTGACGTTCTAGGAAGAAGAAGGGAGCGAGGGAGTGAGGGAGTGAGGGAGTGAGGGAAGGCCGCGAACGCTGGGGGCCACCGAGAGCCGGTGAGCGTTGATCGACAGCCGAGACCGTCCGAACACGAAGGCAAGGAAGAACACGAAGAAGAGAAGAGGCAGGCAGCACAGAAAGGCAAGAGACGAGCACGACGAGGGCGGGGAGTGGGAGTCGGAGCGGTCCGAGGGGCGGACGAGACACCGGAGGCAGCAACGGAGGAAGGCGAGGATCCCATGAAGGTGAACAAGATCGATCATATCTGCATCGCCGTGAAGGACCTCGACGCGGCCCGGAAGGTGTGGGAACCGGTGCTGGGCAAGACCGGACCGGATGATTCCTACGTCGACGAGCCGGAGAAGATCCGGGTCGCGCGCTACTGGATCGGCGGGGTCGGCTTCGAGCTGATGGAGTCCACCTCTCCCGACGGCGACGTGGCGAAGTTCATCCAGAAGCGCGGCGAGGGCATCATGCTCGTGAGCCTCAACGTCGACAACACCCGCGAGGCCATCGGCGAGCTCGAGGCCAAGGGCTACCCCTTCATCGGCGGCGCGCGGCCGTTTCGGGACTGCGAGTTCGCGTTCCTCCACCCGAAGAAGCTCAGCGGCGTGCTCCTCGAGCTCATCGACTACCCGTGGGCCGAGCTGGGCGGCCGGTGAGTCGTGCGGCGGGAGCGCCGTGCGGCGAGCGCGGCGTCGTGCGGCCATCGGACGGTAGAGTTAAACACGAAGGACACGAAGGAAGAGAAGACCACGAAGAAGAGGAACAAAAAAGGAGAAAGGCAGCAGCGGGAGCGCCGTGCGGCGAGCGCGGCGTGGTGCGGCCATCGGACCGTGGAGTTAAACACGAACCAGGAACCGAACCACGAGAGCGCGGGGAAAGGCGAGGTCGGGGACAAGCGAGGCGACAAGCCGGTGCGAGGTTGGCGGCATGGACTTCGACGAGCTCTCGAACCGAGTGATCGGATGCGCGCTCGAGGTTCATCGGCATCTCGGACCCGGCTTGCTCGAATCCACGTATGACGAGTGCCTTGCTCAGGAGCTGGATCTGAGCGGTATCGGGTTCAAGCGGCAATGGCCCGTTGCCATCGAGTACAAGGGAAGGAAGCTGCACTCGGCCTACCGCATCGATTTTCTCGTGGAGGAGAAGCTGATCGTCGAACTGAAGAGCATCGACGAGGTCGCGCCGATTCACGAGGCGCAGCTGCTCACGTACATGAGGCATGCGGGAGTGAGCATCGGACTTCTGATCAACTTCAATACGAGGGTTCTGAAAGATGGCATCCGACGCTTCGTGCTCTGAGGACCGGGCGCTGGCTTGCCCGCCCGCTCCCAGCTCCTGCTTCTCTTCTTCTTGTCCTTTCTTCTCTTCTTCTTCTTCTTCTTCGTGTTCTTCTTCCTCTTCGTCTTCTTTCGTCACTTCCTCTTCTTTCTGCTCTTCCTTCTCTTCTTCTTCTTCGTGTTCTTCTTTTCCTTCGTGTCCTTCGTGTTTAAGAAAACCGTGCGGCTAGACAAGACCATGCCGAAGCAGCTCAGAGACTTCGAGGTCTATCTCGTCCACGTGGATGAGGACCGGTGCGACGGCTGCGGGGAGTGCGTGAGGTACTGCCCGGTGGACGTGTTCGAGGTCCACGGGCAAGCCGCGGTCGTGCGGCCCGAGAACTGCCTCGGCTGCACGACCTGCGTGGCGGTCTGCCCGTCCGCCGCGGTGGTGGTCACGGAGATCTGAGGTGGCGATGGAAGCCCCGCCCGACAGCCGCGCGCCCATCCTGGTGATCGGTGCGGGCATCGCCGGCATCACCTGCGCGCTGAACGCGGCCGACTACGGAGCCGCTGTGCTGCTCGTGGACGACACGCCGAGCATCGGCGGGCTGATGGCGCGGCTCGACAAGACCTTCCCCACCAACGACTGCTCCATCTGCATCGAGGCCCCGCGGATGTACGAGGTGGGCAACCACCCGAACATCGAGATCCTTGCCAACACGACGGTAAAGAAGGCGAACCGCAAGAACGGTCGCTTCGCGGTGCGCCTGGTGACCCGCCCACGCTACGTTGACCCCGAGAAGTGCACGGGCTGCGGGGCCTGCATCGACGCCTGCCCCGTCCGCGTCCCCGACGAGCTCGACGGGAAGATCGGCGGCACGCGGAAGCTCATCTACATGCCGTTTCCGCAGGCCGTGCCGAACGTCGTGCTGATCGATCCCCGCTGCCGCTCGGGCGCGATGCGCGCGCAGGGCGCCTGCGTCGGCGGCTGCGTGGTCGACTGCAGCCAGTGCCGGGAGTGCCCGATCGCGCTCTGCGTGAAGGCCTGCCAGAAAGAGGGCAAGGACGCGATCCGGCTCTGGCAGGCCGCCACCAGCCGCAACATCGAGGTCTCGGCCATCGTGGTCGCGACGGGCGTGATGGACGTGCGGCCGTCGCGCGGGCTCCACGGCTACGACCTCTACCCGAACGTGATCACCTACACGCAGTTCGAGCGGCTGATGAACGCCGGCGGACCGACCGCGGGCCGCATCGTCCGGCCCTCCGACGGCCGGCCGGCCCACAAGATCGCCTGGCTCCAGTGCGCGGGCCGGGGGCTCGCGGGCGGGATTCCCTACTGCTCGAAGGTCTGCTGCATGGTTGCCACCAAGCAGACCCTCATCACCAAGGAGCACGACGCCGCGGTGGAGACCGTCGTCTTCCTGAACGACCTCAAGGCCTGCGGCAAGGGCTTCTGGGCGTTTCACGAGAAGGCGCGCGCCGCCGGCGTGCGGCACGTGAAGGCGCGCCCCTACGACGTCGTCGAGGATCCGGCCACCCGGAACCTGGTGCTCCGCTACGAGGATCTGGAGACCGGCGAGCTCGCGACCGAGGAGGCGGAGCTGGTGGTGCTGTCCACCGGGCTCAAGGCGAGCGACCGGAACGAGGGCCTCGCCAGGACGCTCGGGCTCGAGCTCGACGAGCACGGCTTCTTCCGCGAGCCCGACCCGCTCGCCGCGCCGCTCGAGACCGCCGTCGCGGGAATCTACCTCTGCGGCGGCGCGACGGGCCCCATCGACATCGCGGAGGCGGTCGTGCAGGGCAGTGCGGCCGCCCTGAAGGCGGTTCTCTGCGGATCGAGGAAGGAGCACGCATGTCCGACCCGACCCGCGTAGGCGTCTTCGTCTGCGACTGCGGCTCCAACATCGCCGGCGTCGTCGACGTGCCGGCAGTGGTCCGCTACGCGGCCGGCCTGGAACACGTCGTCTTCGTCGACGAGGGCCGCTGGTCGTGCTCGGTGGACGCACTGGCCCGGATGCAGAGAATCATCCGGGAGCAGGCCCTGAACCGCGTGGTGGTCGCCGCCTGCACGCCGCGCACGCACGAGCCGCTCTTCAAGGCCACCGTGAAGGAAGCGGGGCTCAACCCCTACCTCCTCGAGTTCGTGAGCATCCGCGAGCAGGTCTCCTGGGTGCACATGCACGAGCGCGACGCCGCGACCTGGAAGGCGCAGGAGCTCGTCCGCATGGGCGTCGCGAAGGCCGTGCTCCTCGAGGAGGGCGCGGAGATCCGGTTGCCCGTGGGGACGACCTGTCTCGTGATCGGCGGCGGCATGGCCGGGATGACGGCGGCGCTCCACGTGGCGGACCAGGGTTTTGGTGCGGTGCTTGTCGAGAAGGCGCCCGCGCTCGGCGGGCTCCTCAGCCGGATCTCGACCGTGATCCACGGGCGCCGCGAGGTGCCGGCCACGGAGCTCGTCCGCGCCGCGGCTGCCCGGATCGAGGCCCATCCGGGGATCCGCGTCTTCACCGGCGCCGAGATCGAGAGCCTCGGCGGATACGTCGGCAACTACCAGCTCGCCGTCCGCGCCGGCGGCGTCTCGGAGCGCATCGACGCCGCGACGGTGATCGTGGCGACGGGCATGCGGGAGATCGATGCCGCGGGTCACTTCCGCCACGGCGAGGACCCGCGCGTCGTGACCCAGCTCGAGCTCGAGGAGCGGCTGCGCCGCGGCGATCGGCTCGACGGCGTGGAGGACGTGGTCATCGTGCAGTGCGTGGGCTCGCGCAACGAGACGCGCGGCTGCTGCGCGATCGGCTGCGCCGTCGCGGTGAAGAATGCGCTCCGGCTCGCCGCCGACGGCGCCGGACGGCGCGTCCATCTCCTCTACCGGGACTTGAGCCTGGTGAAGGACGAGCACCTCCACCTCGAGGACGCCCGGCAGGCCGGGGTCCGTTTCCTCCGCTTCCCCGACGACCGCTATCCGGAGCTCCTCGAGACCGAGGGCAAGCTCGCCGTCCGGGTCCACGACCTCCTGCTCGACCGCGACCTCGAGCTCGCGGCGGATCTCCTCGTGCTCACCACCGCGTACCGCGGGGACGACAGCGTGGACCGGCTGAAGGGGCTGCTCAAGGTCTCCGCGAATGCCGACGGCTTCTTCCAGGAGGCCCACGTGAAGCTCGGTCCGCTCGACTTCCCCGCCGAGGGGATCGCGCTGGGCGGCTGCGCCAAGTCGCCGAAGTTCCTGCGCGACAGCCTCGAGGAGGGCATGGGCGCGGCGATGCGGGTCTCCATTCCGATGAAGCGGGGCTACGTGGAGGCGGCGGGCATCGTCGCCGAGCTGGATCTCGAGGACTGCGAGAACTGCGGGCTCTGCGCCAAGCAGTGTCCCTACGGCGCCATCCAGCTCAGCGACCAGCGCGAGCCGTCGCTCCTCCAGGCGCTCTGCAAGGGCTGCGGCCTCTGCGCCGCGGACTGCCCGATGGAGTGCATCTCCATCGTCCACTACTCCGATGCCCAGCTCGCCGCCCAGGTGGACGCCGCGCTCGCGGAGCGACCCGCCGAGAAGATCGTCGGCTTCGTCTGCCACTGGTGCGCTCTGGGCGGCGTGGACATGGCCGGAGTGAGCCGGCTCCAGTATCCGCCGCACGCGCGCCTGATCCGGGTGATGTGCTCGGCGCGCGTGCCGATCCGCCTCGTGGAGCGCGCGTTCGAACGCGGCGCGGCGGGCGTGCTGGTGGCCGGCTGCGAGTTTCCGACCTGCCACTACATCACCGGGAACTACGCCTGCGACAAGCGCATGGAGCGCGCGCGAAAGAAGCTCGCGAAGAAGGGCTACGATCCGGCACGGCTGTGGACCCTGTGGTGCTCGGCCGCGGACGGGCCGAAGTTCGCCGGTGCGATGCGGGAGATGGTGAGGGCGCTGGGGCTCCCGGCGCATAACGGCTCCGCAGCGTCGTCAACCGCCGGACGCGCGAGTTAAACACGAAGGGAGGAAGGGAGCAAGGGAGCAAGGGAGCAAGGGAGGAAAGCAACCAGCAGCTAGGCGTTGATCGAGAGCCGAGACCGTCAGAACGCGAAGAACAAGAACAAGAAGAAGAAGAAGAAGAAGCGGAGCGTGCGGGTGCGCGTGCGAGTTAGCGCGGCGCAGGCGGATTGCGCCCGCGGAGGTCCGCGTGCGGGTGCGCGTGCGAGTTAGCGTGGCGCAGGCGGATTGCGCCCGCGGAGGTCCGCGTGCGGCGATGAGGACGGCGAGCATGGACATCTTCGGCGATGTGAGCGTGCTGAGGACCTGCGAGCAATGCGGGTGCTGCAGCTCGGCCTGCCCGCTGACCGGTGTCGAGGGATTCAATGTCCGCCGCATCCTCCGCCACGTGGAGCTGGGGCTTGTGGACGAGATCGCACGCTCGCCGCTGCCCTGGCGGTGTGCGACCTGCGGGCGCTGCGAGACGGCGTGCCCCAACGGCGTCGCGATCCTGGATGTGATCCGCCCGCTCCGCGCGCTGGCCCCCGCCGCGCTGATCCCCACCGGTCCACCGCCCTGCGTCGAGGCCTGCCCGGCGGAGATCGACGTTCCCGGCTACGTGCGACTGATCGCGCAGGGACAGCCCGAGCGCGCCCACGAGCTGATTCTCGAGCGGGTGCCCTTCCCGGGCGTTCTTGGCCGGATCTGCCCGCACCCGTGCGAGGCCGTGTGCCGGCGGGGCGAGGTGAACGAGCCGGTGGCCATCTGTGCGCTGAAGCGCTACGCCGCGGACCGAGCCGCCGAGGCAGCGCCCGTGGCGCCCCGCCCGGCCCCCGACACCGGCCGGCGCGTCGCAGTCGTCGGCGCCGGGCCGGCCGGGCTCGCCGCCGCGTTCTACCTCCGCAAGAAGGGCCATGCCGTCACCGTGCTCGAGGGACGCGACCGGCCGGGCGGGATGCTCCGCCACGGCGTGCCCGGATTCCGGCTCCCCGACGACGTGATCGACCGCGAGATCGACCGCATTCTCGCGCTGGGCATCGAGCTTCACACGGCGCAGCAGCTCGGGCGCGACTTCGACCTCGACCGCCTCGAGAAGGACGGCTTCGACGCGATCCTGCTCGCGACGGGCCTCCAGGCGGCCCGGCGGATCCCGCTCGAGGGCGCCGAGCTCGACGGCGTGCTCTGGGGCCTCGATTTCCTCACCGCCGCCCGCGAGGGCCGCGCGTCCCGGCTCGCGGGGCGCGTGGTGGTCATCGGCGGCGGCGACGTGGCGCTGGACGTGGCGCTGACCGCGCTCCGGCTGGGCGCGGCCGCGGTGACCGTCGCCTGCCTCGAGGACCGCCACGAGATGCCCGCTCACCCGCACGAGCTCGCGCGCGCCCTCGAGGAGGGGATCGAGCTCCAGCCCGCCTGGGGGCCCGCCCGCGTGCGCGGCGACGGCGGTCGGGTGACCGGCATCGAGCTCGTCCGCTGCACCTCCGTCTTCGACGAGCGGCGCCGTTTCCGCCCGACGTTCGGCGACGAGCGCGCGCGCCTCGAGGCCGATCACGTGATCCTCGCCGTCGGGCAGGCCGCCGATCTCGCCTGGCTCGAGGCCGGCCAATCGCCCGCCGTGGACGCCGGCCGGATCGTGATCGACCCGGAAACGGCCGCGACGAGCCGGCCGGGAGTGTTCGCAGCCGGAGAAGGTGCCACCGGCCCCGGCGCGCTGATCGAGGCGATCGCGCACGCCAAGCGGGCCGCCCGGGCGATCGACCGCCACCTGGGCGGCGACGGCGTCGTGGATCCGCCCCGCGGGGCGCCGGTGGCCGCCGACGGCCGCGACGGCCGCCGGGAGCGCGGCTTTGCGGATCGGCGGCGCGTGCCGGCCCCGGCACTCGACCCCGCCGAGCGCCGCGCCGGCTTCGCCGAGGTCGAGCAGCGCTACACCGACGCGCAGGCGGTCGAGGAAGCCTGCCGTTGTCTGGACTGCGATCTGGAACGGGACCCCCGGTTCCTGCGAGAATACCGGCCGGGCGAGCCGCCGTAGCGGCACTGGCGACGGCGGCCCGCAGGCCGCCAAGCATGAGGAAGCAGCGATGACCGAGAGCGCGCGCCACGAGGTGCTTCGAGACGAGCCGGGCGCGGCGGTCTGCCTCCTCGGGAATCTCGCGATCGTGCGCGGGGCCCTCGAGGCCGGCGTGCAGTTCGTCTCCGGCTACCCCGGCACGCCGGCCTCCGAGGTGGGCGACACCTTCGCCCGCATCGCCCGCGACGCGGACGTGCTGTTTGAGTACTCGGTGAACGAGAAGATCGCGGTGGAGATCGCGTTCGCCGCCAGCCTCGCCGGCGCGCGCTCGCTCTGCAGCATGAAGCACCTCGGGCTCAACTACGCCGGCGATCCGATCTCGACGCTGCCCTACGTGGGCGTGGAGGGCGGCCTGGTGATCGTCTCGGCCGGCGACCCGTCCGCCATCACCAGCCCGAACGAGCAGGACCAGCGCCACTTCACCCGCTTCCTCTACTACCCGATCTTCGACCCCTCCACGCCGGACGACGCGCACCGCATGACGCGCACCGCGTTCTCGCTGTCCGAGGCGACGCGGCTCCCGGTGATCCTCCGCCCCACGACCCGCGTCTGTCACGTCGGCGGCATGGTGGAGCTCGGCCCGCTGCCCGCGACCCGCAACACGGTGCGCTTCACCAAGAACCCGGCGCGCTATGTGCCCATTCCGGTCAATGCGCGCCGCATGCGCACCGAGCTGATCGAGCGCTACGCGCAGGCCGAGGCGCTGCTCGCCGAGTCGGGCTTCTTTCCCCGCGCCGGGACCGGCCGCCACGGCATCGTCGCGAGCGGCGCGGCCCACGCCTACCTGCCCGAGGTGATCGAGGCGCTCGGCGTCGAGGAGCGCGTCTCGCGGCTCCAGATCGGCGCCTATCCGATTCCCGCGCGGGTTCTCGCGGACTTCCTCGATTCGGTGGACGCGGTGCTCGTCCTGGAGGAGCTCACCCCGTTCGTCGAGGACTGGGTGACGCTTGCCGCCCACCGCCAGGGACGCCTGCTGCCGATCCACGGCAAGCGCACCGGCCTTCTTCCCGAGGCGTTCGAGTACAGTCCGGAACTGGTGGAGGACGCGGTCCGCGCGTTCCTGGGACTCGACCAGCGCGTGGTGCGCCCGGTCCCGGCCCCGGAGCTCCCGCCCCGCCCGCCGGTGCTCTGTCCCGGCTGCCCGCATCGCACCAGCTTCTTCCGCGTCCGGCGCGTCTTCGGCAAGAACACCGTCTACACGAACGACATCGGCTGCTACACGCTCGGCTACGGCGAGCCGCTGCACGCCTGCGACACGCTGCTGTGCATGGGCTCGAGCATCAGCCAGGCGTCGGGAATCGCCCGCGCCACGGGCAAGCGCACGGTCGCCTTCATCGGCGACTCGACCTTCTTTCACAGCGGGCTGGCGGCGCTCGCCAACGCGGTCCGGCAGAACGACGCGATCACCGTCTGCATCCTCAACAACTTCGTCACGGCGATGACCGGCTTCCAGCCGAGCTTCACGACCGACCCGACGGACGGCCTCGGCCCCGCCGCCGCGTCGGTCCGCGCGCTCTCGCTCGAGCGAGCCGTGCGCGGGCTGGGCGTGGACGACGTCTGGTCGGTCGATCCGTTCGAGGAGACGCCCACGCTCGCCGCGCTCCGCGCCGCCCGGACCGGCGCCGGCGTCAACGTGGTGATTCTGAGCGCGCCGTGCGCCGTCGAGGGCAAGCGCGGCGGCCGGCGCGAGCCGCGCCCCCCCTTCGCGATCGACCCGGAGCGCTGCAACGCCTGCTCGCTCTGCGTGCGGACGCTCGGCTGCCCGGCCATCGTCGTCGCGGACGGCCGCTACGCCATCGACCCCGCGCTCTGCGACGGATGCGCGCTCTGCGCCCACGTCTGCCAGCAGGATGCGATCCACCCGGTGCCCGAAGATGACGACCGAAACTGACCCCAGGGCGACGCGGCCGCGCGGCCTCCGCATCCTGATCGCCGGCACCGGCGGCCAGGGCGTGGTGCTCGCGGCCCGCCTGCTCACCGCCTACTTCGTCCGGCGCGGCCACCGCGTCGTGAGCGGCCAGCTCCACGGCATGGCCCAGCGCGGCGGCTCCGTGCAATCGACGGTGGTCGTCGACGGCGGGTCGAGCCCCGGGCTGCGCCGGGGCAGCGCGGACCTCGTCGTCGGCTTCGAGCCGGTCGAGACCGCGCGGGCCATCCCGTTCATGGCGCCGGACGCCGTCGTGTTCATGAACACCGCCCCGGTCATGCCGTACGTGCTCTCGCAGCAATACGTGCACGGCCGCAAGGACGCCGCGTATCCCGACGTGCGCGGGCTGGCCGCCAGCATCCGCGAGGCCACGCCACAGCTGTGCGCGTTCGACGCCACCGAACTGGCCCGGAAAGCGGGTTCGGCCCGGTCGCTGAACATGGTCATGCTCGGCTGTCTGATCGGGTCGGGATGCCTCGGGGTCGGGCCCGAGGACTTCCAGGAAACCGTGCTCGCAACGGCGCCCTCCCGCCTGGCCGAGCGGAACCAGCGCGCCTTCCTCGCGGGGGTCGCGGTCGGCCGCGGCGAGCGGCACACGGAGAATCGCTAGATGACGCAGAAGATCGGCATCGACGTCGGCGGCACCTTCACGGACTTCCTCGTGACCGCGCCGGGGGAGGAGCCCCGCATCTTCAAGGTGCTCTCCACGCCCGGCGACCCGGCCATCGGCCTGATCGCGGGGCTCCAGGAGATCGCCCGGGACCGGGGGCTGGCGCTGGAGGCGTTCGTGCGAACCATCGACACCATCGTCCACGGCACCACCGTCACCACCAACGCCGTGCTCACCCGCGGCGGCGCGAAGACCGCGCTGCTCACCACCGAGGGCGTCCGCGACGCGCTGGAGATGCGCCGCGGCATCCGCGAGGAGCGCTACAACAACCGCTACACCAACGTCGAGCCACTGGTGCCGCGCTACCTGCGGCGCCCGGTCCGCGGGCGCATCGACTACCGCGGCGCGGAGACGGCGCCGCTCGAGATCGCGGACGTCCAGGCCGCGATCGCGGAGCTTCGCCGCGAGAAGGTCGAGGCGGTGGCGATCTGCTTTCTGAACTCGTTCGCCAACCGCGAGCACGAGCAGCAGGCGGCCGCGCTCGTGGCGCGCGAGCTCCCGGATGCCTACCTGACGGTATCCGCGGATCTCCTCCCCTCCATCCGCTTCTACGATCGCGTGAGCACGACCGTGCTCAACTCCTACGTCGGCCCGAAGCTCAGCGCCTACATCGACAGCCTCCAGGCGCGGCTGAAGAAGATCGGGTTCGGCGGCGTGCTCCTGATCATGCAGTCCAACGGCGGCATCATGGCGCCCGAGGTCGCCCGTCGCAGCGCCGCGCTGACGCTGCTGTCCGGTCCGGCGGCCGGCCCGCGCGCCGGATTCGGCTACGCGCGCGCCCACGGGCGCAACGACTGCATCACCGTCGACATGGGCGGCACCAGCTTCGATGCCGCACTCGTGCTCGACGGCGCGCCGATCGTGGTGACCGAAGGCGAGATCGACCGCCACCGGATCGCGCTGCCCATGCTCGGCATCGTCACCATCGGCGCCGGCGGCGGGAGCATCGGCTGGATCGACGAGGGCGGGCTGCTCCGCATGGGGCCGCAGAGCGCCGGCGCTGATCCGGGCCCGGCCTGCTACGGCCGCGGCGGCACGCTGCCGACCTGCACCGACGCCGATCTGGTGCTGGGCTACCTGGATGCCGACTTCTTCGCCGGCGGCAAGCTCCGGCTCGATCACGCCGCTGCGGTCGCCGCCATCCGCACCCACATCGCGGAACCGCTCCGCCTGTCGCTGGAGGACGCGGCGGCGGGCATGTATCGCGTGATCAACACCAGCATGGCGCAGGGCGTGCGCGAGATCACCGTCAAGCGGGGCTACGATCCCCGGGAGTTCCCGGTGGTGGTGGCCGGCGGGGCCGGCCCGCTGCACGCCTGCATGATCTGCGAGGAGCTCGAGATCCCGCTGCTGCTCGTGCCGCGCGACTCCTCGATCTTCTGCGCGGCCGGCATGCTCATGAGCGACCTCCAGCACGACTTCGTCCGCTCCTTCGTCGCGTCGCTGAAGGACCTGGACTGGGGGCGTCTGGAGGCCCTGGTGCGCGAGATGGAGACGGAGGGCGCGCGGCTGCTCGACGCGGAGAAGATCCCGGCGGCGCGGCGGCAGTTCCAGGTCAACTTCGACTGCCGCTACGTCAAGCAGTATCACGAGGTCTCCTTCCCGGTGCCCCGGGAGGCGATCGCGCAGGCCGACCTCGGTCCCATCGCCGCCACCTTCCATGCCGAGCACAACCGGATGTACGGCTACTCGCTCGAGGAGCAGCACACCCCGATCGAGCTGATCAACGTACGCGTGCGCGCCATCGGGTTGACGGACAAGCCCGCGTACGCCGAGGACACCTGGGCCGGACCGGATCCCGCCGCGGCGCGCAAGGGGGAGCGGCCGGTGTTCGTGCCCGAGGATCGCGCGCTGCAGACGGTGCCGGTGTACGACGGCCACCGCACGCGGTTCGGCCACCGGATCGCGGGACCGGCGATCATCGAGCAGGTGAACACGACGCTGCTGCTGACGGCCGCGTTTGACTGCGTGTCGGATCGGTACGGCTCGTTTGCGGTCTACCGCAAGGGGCGGGAGGACCTGGTGGACAAGACGCTGCGCGAGGTGAACGCATGAGCGACATCGACCCCATCCTGCTCTCAGTCTTTGCGCGGGCCTTCAAGTCGCTGACCGACGAGATGAGCATCTCGCTGCAGAAGACGACGCGCTCACCGATTCTCTGCGAGGCCAAGGACTTCGTGACCGGGCTCTACGACGGCGCGGGCCACATGCTCGAGCAGACCGAGAACCTGCCGATCCTGTCGTTCTCGCTCGGTCCGGTCTGCCAGTACATCGTGCGCTACTTCGGCGCCGACATCCACCCGGGCGACGTGATCTTCCACAACGACGTCTTCTCCATGGGCAACCAGAACAACGATCTCGCCGTCTACAAGCCCATCTTCTTTCAGGACCGGCTCGTGGCCTGGGCGGCGTGCAAGGGCCACCAGGCCGACATCGGCGGCGCGGTCGCCGGCGGCTACAACCCCAACGCCACCGAGGTCTGGCAGGAGGCGCTGCGCATCCCGCCCGTCAAGGTCTACGACCGTGGCAAGCTCCGCCAGGACGTCTGGGACCTGATCTTCGCCAACATCCGCTTCGACATCGTGCCGGAGGACATGCGCGCCCAGATCGGCTCGTGCATCGTGGGCGAGCGGCGGATGCTCCGGCTCTTCGAGAAGTACGGCCTGGACTGCGTCGAGCGGCACAAGCAGGGGCTGTTCGACGCCACCCGCCGCATGATGGAAGCGGAGATCGCCTCGATCCCGAACGGGGTGTACCGCGGCGAGGCCACGGTCTACTACGACGGCAAGAACGTCGGCAAGCACTACACCATCCGGGTCGAGATCACGGTCGAGGACCGCCGCATCCGGTTCGACTACACCGGCACCTCGCCCCAGACCAACGCCTTCGTGAACGGCACCTACACCTCGAGCGCGTCGGCCACGATCCTCACCTTCCTGCAGATGATCCACCCGGACATCCCGCACAACCAGGGCATGGTCGAGCCGATCGAGATCCTCATCCCGGAAGGCACCATCCTGAATGCGGCCTATCCCGCCGCGACGACGTACGGCAACCACCTCTGCCCGCCGAATGCCGACGCCATCTCGCGCGCGCTCGGCCGTGCGGTGCCCGACCGGGTCACGGCCGGCTGGAATCATCTGCTCTGCTCGCTCACCACCGGCAGGAACCCGCGGAAAAGCGACCGGTACGTGGACATCTGCTTCATGGGGCTCAAAGGCGGCTCCGGCGCGATGCGCGGAGTGGACGGCTACGACCACATCGGCATGATCGACGCCTCGGGCGGGCTCCTCGACCAGGACTACGAGATGTTCGAGCAGCAGACCCCGCACACGCTCGTCAAGCACGAGTACCTGTGCGACTCCGCCGGCGCGGGACAGTGGCGGGGCGGGCTCGGGGTCGAGACGATCTTCGAGATCGGCGCGGACGACACCCAGCTCGTGATCTTCGGCGACGGCGACGAGGAGCCGGCGTTCGGGCTGATGGGCGGCCAGCGCGGCTCGCTGAACGCGATCCGGCTCACGTTTCCCGACGGCACCGAGAAGAAGACGCGAAGCCTCGACTTGATTCCGGGCGTGCCAGCAGGCACGATCTACCACCAGCAGGCGGGCGGGGGCGGCGGCTACGGCGACCCCCTCAAGCGCCCGGCCGACCGCGTGGCGCTGGAGGTGCGAAACGGGGTGATCTCCGCGCGTTCGGCGCGGGAGGACTACGGGGTGGCGGTGAACGAGGAGACCGGCGCGCTGGATCCAGAAGGGACCGCACGGTTGAGAGGGAACCGCACGGTTGAGTTGAACACGAAGGACACGAAGGGAAAGAAGACCACGAAGAAGAAGAGTTGGAGCGAGTAGCAGGAGTGCGAGTGCGGGACGCGAGTGGCGAGGAGTCGAGGGGAAGGCACGAGCACGAGAAAGAGCAGGATGAGGAGCAAGCATGAGCGCCGAACGGATAAAGGTCCTGATCGCCAAGCCCGGTCTCGACGGTCATGACGTGGGCGCGAAGGTGGTCGTGCGCGCACTCATGGACGCCGGCTTCGAGGTGATCTACACCGGACTCCGCAAGTCCCCGGCCGAGATCGCCGCCGTCGCCCGCGACGAGGACGTCGACGTGATCGGACTGTCGGTCCTGTCCGGCTCGCACCTGCCGATCTGCCGGAAGTTCGCGGCGCTCCGCCGGGAACACGGCCTCGAGACGAAGCTCTGGGTCGTCGGCGGGAATATCCCCGAGAAGGACCGCGCGGAGCTCGAGCGGATCGGCGTGGACGGCGTCTTCCCCTTCGGGAGCCCGCTCGCCTCGATCGTCGAGTTCATCCGGAGCCGGACGGCTCCCGCAGGCGGATGAACGGCCCGGAAGGAAAGCCAATGCGCAGGATCCGACCCGCAGCCCCTTCAAGCCCGGCGCCACGCCTCCTTCGAGGCGGCCTTCGTTCTTCTTCCTCGTGCTCGTGCTCGTGCTCGAGCCGCCCCGCACGCGCCCTCTCACCCCTCGCCTCTCGCCCCTCACCTCTCACCCCTCACCCCTCGCCCCTTCTTCCTCGTGCCTCCTTCGTGGTTCCTCTTCTCTTCGTCTTCGGCGCAAGTCCCCGGGAGAAAGCCGCATGAGCCAGCGCGACCCCCGCAACGTGCCCCCGGTGGTGAGCGAATCCGGCATCGAGATCCAGCCGCTGTACACGGCGAGCGACGTGGCCGCGAGCGGCGGCTTTGCCGGCATCGGGCGGCCCGGCCGGTTCCCGTTCACCCGCGGGATCCACGAGCTCATGTACCGCCACCGGCCCTTCACCATGCGGCAGTACGCCGGCTTCGGCACCCCCGAGGAGACCAACCGGCGTTTCAAGTACCTGATCACCAACGGCCAGACCGGACTCAACGTGGCCTTCGATCTGCCGACCCAGTGCGGACTGGATTCCGACGCGGGGATGGCGGAAGGCGAGGTCGGGCGCGTCGGCATGGCCGTCGACACGCTACGCGACTTCGAGATCGCGTTCGACGGCATCGACCTCGAGAAGATCACCGTCTCGCTCACGATCAACGGCTCGGCGGCCATCCTCATCGCCATGTACTTCGCCATGGCCACCAAGCGCGGCTACGACGTCGCGAAGCTCCGCGGCACGGCACAGAACGACATCCTGAAGGAGTTCGTGGGCCGCGGCACCTGGATCTTCCCGGTGGAGCCTTCGATCCGGCTCGTCGGCGACACCATCGAGTACTGCGCCGAGCACGCGCCGCTCTACAGCCCGGTGAGCGTCTGCGGCTACCACATCCGGGAATCCGGCGCCAACCCGGTGCAGGAGATGGCCTACGGGTTCGCGATCGCCCGGGCCTACATCGACCACGTGCTCCAGCGCGGCCTCGACATCGACGAGTTCGCCTCGCGCCTGTCCTTCAACTTCGACGTGCACGGAAACCTCTTCGAGCAGGTGGCGAAGTTCCGCGCCGGCCGGCGACTCTGGGCCCAGATCGTCCGCGACGAGTACGGCGCGAAGAATCCGAAGTCCGCCTGGCTCCGCATGATCGCCGGCGGCGGGGGCGGCGGGCTCACCGTGGAGCAGCCGGAGAACAACATCGTGCGCGGTGCCTACTACGCGCTGATCAGCGCGCTGTCCGGCACCCAGACGATGGCGCTCTGCAGCTACGACGAGGCCTACACCATCCCGTCGGAGAAGGCCGCCCGGATCTCGCTCCGCACGATGCAGATCCTGCTCGAGGAGATGGGGCTCCGGGATACGGTCGACCCCCTGGGCGGCTCCTACTACGTCGAGACGCTCACCAACCAGATGGAAGAGCGGATCCGTGCGGCGATGGCGGAGGTCGAGCGCCAGGGCGGGATCGTCAAGGCGATCGCCGAGGGGCACGTCCAGAATGCAGTCTCGCGGCAGGCGTTCGCGCGCCTGTGCCAGATCGAGACCGGCGCGATTCGCAAGGTCGGCGTAAACTGCTACCGCGTCGAGGAGGACCAGCCCGGCGTCGAGTTCCATCCCTTCCGCGCCGCGGACTGCGAGGCGCAGATCACGCGGCTCAACGCCGTACGCGCCGAGCGCGACCGTGCGCGCGTCGGCGCGGCGCTCGAGCGTGTGCTCGCGGATGCGCGCGCCAGCAGGAACGTCATGCCCGCGATCCTCGAGGCGGTCCAGGCCTATGCCAGCGTGGGCGAGATCACCGACCGGCTGGTCGCGGCGTTCGGCCGCTACCGCGAACCCATTCGCTTCTGACGGGAGAGACCATGGCTCGTGTCGAGCACTACGCCGCGCCGCGTGGCCTGAAGGAGGCCGCGCGCCGCGCCGCCGAACGCCCCGCCACGGTGCTCGCGGGCGGGACGGATCTGATGCCGCAGATCCGCTCCGGAAAGCGCGCGCTTGCGCCGTCGCTGGTCAACCTCCGCCGGATCGCCGTGCTCCGCGGAATCCGCCGGGACGGGGACGGCGTGCGCCTCGGCGCGCTCACGACGGTCACCGAGATCCTCGGCCATCCGCTGCTCCGCCAGCGCGCCGCGGTGCTGGTGGAGGCCGCGGACCACTTCGCGAGCGTCCAGCTCCGGAACATGGCCACCGTGGGCGGGAACCTCTGCAACGCGTCGCCTGCCGGCGACCTGATCATCCCGCTGCTGGTGCTCGGCGCCCGGCTCGAGCTCGTCTCGTGGACCGGGACCGAGCTCGCCACCCGCGAGCTGCCGCTCGAGGACTTCTTCGTGGGCCCGGGCACGACCCGTCTCGGGCCGGGCGAGATCCTCGCGGCGATCCGTTTTCCCCTTCCGCCCCCGGACTTCGTCGCCCGGTTCCGGAAGTTCGGCACCCGGCCCGCGCTCGACATCTCGGTGGTGTCGGTCGGGATCGGCGGCCGCCGGCGCAACGGCACGCTCGAGCAGGTGCGGGTCGCCTTCGGCGCCGTGGCGCCCGTGCCGCTCTGTGGCCGCCGGACCGCCGCCGCAATCGACGGCCATCCGCTCGGCCCGGACACGACGGCGGCCGCCGTCTCGGCCGCCGCGGCCGAGATCCGTCCCATCTCGGACGTGCGCGCCTCGGCGTGGTACCGGACCGAGCTCATCCAGATCCTGACAGCGAGGTTGCTCCGCGATGTCCATCACGAAGGCCATTAGCTTCACCCTGAACGGCCAGGCCACCCGGATCGAGGTCCCGGTCGACATGGACGCGCTGACGATGATTCGCGACGTCCTCAAGCTCACCGGCACCAAGCTCGGCTGCGGCGAGGGCGAGTGCGGCGCGTGCACGATCCTCGTGGACGGCACCGCCGTGAACTCCTGCCTGATGTTCGCCGTCGACTGCGACGGGCGCGAGCTCACGACCATCGAGGGGCTCGCGACCCCCGCCGGGCGGAGCGTCCTGCAGCGCGCGTTCGTGGAACACGGCGCGGTCCAGTGCGGCTTCTGCACGCCGGGCCTCGTGATGCAGGGCACCTATCTCCTCCGCCAGAATCCCGGGCTCACCGTCGCCGACATCCGGCGCGGCATCGAGGGCAACCTCTGCCGCTGCACCGGCTACCAGAAGGTGATCGAGGCCATCGCCGCCGCCGTACACGAGATCGAGAAGGGAGACCGGGCATGACGGTGATCCCGAAGGAGACGCTCATCGGCCGGCGCATTCCGAAGCTGGACGCCCCGGCCAAGACGACCGGCGAGACGCGTTACATCAACGACCTGGCGCTGCCCGGGATGCTGCACGGCAAGATCCTGCGGACCGACCGGGTCCACGCGCGGATCGTGCGCATCGACACGAGCGCGGCCCGCGCGCTGCCGGGCGTGCACGCGGTCATCACGGCCGCCGACACGCCGGGGGTCCCGCTCGGCCACGGCCGGGACAACCCGCCCTTGAAGGGCGACCGGGTGCGCACGATCCGCGACGAGATCGCCGCCGTAGCGGCCGACACCGAGGCGATCGCCGCGGAAGCGCTCCGCCTCATCCGCGTGGAGTACGAGGACCTGCCGGCGGTCTTTTCGGTGCACGAGGCGCTCCGGCCGGGCGCCCCGGTCCTCCACGACCGGCACCCGGACAACATCCCCTTCACCTTCGACTACAGCCACGGCGACCTCGCCGCGGGCGAGCAGGCGTCCGACGTGGTCATCGAGGACACCTTCAAGCTGCACTACGTGACCCACTGCTGCATGGGGGTGAGCGGCGTGATCGCGACCTTCGATACCACGGGACAGCTCACGATCTACTCCCAGACCCAGATCCCCTTTCTCTACAAGCGAGACATCGCCCCGGTCATCGGCGTGCCGCCGGACCGGATCCGGGTCATCCAGCCGCCGCTCGGCGGCGGCTTCGGCAGCAAGCTCGACATCTACCCCTTCGAGCCGATCTGCGTCTTCCTGGCGCGCGTGACGCAGCGGCCGGTACGGATCCTGTTCACGCGCGAGGAGGAGTTCATTGCCTCGCCGACCCGCCAGCCCGTCGAGTTCACGCTCCGCAGCGGGGTGAAGAAAGACGGCACGCTCATGTTCCGCGACGCGCGCACGCTCCACGACAACGGCGGCTACACCTCCTGGGGCGCCACGACGCCGTTCGTGATGATGCAGACCATCTCGTCGCTCTACCGGGTGCCCCACTGCCGCTACCACACGACGGTCGTCTACACCAACAACCCCTACGCCGGCTCCTTTCGCGGCTACGGCAACCTCCAGGCCACCTTCGCCGTCGAGTCGCACATGGACCGGCTGGCCGAGGCGGTGGGGATGGACCCGCTGGCGTTGCGGCTCAAGAACGCCCAGGCACCCGGCGAGACCACGCCCCAGGGCATGCACTTCATCACCTGCGGGCTCCGCGATTGCCTCCAGACCGCCGCCGAGCGGAGCGACTTCGTGAAGAAGCACGCCACGAACCGCGCCGGCCAGACGGGACCGATCCGCCGCGGGATCGGCATCGCCTCGCTCGTCCACGTCGGCGGCGGCGCCAACATCTACCGGACCGACGGCTGCGGCACCATCCTCAAGCTGGACGACTTCGCCCAGGCGACCGTGCTGACCGGCGCCTCCGAGATCGGCCAGGGCTCGGAGACCGTGATCGCGCAGTTCGTGGCCGAGGAGCTGGGGCTCCCGCTTACCTCGATCCAGGTCGTCAACAACGACACCGAGATCACCCCCTGGGACGTGGGCGTGCACGCGAGCCGCACGACGTTCATTGCGGGAAACTCGGCGCTCCGAGCGGCGCGCAAGGCCCGCACGAAGTTGCTCGCCGCCGCGGGCCAGCAGCTCGGCGCCGATCCGGCCACGCTCGATCTCCGCGGCGGCCACGTCGTCGACGCGACAAGCGGCGAGGCGCGGCTCGAGATCGGCAAGCTCATCCGCTCGCTCCACTTCGCGGGAAAGCACGAGGTCGTGATGACGACCGAGTACTACGAGCCGCCGAGCGTGATGCAGGACCGCGAGTTCAAGGGCAACGTATCAGCCACCTACGCCTTCGGCACCCAGGCGATCGAGCTCGAGGTGGACACCGAGACCGGGGTCGTGCGCATCCAGAAGGTCACGGCGGCGCACGACGTCGGGCGCGTGATCAACCGGCTCGGGATCGAGGGCCAGATCGAGGGCGGAGTGGTCATGGGCATCGGCTATGCGACCACCGAGGACCTCATGGTCAGCGAGGGCCGGGTGCTGAACCCGTGTTTTCGCGACTACAAGCTGGTGACCGCGCCGGAGGTTCCCGAGATCGACACGACCTTCCTCGAGACCCTCGACCCGCACGGTCCCGCCGGCGCCAAGGGCGTCGGCGAGGCGCCGGCGATCCCCACGGCGGTGGCCATCGCGAACGCGCTCTACAACGCCACGGGCGTCCGGTTCCGGGAGCTCCCCTTCACGCCCGAGAAGGTGCTCCGGAGGCTGCGCGAGGCGGCGGAGGGCAAGCCATGAGAAAGCGCACCGTCCTGTCCATGGAGCAGGCGCTCTCGCTCACCTACGGGACGCTCCGCTTCGTCCAGCTCGGCTGGCGGGTGATCCGGCTCGAGGCGACCCCGCAGGGAACGGAACTGCCCGGCGACCCCAACCGCTACATCGGCACGCCAGTCGCCGGCGACGATCGCCGCTCCTACTTCGTGGCTCCCAACGTGGGCAAGGAAGCGATCGCGCTGAACCTCAAGGAAGCCGCGGGGCGCGAGCTGCTGCACCGGATCCTCCGCGAGCTCGACGTCGACGTGTTCTGCTGCAACACGCTGCCGGCGCGCTACCGGGCGCTCGGCATCGACTACGAAACGCTCGCCGCCGTGAAGCCCGACATCATCTGGGCCGCCATCTCCGCGATGGGCCCCGACGCCCCCGACACGCCGGGCTACGATCCCGCCATCCAGGCCATGGTCGGGTTCATGGAGGTTACCGGCGATCCCGCCGGCCCGCCGATGCTCGCCGGCGTTCCGCTCGTGGACCTCAAGGCCGGCGACGAGGTCTACGCCAACGTGATTCTCGCGCTCGCCGAGCGCGCCGAGACCGGGCGCGGCCGCGCCATCCACGTCTCCATGCTGCATGCGGCGGCCTCGTGGCTCACCACGGTGCTGCCGCTGCTGGACTACGACTGCGCGCCCGACGAGGTCACGCGCTGCGGCAACGAGCACCGGAAGTTCATTCCCGTCAACGCCTACCCGACCGCGGACGGCTTCCTCTACGTGGCGATCGGCAACGACTTGCAGTGGAAGCGGCTCGTGGAGCTGGAGGGCTTCGAGAGCCTCGACCGGGAGAGCCGCCGCACCAACGCCGGCCGCGCCCGGGAGCGGGCCCGGATCCATGCGGAGATGGCGGCCGTGACCGCGCGCTACGAAACCGCCGAGCTCCGGCGGGCGCTGACACGGGCGCGGATCCCGCACGCGCCCATCCACACGGTAGCGGAAGTGCGGGAGATGGAGACGATCGCGCGCCGGCTCACCCGCACCCGCCGGCCGGATGGCCGTGAGGTTCGGCTGCCGCCGCTGGCGGTGGAGCGGGAGGACGCCGTGACGGAGTATTCCTTCGCCCCGCGCTACAGCGAGCATACGGAAAGCGTGCTCCGCGAGGTCGGGCTCGGCGCGGACGATATCGAGGCGCTTGAGCGACAAGGCATCATCCCGTCATGATCATGCCGCCGTTGAAACCCACGCCTGATTGGACGTCGGCCACTCTCTCGTGCTCGTGCTCGTGCTCGTGCTCGTGCTCGTGCTCGTGCTCGTG
>JAFGQW010000396.1 GCA_016935485.1 Planctomycetota bacterium | reverse complement strand
TGTTCCGCCCGTAGAACGAGGCCCGTGTGGCCTCCCGCTCCGCCCACGACTCGATCGTCGTGAGCGTCCCCGCCTCCCACTCGCGCATGTACGCGAGCAGATCCTCCCGCACCATCCTCATGCCGTCCTCCTAACTCGATATCACTGCAGGGGTTAGGGAGAAGTTACGTGCAAGCGGCCCAGCCTGCACACATTAATCGCAAAAATAGTACTTGACAGCGCCCTACAAGATAACCAAGCTGGTGATGTCTTGCAAGGGGTGGCCCGAGAACCCCAGGGCAGCACGATTCGGGCGGTACAGCGCAGGAGATCCAGCACGATGCCATGCGGGAAAGGCCGCGGAAAAGGCAAGGGCGGCCGCGGCGGCAAGGGCCGGAAGAAGTAAAACGGGCGCCGGGACCTGCAGATCTCGACGCCCCTGCCAAGTGTCCCTCTGTGCGGAAGGATAGATTTGGCCCTACCATCTGACCACGGCCAGGCCGGAAGTCAAGGGGCCGCCCCATGATTCCCCGGCGCCACATCCTCCTCCCCGGCGAGACCCTGCCCCCCGATCACCCCGGCCCGACGGTGTTCTTCGAGCTCCGGGCGATCGACCAGCTCCACGGCCCCCAAGGCGTCCCCGCCATCGGCCTGCAGCTCGTGGCCGGCCCGCAGCGGATCCACGCTTGCGTCCCGGCCCTCGCCCTGGTCGAGCTCGTGGACAAGCTCCTGCACCACCACGGCGGCGCCATCCGCCCCGGGAACGTGTCCCCCGTGGCGTTCTTCCGGCAGGAGCTTTCCGCCCGCGGCTACCGGATCTCGATCCCCCTCGCGCAGGCCCTCGAGCGCATCGAGAAGGGGCTCGCCGGCGACCACGGCGGCAACGGAAAGGCGGAAGCATGAGCCGGTCCAGAAAGTCACGGATGAAAAGGCCCCAGACGAGGCTCGGCGGGCTCTACCACTGGCGCGGGCCATTCCTGCGGTTCATGCGCGAGGATCCGGCCATCGGCTACTGCGCCGAGCGTGCCGGCGTCTCGCGGCGCACCGTGCTGCGGCACCAGAAGAAGGACCCCGCCTTCGCCGCTGCGATCGAAGAGGCGATCGAGCACGCCGTTGACCGCATCGAGGCGGAGACGTTCCGGGATGCTCGCAGCGGTGATCGGCTGCTCAAGATGTTCATCCTGAAAAGCCGCCGCCGCTCGATCTACGGCGAGCAGCCCCCGCAGCTCATCGACGTCGCCGGGCTTGCGCGGATGCTCGCAGAGATGCCGCAGGCCGCACTGGGGCGCGCGCCGCTCGTAAATCGGATCATGGCGGCGGTTCCCAAGGCGGAGGGAAACGGGCATGGCAACGGCCACATGCAGTGAGCCCCGCGTCGCGCTCCGGCTGCCCCCGCGCTGGACGCAGCTCCGGCCGCATCCGCAGCAGGAGCTCATCTGGACCAGCGACAAGCGGTTCAAGATCATCGTCGCCGGCGCTCGCAGCGGAAAGTCGGAGAACGTCAAGCGCTGGGCGGCGCTGCGGGCGATCCTCCACCCGATCGAGCATCCCGAGACGCCGATCGGCCGCTACCTGTTCAGCGCCCCGACGCAGGACCAGGCAACGCACCTCTTCCTGGACGAGCTCGAGGCGTTCCTGCCGCCGGTGCTCGTGCGCAGCGTGAAGCGCTCCTCGCCGCCGGAGTTCCGGCTGATTCACGGGACGACGATCCGGATCGTGGGGCTCGATCGCCCGATGCGCTCGGAGGGCGAGCCTTGGCATGGGATCGTGGTGGACGAGTTCAGCGAATGCCGCGCGGACGTGATGCGCTATCTGCGGCCGATGGTCTCGACCGAGGGCCAGGAAGGCTGGCTCATCCTGCTCTCCCGCCCCCGCGGCGCGCGGCACATGCAGGAGCTTTTCGAGGCCGCCTACGGCAAGGAGGACTGGCTGCCGCTCCACTGGACGAGCGAGAGCATCCTGTCGGCCGACGAGATCAAGTCCGCCAAGGCGGATCTCGACGAGCTCGAGTACCGCTCGGAGTACCTGGCCGAGTTCGTCACCTACGCGGGGCGCGCCTACCATCAGTTCGAGCCGGCGGTCCACGTCGTGCCGGACATCGCCTACAACCCCGGCCGCGATCTCGTGTTCAGCTTTGACTTCAACGTCGATCCGGGCGTGGCGTCCGTCTGCCAGGAGGCGGAGCTGACGCGCGCGATCGGGGAGGTGTTCATCCCGCGGAACTCCCGCACGGAGATCGTCTGCAACCGGCTCGTGAACGACTGGGGTCACCACAAAGGCAAAGTCTACGTCTACGGCGACGCGACGGGCGGCGGCCGACACAGCGCCACGGCGCGGGACGTGCGCTCCGACTGGGCGATCGTGCAGGACATCCTCGAGCGCGCCTTCCCGGGCCGCGTCTACTTCCGCGTCCCCAAGGCGAACCCGCGCGAGCGCGCCCGCGTGAACGCCGTGAACTGGCGGCTCCGGGATGCGACCGGCGCGGTCGGCCTGAAGCTCAGCGCGCGCGGCTGCCCGAACCTGATCCGCGATCTCAGCCAGACGATGCTCCTCGAGGGCGGCTCCGGCGAGATCGACAAGGGCAGCGACCCGAAGGTGTCGCATCTGAGTGACAGCTTAGGTTACTTCATCGTGCAGGAGTTCCCGGTTGGCGGCCGGGCGAAGGCACGGAGTGAGGTGTACTAATGCCCCCCACCACGGACACAGCCCCGGTGACCTCGGTCGACGTCGGCGCGCTGGCGCTGGAGCGGCAGGATCTCGAGTCCGCCTACTGGCAGGACATCGTCCCGCTCCGGGGCGGTTCGGCGAAGATGCGCGCCGCGGGTCAACGGCTCCTCCCCTTCCGCGAGCGCGAGGAGTCGGCGCAGTGGGAGCGGCGCCGGGCGGCGGCGTTCCTCGACCCCTACTACGACGACGCGATCACACAGGCGGCCGCGCGGCCGTTCGCCAAGGCCGTCTCGATTCGCGGGGACCTCCCGCCCGAGCTCGAGATGATCCCGAAGGACGTCGACCGCCACGGCACGGAGCTCACGGTCTTCGCGCACGACGTCTACGACGGCGGGCTCGACTTCGGCATGTGGCACGTGTTCGTCGACTTCCCGGACCTCGGCCTGGAGCCGCTGAGCGTGGCCGAGGAGCAGCTCTTGCGCGCGCGGCCGGTGTTCCTGCACGTCTCGCCGCCGAACCTGCGCGGGGCGTCGTTCGAGTTCCTGCCGAACGGCGAGGAGCTGATGGCCTCCTGCCGCATCCGGGACGACTACCTGCGGCCGACCGTCAAGAGCCGGTGGACGCAAGAGAAGATCAAGCGCGTGCGGGTGTTCTACGCGCCGCGGCCGGCGAACCCAAACAAGGACGCGCTGCTCGTCTACGCGCGGTTCCGGAACGAGGAGATCCGCTACGAGGACTTCGTGGCGCTCGGCGGCCGGCCGGGAGCGGTCGAGACGTGGGAGAAGGGACCGGAAGACAAGGAATACGTCCTCCAGCATGCGCGCCCGTTCACCTATCCCGGCCTGCCGCTCTTCACGTTCTGCACGGGCTACCGGGGCCGCCTCGAGGCGCAGCCCTTCTTCTGGAAGATCGCCGAGCTGAACATCGCGCACTGGCAGTTCTCCTCCGTCCACCACAGCTACGTCGACATGATCCAGGTCGGCGGCTGGGTCCGGAAGGGCGCGGCGATGGGCAAGACCGAGCCGATCGAGTTCGGGCACAAGCGCGTCATCGACCTGCCGGCCGAGCAGGATCTCGCGCCGCTCGAGCACGAGGGCAAGGCTTACGAGGCGGGCAAGGACTACAAGCGCGCGCTCGAGCAGCGCATGAAGGAGCTCTCGACGCAGCTTTTCCTCGAGAACCGGCCGGCGGACATCACCGCGACGGGCGACGTGATCCGCGACGCGAAGAATCAGAGCACGATGCAGCAGCAGGTCCGGAGCCTGGAGAACGTTCTGGGGCTCTGCTTCAAGGCGGCGGCGACGTGGCTCAACGTGAACCGGCCGACGGGAGCGAGCGCGCCGATCGTGCTGGACAAGGACTTCGCGGTGGACATCGCGTCGGACCAGTCGCTGGGGGTGTTCAGCGCGCAGGAGGCGGAGGCGCTCTTCCGGGACGTCGACGCGGAGCACATCACCGTCGAGACGTATCTCGGGGAGCGCAAGCGGCGCGGCGGCTACCCGGACGACTTCGACCCGGCGGAGGAGGCGCGGAAGGTGGCCGTCCAGCGGCGCCGCCGTCTGGCGGAAGCCGCGCCCGAGGAGGACGAAGACGAGGAGCCGGAGGAGGAAGAGGCCGAAGAGAAAGAGGAGGCGGTGGCAGCGTGAGGGCTGGCGACGACGTGACGATTCGTGTGGGCGAGTCGCGGTTGCCTTGCAACGCGCGAATTGTCTACCACGATCGGGACGAGGACTTGTTCGTGGTGCGGTTCAAGAACGACGCGCTGAACCACACCCTGGAGGGCGACTACCGCGGGCGCGAGTTCTATGGCGCGGCCCTGCGGGCGATGGTGGAGTAGCTGGCAATGCCCGAGCGCGAGATGGCGACGCTGAATGAGCGGATCTTCGACCGCTTCGTCCGGCGCGCCCATGCCGTCGAGCGCACGAAGGCGGGCATCACGCGGAACGCCATCGGCACGATCGTGAACGGGTTCATGGGGCGGCTCGAAGAGCGCATCGGCGGCCGGCTGACCCGGCTGAAGTCTCGCGGGGACGTGGTGCCGATCCTGAAGACGAAGGGCTACGCGGACCTGAAGGACTTGATCCGGACGGGGATGCAGAAGGGCTTCCGCGGGATGCAGGCCGATCTGGCCGAGCACATGCGCGAGCTGGCGCTGCAGCAGAGCCGGTTCACGCTGAAGGTCATGGGCGAGGAGTTCGCCTTCGACTTCCGCGCCCAGGTGCCGGCGCTCGGGGAGTTCCGCCGGATGATCTCGCGCGAGCCGATCGCGGGGAAGACGCTCGGGCAGTGGTTCACCGGGCTGGCCCGCCAGGGCACGGACGACACGCTCCGAGACTTGAACGTCGGGCTCCGGCAGTCGGAGACGGCCGACGAGATCCTGGCGCGGCTCACGGGCCGCGGCGGGGCGTTTCCGCGCACGCTCCGGGCGGCCGAGACGGTGGTGGACACGTCCCTGACGCACGCGGCGGACGGCGGCCAGCGGCTCGCCCTGGAGGCGAACGAGGAGGTGGTCGAGGAGGAGCAGTGGAGCTCTATCCTGGACGACGCCACCTGTATCACCTGTTCGAGCCTGGACGGGCAGACGTTCCCGCTCGGCGAAGGCCCGCGGCCCGGTGAGGACAGCCACCCTGGCTGCCGATGCAGGCTCATCCCGGTCATCAAGAGCGCGAAGGAGCTGGGGCTGACCGAGGAGGACCTGCCGGAGATCGAGCGGCGGGCGATGGACGGCGACGTGCCAGAGCGGACCACGTATCCGGAGTGGCTGAAGTCGCAGCCGGCATCGGTCCAGAACGAGGTCCTCGGGCCGACCCGCGGCGCGCTTTTCCGCTCCGGGAAGGTCCCCATCGACCGCATGGTCGACCCCCGGCTCCGGCCCTTGAACCTGAAGGACCTGGCCAAGCGGGAAGGGATCGAGATCCCGCGCCGCGGCAATGGGAAGCGATCTTCGTGAGAATCTTCTTGACAGCGCGGCCCGCGATTGCTCCAAGGGCCGCCAAGGCAACACCGGAAGGGAAGGACTGACCATGCCAGAGGAAGGACGTGCGGACCAGGGCGGCGCGGGCGGAACGCCCCCCGCGAAGCCGGAGGGGAGCCTGGAGGCGATCCAGACCGATCTCGCCAAGACTCGCCAAGCGCTGGAGGTCGAGCGGCGCATGCGGTCGGAATACGCGACGAAGCTCAAGGACTACGGCGAGCGCAGCCCCGAGGACGTCGCCAAGGCGTTCAAGACGCTGGAGCAGCTCGAGCGAGAGGCCAAGGAGCGCGACCGCAAGGCTGGCGACAAGGGTCCGGATCCGAAGATCGTGCAGCTCGAGACGATGGTAAACCAGTTCAAGGAGCAGCTCGAGGCGGAGAAGAAGGCGCGCCAGGAGGAGCGCGGGCGCTACGTCTCGAAGCAGATGGACGCGGCGGCCGGCGACGCGATCATGGCGCACGTCACCGACCCGTCCGACATCGAGCTGCTGAAGCCCCACCTGCTCAAGGTGATGGTGGTCGAACAGTCCGAATCGGGAGAGCCGATCTTCCGTGTGCGTGGCGACGACGGTCAGCCGGTTCTGGTGACCAAGTCCGGGGAGTCCACCGACCCCGTGACCATCCTGAAGGAATACGTCGGCACGAACATGAAGAAGCGGTTCCCGAAGAGCTTTGCGGGCACGATGGCCCGCGGGGCCGGCATGTCGGGCAGCGATGCGAAGACCCCCGAACGCCGATTCGAGGTCAAGCGCGGCGCGAGCCCCCAGGAGTATCAGAGGATTCGGGCCGAAGCCCTGAAAGTGGGTGAGTACCCGACGATTATCGAGTAGCGGCATTCCGCAGGCAATCTTCGTGGGAGTCCGAGGAGTCCGGTCCTTGACACCTCTGGGGTCTGAGGAGTCCAGCTCAGAGGGGGGCACCACGAAAGCCAAAGCTACCAAGGGTCCGAGGAGTCCGGCCTTGGCAGCCCATCCGCGCGGCTCAGGACGTCCGAGGAGTCCGGGTCCGGGTCGCCGCGGGTGAGATGGCAGACGTGAGCAGATCGCCTTTCCGCCGCAGAAAGGAACACTGCTCATGGCCAATGCTGTTGGCAACTACAACGAGGACTTCTTCGCCCAGGAAGCTCTCGTCAGCCTCTACAAGCACCTCGGACTCGCCACGCGGGTCTACATGGGCTACGACCGCGAGTACGCCACGCACCAGGCGGGCGACACGATCAAGATTCGCGGTCCGGGCTCCTTCACCGCCGGCAACGCGCCGACCGCGACCGCCTCGGCCGCAGACGTCACGGCGCGCAGCGCGACGATCACGCTCGACCAGTGGAAGGACGTGGTCTTCGGGCTCACGGACAAGGAGCTGGCGCTCTCCAAGAAGCAGATCATCGAGGATCACGTGGACCCGGCCGCGGCCGCCATCGCGGACGCGATCGACCAGTACATCCTCAGCTACTACTACGCCGTGCCCTACGCCTTCTGCCAGGCGGGCGCGACGGCGGCGGTCACCGACATCGTCGAGGCCCGCCGGCTGCTCCAGATCGCGCGCTGCCCGCTCGGGGATCGCGCGAACATGCACGCGATGCTGACCCTGACCCACGAGAAGGACCTGCTGAACTTGGCGGCGTTCACGCAGTACCAGGGCGGCGACGGGCCGGCGGTGACCACGCAGCTCTCGGGCAACCTCGGGCTGCGCTACGGGTTCAACTTCTGGGCCAACCAGAACTACAGCACGCACGTCTGCACCACCGCGACGGACGTGGCGGGCGCGATCGACTCGGACCCGGCGGTGGGCTACGACAAGGGCACCTCGACGATCCACGTCGACGCCTTCGGCGCGTCGGACGTGCTGAAGAAGGGCGACACCTTCTACATCACGGGCGACCCGCAGCCCTACTCGCTGACGGCGGATGCGACGCTGAGCTCCAACGAGATCGACATCAACATCTCGCCGCCGCTGCGCCAGGCGGTGCTCGACAACGCCGTGGTCACGTTCGTGGCCAAGACGCCGGCCGGGCACGACCTGCCGGCCGGAGCGTTCTCGCTCTTCTTCCACCGCAACTGGTTCGGGCTCGCGTTCGGGCGGCTCCCCGACGCGGACCTGAGCGGGCTGGGCGCGAAGGTGCGCTCGGTGCTCGATCCGGTCACCGGCCTCGGGATCCGGGTGACCATGTGGTACGACGGCAACCTCGCCAAGAAGATGGTCCGGGTCGACGCCCTCTACGGGGGCGTGGTCCTGGAGCCGGACATGGCCTGCCGGATGCACGAGTCCGCATAGGCGGTCCTTCCCTGGTGTCCTCCGGGATTCGCATGGTGCGGCCCGGAGGGCACTTTAGGGGGGGCACAACGGGAGGCGGTGCAATGGCGGACCAGGTGAAGATGCGGACGCTGGAGGGCGTGGAGGTCGACGTGCCGGCCGCGCTCGTCCCGCGGAAGCTGGCGGCGGGCTGGAAGCTCTTCAAGGCGCAGGACGCGCCCTCGCCGCCGCAGGACATACCCACCCCGGGCGACACGGTCACCATCCGACGCCCGCGGCGGCCCCACTGACACAAGCACGGGCACAGGCCCGAGGAACACGGAGCGATGCCATGGCAGGCGAAGGGATGATTTCCGGGTCGAGCTGCCTCGTGAAGAACGACCAGTACTCGAACTTGAAGACGTTCGTGGCGCGGCACACGACCGTGACCGCGGCGGACACGATCATCTGCACCGGGCTCGGCAAGGTGATCTGCGTCTTCGCGTCCTACGACACGGACCCGGCGGACGCGAACCTCTACGTGTCGGCCACCATCGGCGACCAGGCGGGCACGCCCGCAGCCGGCTCGGTGATCGTCAAGACTTGGAAGACGGCCGACGGCGCGGACCCGACGCCCGCGGCGGCGACGGCGTTCTCGAAGATCGTGACCGTCATCGCGTTCGGCTATTAACGGGCCGCGGCCCGCGAGAGGAGGCAGCAATGCCAGGCGAAGGAACCATCGGCGGCTCCGAGTGCCTGATCGAGAACGTCCAGTACTCCGGACTCAAGGTCTACGTCGAGCGCCACCTAAACGCCGGAGCTGCCGACACGGTGGTCTGCACCGGCCTCGAGAGGGTGGTGGCGGTGGCGGTCGGGCTGGATGGCGACTCCGGGGACGGGCAGATCCAGGCGTCCGCATCGATCGGCGACCAAGCCGGGTCTCCGGCGGCGGGCTCAGTCTACGTGAAGCTCTGGAAGGTCACGAACGCCGCGAACGACTGCACGCCGGCCGCGGCGGACGACACGGGCGTGGCGATCACCGTGGTGGCGGTGGGCTACTGACCGGGAGGACCCCATGACCGCAACGTTCGTGGTCGAGACCGGCGCGGGGCTCAGCACCGCCAACGCCTTCTGCTCCGTGGCGGACGTGACGGACTACAACGACAACCACGACCGCAAGGAATGCTGGCCGCCGGCCGACCCGGAGCGAGCGATCCGGCTGGCGACGCAGTACCTCGTGCTGCTCGGGCGCGGGCGCTGGCGGGGGGCGCGCTGGACGGAACTCCAGGCGCTCCCCTTCCCGCGCACGGACATCCGGGACGAGGATGGCTACTACATCAAGTCCGGGTCGAATACGAGCATGCCGCAGATCTTGAAGGACGCCACGGCCGAGCTGGCGATCGCGGTGGCGGACGGCGACACCCTGCTCGAGGGCTTCGAGCCGATGATCCAGGCCGTCTCGATCTCGAACGAGGCCAAGAGCGAATCGGTGAGCTACGCCGGCCCGAACCAGGACGGCGCGACGAAGCGGTATCCGCGCGTGGAGATGGGGCTCCGGCCGCTGCTTCACCCCGGGCCGCTGATGGAGACGTGCTGATGGCGACGCTCGAATGGCACACGGAGGGGCTTTTTCGGCGGCTCCGTGCCGTGAAGTCGGAGGCCGTCCGGCAGATGGAGCGCGGGGCGAAGGCGGCCATCGAGCGGTTCCAGCAGACGGTGGTGACGCGCCGGCTGAGCATGCAGACCGACGACAGCCTCGGGGCGCGCACGGGGGCGCTCCGGCGGTCGCTCAAGGCGCGAACCACCCGGTCGGGCCATGAGATCATCGCGCGTTGCTGGTTCCATGGCGCGAAGGCGCAGATGCTCGCGCGCGTCCACGAGGAGGGCACGAAGATCTTCGCCAAGCCCGGCGGCTGGCTCAAGGTCCCCCTCGGCGATGCGCTTACCAAGACCGGCCGCATCCGGAAGGCGGCCCAGGGGCGCCAGCCCGGGCAGTTCATCTTCAAGAGCAAGACCGGGCAGCTCTTCATCGCCCAGCGCGTCGGCAAGGGCAAGCGCGCCCGGCTGAAGCTGCTCTACATCCTGAAGAAGTCCGTCCAGGAGAAGCCGCGTCTGCACTTCTTCCAGACGTGGCTCCAGTTCCAGCCCCAGGTGCGCGCGATCCTCCGCGCGGCCCAGGCGCGGGCCTATCGGAAGGCGGCGGGATGACCACCAAGGCGCGCGCGATCCTGGAGCACCTGCACGCGACCCTCGCGGCCGTCGACGGCGTGGTGGCGGTCTACGGGCAGGACAAGCCCTATCAAGCGCCGCAGCAATCCAAGCCGGAGGAGCGGCCCTACGTGAACCTCGGCATGCCGGTCGAGTCCGAATCCGAGCGCGCGAACTTGCGCGTGCTGAAGGAGCTGCGGGTCCCCGTGGAGCTGGTCGTGACCTACAACGCGGCCGACCCGGCGGGCTCGCGGGAGGCGATGCAGGATCTCCTTGGGCTGGTGGAGGTCGCCATCCAGGCGGATCACACGCGCGGCGGCTACGCGATCGACACGAACGTGGTGGCGGCGAGTCAGCCGTCGATGGTGGAGAGCGCGCAGACCGGGCGGCCGGCGTGTCTCACGGCGGAGATGACGGTCGTGATCGACTTCGGCCATCTCCGCACCGACCCGAGTGCAGGATAGGAGCCGACGCCATGACGCTACCGGCCCCGGGTTTCCCCTTCGAGGAGGTAACCGACTTCGGGATGATGGTATCGGGGAGCTCTGCAGGCCCGATCTTGCGTGGCCGACGCCGGCCGAACGTGGTGCGGACGTTCCGGTTCCCGGCGCGGCTCTTGAACGCGACCGAGGCGGCGGCGGTCAAGACGGACTTCGAGGCGGCGCTCGGCAGGGCGGCGGCCTTCGCCTACACCCCGACCGCGCTCGGGGAGGGCGCGACCACGGTGAGATTCGGCAACGACGTGCAGGACGTGGCCTACCGCGGCGGTCCTGCTGGACACGAAACAGAAGTGGTCCTCGAGGAGGACCTGAAGCCGGCCTGACACCGGCGCGAAATCCCTCTGTGCGGAAGGATGGTGACGAATGGCAGCCAGAGCACCGGGTTACGGCCTGCGCGACGTGATCCTCACCCACGCGGAAGAGGATCCGGAAGGCACGTGGGAGGAGCCCGTGGCCGACTACGGCACGGTCCTCTACGCGGCGGATCACCGCTCGGAGTGGGAGAGCTTCAAGAACCAGCCCCTGAACCCCTCGCTCACCCCGCGGCAGACGACGCTCGGCGGACTCAATCACCGGATCACGTGGGAGAGCGAACTGGGCGGGCGGGCCGGCGCCGCGCCGGCGGTCCTGGCGACGGGCGTGCCGCAGTGGGCCAAGAGCGCCGCCGGCATGCAGTCCGAGCAGGGCAAGAGCTGGGATCTCACCACCGACACGGGCACGCCGATTCCGGGCGAGCGGTTTCTCGAGGCGACCGGGGCGCACGGCTTCTACTTCTTCAAGATCATCGGCACGCCCGGCAACGCCGATCAGGTGATCGGCGTCGAGATCGGGACGGTGGCGATCAGCACGGCCTACACAGGCGAGAAGTCCGGGGCGACGTTCACGACCTCGGACACGCTGAACGCGGCCAACTACTGCGTCATCCACCGCCCGATCTCGCAGTACGACTCGCGCTCCTACGGGCTGTGCTTCAAGGAGCCCGGCACCGTCTCGACCTACATCCGCGTGGCGGTGGCGGGCGCGCGCGGCACGTGGGGCATTCGCGCCGCGCGCGGCCAGACGATCCGGCTGCTCTGCGAGGTGCTCGGTGCCTTCAATGCGGCCGAAAGCTCGAGCAACGTCACCATCACGGACGCCGAGATCATCGGCGACCCGTACACGCAGCTCGGGTTCATCGGCGACGCGATCTTCACGGCCTTCGGGGTGGACGCCGCGTACACCCAACTCTCGAACTTCGAGCTGGCGCTGGGCAACCCCCTGGCGATGCGCGAGAGCGCCAACGTCGCGGCGGGCGTGATCGGCGTGCGCCACGGGCCGGGCGGTCGCGAGCCGACCGGCTCCATCGACCCGGAGATGGCGGCGAACGTGACCGACACGGAGACGTGGAGCGCGTTCGTGGGGACGGAAGGCATCCTCGCGGTGAATCTCGGCTCGGTGGCCGGGAACATCGCGGAGATCCGGGTCGGGCGGGCGCTCTTCACGGGCTACAGCGGCGGCGACCGCGGCCCCATCAAGGTGCTGGCGCTGCCCTTCGACGTGGCGGGGGCGGGGACGGCCAAGGACTACGAAATCATGATCGCCACGCGCTGACACAAGGAGGATCGCACCGTGGGAGACTTTCTGATCGGGCCGGAGGAGCGGATCGAATACGTGTTCGAGGCGCACCGCGGGCGGGAGGCCCCGCCGGTGATGCTGCTCCGCAATCTTTCCATCGGGGAGCATCGCGAGTTCGTCGCGGCTGGGAAGGCGCTCGAGAAGGCCACCGCCGACTCGGTCGGTTTTCTCGTGAAGACGCTCAAGATCGGCTGGGCCGGCTGGCAGGGCGTGCTTGATGCCGACGGCCAGCCGGTCGAGTTCCTCGCCGACAAGGACGGCCGGCCGACCGAGGCGCAGATCGAGCGCCTCACCGTGCCGCAGCGCCTCGAGCTGTGCGCGGCAATCGGCAGCCAGCGGGCGGAGATCACGGAGGACCAGGCAAAAAACTGAGGCTCGCCCTCCAGGTCTATGGGGGGCGCGTGGAACGGGACTGTGGGCAATGCGCGCGCGACCCGGCACTGAGGGAGCAATGGGGCTGCGACGGGCCGACGGCGGTGCCGCCCCACCAGGTGCTCCTCGAGACGGCGGACGGCGGGCTGGAGACGATCCGGGATTGCCCGCTCCGGCTGTTGCGCGGCTCGCGCACTTGGGAGGTGCTCGAGTTCTACACGCACTATACCGCCGGGTTCCTGCCGTTCGACGGGCCGGTGGACCGCCAGCCGCGGGCGCTGATGCGGCTCTTCGGCTGGATCGGCCCGGAGCTGGAGCGGGTGCGGAGCAGCGCGCCCGAGAAGGATCGCGGCGCGCAGATCAACGATGCGCGGGCGCGCGCGAAGGCGCTGATCTCGAAGGCGAGGCGCGACGATGCTGACCGCCGGCCGTGAGGACATGGAGGTCCTGCTCAAGATTCGGGACCTGGCGACGGCGCAGTTGACGGCCTTCGAGGGCAAGGTGAAGGCGACGGCGACCGCGTCGACGATGCAGTTCACGCATCTCTCGCGGGCGACGGCCGTGCTGCGGAGCGGGATCGTCCGGCTGGCCGGGGCGGCGGCGGGGCTGATGGCGTTCCGCGCGGCGGTGCGGACGATCGCCGACTTCGAGATCACGATGAAGACCGTGCAGGCGGTCATGCGGGCCACGCCGGAGGATTTCGAGCGGCTCACCGCGGCGGCCCGGCATCTCGGCGCGACGACGAAGTTCACCGCGGCGGAAGCCGGCGAGGGCCTGCTCATCCTCGCGCGCACCGGGCTCACCACCGCGGCCGCCATCGACACGCTGCCGCAGGTCTTGAGTCTCGCCGCGAGCGCCAACATCTCGCTGGCCGAAGCGGCGGACTTCACCACCGGCGTGATGGCCCAGTTTGCGCTCCGGACGGAAGAGGCCGAGCGCGCCGTCGATGCGATCACGGTGGTCTCGAACCGCTCCAAGACGGACGTGGGCTCGTTCGGCGAGGCGCTGAAGTACGTCGGGACGGTGGCGGCGACGGCCGGGATCAGTCTCGAGGAGACCGCCGCGATGGTCGGCACGCTGGCCGAGCGCCAGCTCAAGGGCTCGATGGCGGGCACGGCGCTGCGGCAGGCGATCCTGTCGCTCGCCGGCGGCGGCAAGCAGGTCACCGACACCCTCAAGCGCATGGGGATCGAGCTGGCCGAGGTGGACCTGCGGAGCCATTCCGCGGCGGACGTGTTCGAGCGCCTCCGGCAGGGCGGGATGGGCCTGGCCGAGGCGCAGAAGATGTTCGGGGACCGGGCGGCGGCCGGCGCGGTGATCCTCGCGCAGAACACCGGGAAGCTCCGGGAGCTCACGCGCGCCCAAAAGGAGAACCGCGGCGAGACGGCGGCGGTCTCGCGCGCGATGCAGGACACCTTGCAGGGCGCGATGCGGAATCTCGCCTCGGCGGCGGAGGAGCTCATGCACGCGACTGGCGACCAGGGGCTCGCCGGCAGCATGCGGAGCGTCGTCGACACGATGACGGGGGCGATCCGCGTGCTCGCGGGCGTGGAGGGCGCGGAAGAGACGGCGACGACCGCCTCGAAGATGCTCGCCACGGCGATCTCCGCGGTGGTGAAGGGGCTGGCGCTCCTCATCCTGCTGAAGGTCATCCTGTTCTTCAAGACGCTCGCTCTGGCGATTGCCGAAGTGGCGCGGATGGCCTGGGTCGTGGCTGCCAGCCCGATCTTCCTCATTGCCGCCGGGATTGCGGCGCTGGGTTACGCTGCCTACGAGGGCGGCAAGGCGCTCGGACTGTGGGGCGACAAGGTCGCCGATGCCGTGGCGGATCTCGAGCCGCTCGACAAGGCGCTGGAGGAGATCGCCAGGAAGGCCCGGAAGGCGACGGTGGACTTCGCCGCTGCCCAGTTCGCCGGCAACGTCGCGGACCAAGCGCGGGCGCTCCTCGAGCAGCGCAAGATGCTCGAGGACATGATGGACCGGGCGCGCTCCGGCGCCAAGGGCTTCGAGGGCGTCGTGCAGATGCGGGTGGCCCTCGAGCTCGTGCCGGAGATCGCCGGCACAGATCTCTACCGGCAGGCGGCGGACGCGGCCCGGAATGCGGCGCCGTTCGTGGGCGACCCCAATCAGGCCGTCGCCCTCCGGGCGGCGAAACTCCTGGCCGACACGCTGATCCCGATCGAGGAACTCAAGCCACTGCTAAAGAGCCGCCTCGAGGAGGTCGCGGCGGAGCTCAAGGATCTCGAGGCGGGCATGCCGCGCATGTCGGCGGAGATGATGGGGGTGGTCGACGTTGAGGCTGTGGACAAGGCCAAGACCTCCATCGAGAAGGTCATCGCCGCGCTCAAGATCCAGAACGCGGTCATGCGGGAGGGCGGCGCGGCCGGCGAGTTCCTCGCCACGCAGATGCAGCTCGCCGAGCACTTCGCGCTACTCGAAGCCGGCGCCCGCGACAAGCTCACCGAGGCGCTCGCCCGCGAGATCCAGGCGAAGTACGAGCTGGCGGCACAGAAGGCCGCCCGCGGTCAGCTCCAGCAGCTCCTCGCCGGCTGGGAGGCGGAGAAGGACCGGCTCGAGGAGGAGCTCGGCATCCGGCAGAAGCTCACCGCCGAGGAGCGGGCCGACCTGGCCGTCAAGCAGGCGATCACGCAGGCCACCGCCGCGAACATCCCCTATAGCCAGCAGCAGGTCGACCAGCTCCGGGAATACGTGCTCTACGTCGAGAAGCTCCGCGACCTCATGGCGACACGGAAGGACACGCCGACCGAGTCGGGGTCTTTCAGTGGGGGCTGGCACAACGTCATCGACCAGTTCGACACGGCCGGGGAACGGATGGCCATCGCAGGCAATGGCGTAGCGGATGCGCTCATGAACGCCTTCAATGTGCGATTCTTCGACCCAATGACGGGCAAGTTCCGCGAGCTGGCGGAAATCGGCCGGGACATGCTGCTGTCGCTCGCGGATGCTATCCAGTCGCTCCTCACGCGGATGATCGCCATGGAGATCATCTCGTCGATCGGCGGCGCGCTCGGGCTGGCCAAGGGCGGTGTCCTCGGGCCGAGCGGCGTGAAGTATGCCCAGCGGGGCACGATCATCGGGCAGCCGACCTTCCTCGGAATGAGCGGCAACCAGCCGGTGATCGGCGGCGAGGCGGGGAACGAAGTCGTCCTGCCAATTGCCAAGACGTCCTCCGGGGATCTCGGGGTGCGCGCGGTTGGCGGCGGGGGCGGTGGCACGGTCATGCTGAACTTCGCGCCGACCTACAACGTGCAGGGCGGTGGTGGCGGAACGGACGTGGCCTGCTTGGACCGCCTCAGCCGCGACTCCGAGAAGCGCATGCAGAATTGGCTCATCGGGCAGATGAGCGGCGGCGGCCCGGTGCGGGCGTCGATCGTGCGGGCGGTGAGGATGTCATGAGCCTAAGCAAAGTCACCGTCGTCTCGGGGATCACGGGCGGCCCGCGCACGTTCTCCGCCGGCCGTGACCTCGAGGGCGTGATGTGGGTTGCCTACTACGACCCGAGCGACCCGGGCGGGGCTTGCGTGAAGGTCATGAAGAGCACCGACGACGGTGCGAGCTGGGCGGCCGAATCGTGGTCGCAGGCGGTCGCGCAGACAGGCGGGGACGAGCCGGTGCTCCGGGTCGATCCGGGCAACAATGTGCAGCTCGTCGTTTCGCGCTTCGCGGGCGTGGATTCCCCGCACTGGGTGGAGCGCAACGCGGTGGGCCAGTATTGGGGCGGCCCCGGCGTGTACCTCACTGGCTACCAGCGACTCACCACGCGGACGGCTGTGGCGGCGCTCGATTTCTGCGTCGATCCATCCCGCGTCATCTCGGGGCGCTGGAACATCGTCGCCGCCTACCTCGACGGAGGCAAGGTCTATGTACGCGAGACTGCCGCCTCCGGCAGTCTGCCCGACCCGCTCGAGAGGGAGATTGGCGGCACGAACCCCACGGACCTGCGGCTCATGACGAACAGCGCGGGTTACTGCGCCATCGCCTATCTCGACAGTGGGCGCCTGATGTACTCGAACCGCGGCCCGGGTGATCGGTCGGGCGGCTGGAAGCCGCCGGTCGCCGTCGAACAGGCGGGCGATACGGTGACCAGCGTCGAGGCAGTGGCGATCGATGCCAATGGACTGCCCACAGTGCTGTACCGCTACCTCGGCGCCGGCTGGAAAAGCTACCTCAAGCTCGTCGAGACGCGCGGGCCGGGCGTCATCGCCTACAGCCGCGTGGACTACGCCACGCCGCTCGATTTCCACTTCTATCGGGGCTGCAGCCTGCAATACGACATGCGCGGCTCGGTCTACGTGATCGGGCTGATGGACGTCGGTCTGGGGCGCGCCGAGCCGGTGCTGTGGCAGATGCAGCGCGCCCTCGGCGATCTGACCTGGACGTACCAGGCACTGGAGACCGGCTCGAGTGCGGACTCGCAATGGACGCAGCCGCTCGGGATCCACAACCCTGACGCCGTGGGCTTCCGCCCGGGCCTCTGCTACCAAGGCGCGGCCGGCTGGTACCTGAAGAACGACACCGACATCATCTGGTTTCGCGCCGATCCGTATCCTGGCACCACGGGCTATCCCACGATCCTATCAATCCCGGCCGGCGAACCCCCCTACCGCGAGCGGGTGGCGAATGACATTCGCGCGACGGTGCCGCTCGCAGGCGAGGGCACGGCGCTCACGACCTTCCCGCTCATCCCGCCGCAGACCTCGATGACGGTGGCGACTGAGTTCGTCACGGCCGAGCACCGCTTCGAGGCGGGCTATCGAGCGACGATCGCAGTCTACGAGGACGGCCGGACCTGGTACAAAGTCGCCTTCGACAATGTGGCTGACGCCGACGCCACCGAAGTCGCCGATTTCATCGCGGCGCGGCTGCGGGATCAAGCGCCGTTTACGTGGACCCGGCCCGACACGCAGGCCGACGTTACGGTCTTCATCGTCGGCGGCCTGCTGGTGCGCCGTAAGGCCGGTCCGAACCACTGGCACTTGGGCGAGTTCCTGTTCTCGGAACGGGTGGTGACCTGATGCGCGCGTTGCCCGATGCCTTCATCGCCGCGATCGTGAAGCTCGCCCAGGAAGCGCCGCTCATCTGGCTCTTCGAGATCCAGCTCGATACGAGCTACGCCCTGCGAATCACGCCCTATCTCCGCTCCGTGACCTGGCCCACGGCCGGCGGCCACGTCTACGAGCCGTTCCCGCTGCTCTTCGATTCCATCACGGCGTCGAGCGAGGCGGATACCTCGACGCTCCTTCTCACCGTCCCGAACGTGGACCGCCAACTCATGCCGTCGCTGATCTCCTACGACGGCTTGACCGACCGGGTTGTGCTGGTACACCTCGTCAGCAAAGAGACCCTCGCGGAAACGACAGCGCTCCGCTTTGACTACGAGATCGCCACGTCCGCCGCGTCGACGGACGTGCTCACCTTCGAGCTGGGCGCGGCCGAACTCTTCGAGATGAGCGCGCCGATCCAGCACTACTCGCGCTGGTACTGCGGCTGGCGATTTGGCGATAGCTGGACCTGTGGTTTCGACTGTTCGCGCACTGGCGCCTCGCAGACCTGCGCCCGCACGTGGGCGGCCTGCCTGGAGAAAGGACTGGAGGAGGAACGTGCCAACCTCAAGAACCTGCACCCTCGACGCGCCCGCATCTTCGCCGGTATTCCGCTCACTGACTGAAGCGGCGCAGGACGCGGTGTTGCATCCCGAGCGATACCGGCATCCGTTCTGCCTCCGCCTAGTAGTGGATCTTTACCGGCGCTGCGGGGTGGAACTCCCTGACCTGATCGACGGCCGGGACAACCTCGACGTATGGCAGCGCAACCAAGCGCGATGGGCCTCACTGTTTGCGCCTGTATCCGAAGCCCAGCCCGGGGACGTGCTGTTATATGGGCGCAACGGGGCGGTGCGGCACATGGCGGTGGTGCTCGAGGGTAACCGGGCGATTCACGCCGGCGTGCGGCTCGGCGTGGCGATTCAGCGACTCCGGCCGCTGCTGAAGGTAGGCGCGCGCATTATGAGATTCCGTGGATGACCGCCACCCTAACTCTCTTCCGGAGTGTGGTCGACCCAGGCGCAGGGCGGGAGATCCGCCCGGTGCCCTCAGGCGGGCGCGTGGGCGATCTTCTGGCCGAGCTGGACGCACCCTACCTCCGGGCCTGGCAAAACGGCGTACCGGCGCTCCCTGACGCGCTGGTGGCCGATGGCGACCAGATCACGGTCGCGGCGCTGCCGGAGGAAGCGATCACGCTCGGCACGGCGGTCCTTACCACACTCGGGATAATCGCGACATCCGCACCGGTCGCCGCCACTGCCACGACGGCAGCAGTCAGTGCCATCGCCGCCACGGCGGCGACGCTGTCTGGCGCCACCTGGTGGGCTGCCTTCGGCATCGGCCTGGTGATCCAGTCGGCGATCTTGGGCGGCCTGGGCGCGCTGGCATCATTGCTGGTCGAGCCGCCCGAGCAGCCCGACGCTCCGGACTCCGGCACCTACAACCGGGCCGGGATGTTGTCCACGCGGGCGGAAGGCCAGATCATCCCCGTGCCGCAGGGCCGGATCAAGGTCCCAGGGCACATCATTTACCAGCGCTATCACCACGTCGGCGGCAACTCCACGCGCGCGGGCTACAGCGTCTCCACGGGCTCGCTGCGCTGCCTCACGGTGGTCGCGCTCGGCGAAGGGCCGCTGCGCTCCATCGCCGGCCAGGTCAAGGACGTCGATTGCGCCTGGTTCTCGCAGCAGGACAACCTGACCCGGAACTACCACCCGTTCTTGAAGACCCCGGCGGCGGGCGATTTCCACACCACGATCGGCAAGGAAACCCTGACGCAAAAGAACGCCTTCGAATTCGTCGTCCCGTCGACGGGCCTCGCCTTCACCCCGGTGGTCTCGCTCATCACGCTCAACCTCTTCCGGATCGGCGACCTGACCGGGAAGAAGCTCAAGGTCACGGTTCAGAACTCAGTAGCCTACGGCCACGGCCACCCTGAGTGGCACATTCCCGATGGTGCGGACATCTTCCGGCCGGTCGAGGTCGATGCTCAGCAGGCGTTCTTGGCGCGCAGCGAGGCGGCCGGGTGGATGGCCGCTACCCGAATCTCGGTGCGCATCCCGGACGTCGAACTCACGCCCGGCATATACTACCTGGTCCTCGAGGGCGACTGGGCCATCGATGGCGCGAACTACCTCGGCCTGATGAGCCACGCGACCGGCCAGGAGCAGCGGGCGTTCTACTACGACCCGGGCACGCCGACCGGCTGGTGGTGTCCAGGCCAGAAGTGGCCGCCGGCCAACGCCGACGTGCGCGGCTGCGCCGAGCTCTGGCGCGGCTCTGGCATCAAGGTCAACGACAACGACATCGGCAATTTCACCGCGTCGGGCCACCTCTCGATCCGCCTGGGGCGCTCCGAGCAACGTGCGCTGCCGGGCATTACGGAAGTCACTCGCCAGACGGACGTACATGGGGCTCTGGTCTTTGGGAAGGTGCTCACCGCGCGGACCCAGCTCCCGGTCGATGCGGTCTCCTTGGTCGTGTCCTTCCCGCAGGGCTGGTATAAGACCTCCACCTCGCACCCGCAGAATACGGCAGGGCTGCCGCTCGACGTGCGCATCCGAGCCGTCGGACAGGACACCTGGCCGATCTCGTTCCGCGAGAACCCGCCGCCTTTCGTTGCGGCGCCGGGCCAGGCGCATACGATCCGCGTGGATTTCCCGCTGGGCGCGGCCAATCCCCACGGGGCACTGCGTGGGCAGCAGGTAGAGATCGAAATGACGGCCGTGACGCATCCGGGCAGCGACCGGATCAAGACCGTGGCGGAGTGGAGTCTAATCCAGGAGATCGTCGACGCGCAAGCGCCGACTTGGCCCTATACCGCGCTCCTCGCCATCGACACGGACATCGCCACTCAGGGCGGCGCGCTCCAGAGCGTTACCGCTGTCGTCGAGAGCAAGGGCGGATGGGTGCTGGACAACTCCGGGACGACCCGCGTCTACCAGTATTCGACGAACCCCGCTTGGCGCTGTCTCGACTGGCTCTTGAACGTGCGCTGCGGCGGCGGCGCAAAGCTCACCCTGGACGACATCGATATCGACAGCTTCGAGGAGTGGGCCGACTACTGCGACGAGCTGGTGCCCGACGGCAAGGGCGGCATGGCGAAGCGATGGGAAATCGGACTGAACATCGACACGGAGAGGGCGCACTGGGAGTGGGCGAAGGTCTTTGCGCTGGCGAGCCAGACGAAGCTCCTCCGGGCGGGCAACAAGATTCGCGCCAAGCCGGACCGCGCGACCGGCGCGATCGTGCAACTCTTCTCGATGGGCAACATTATCGAGGACACGTTCCAGATCGAGTTCTTCGGGCATAAACGCCGCCCGAACCACATCTACGTCGATTTTCTGGACGAGGAGCTCGACTGGGCCTGGAATAGCGCCGCAGATCACGATGATGCCGTGCGCGGCTCGGACCCGCCTTTCACCGAGCACCGCGAAATCCCGGGCGTGACCCGCATGTTCCGCGCGAAGAATCTGGCGCGCTACTACACCGCGCTCTCCCGGAACGCCAACACCGCGATCAGCTTCGAGGCGTCGGCGGACGCCGTGGCGCTCGAGCCGGGCGACGTGTTCGGCTTTCAGCACGACATGCCGTGGCGCTCGGTCGGGGGCCGGCTCAGCGCGAACTCCGCCGCGACCACGATCTACCTGGACCGCGAGGTCACGCTGGAAGTCGGCGCCACCTACAAGGTCTCCGTGCGCACCAAGGGCACCGGGCAGTTCGTCGTCCAGGAGCGCACTGTCACGTCGGTGCCGGGCGTCTACGGGGTGGGCGATCCGATCGCCACCACGCCGAGCTGGACCGATGCGGATTGGCCGCTCGAGGGGGACGTCTACGCCTTCGGCGAGGAGACCGAGACGGAGGTCCACGTCCGGCTTTACGAGGCGGTGACGGTGGAATGGACGCGAGACTTCCGCAAGTGCGTGCGCGCGATCAATTATGACCCGAGCACCTACACGGCTCCGACCGAACGACTGGAGGCGCCAGGCATCTATGGGCCGGCGCTCCATCCGACGACCCCGGCGACCATTCCGCCCGCGCCGCGGAATCTCCGGCTGCACGCCGTCTACGGTCCGCAGAGCCCGAGTCAGCAGACGATCGAGGCGATGTGGGAAAAGGCGACATGGCTGTGGCCCTACGATTGTTACGTCTGGCTGCGTACGGAAAGCCTCGGCGAGCGGACTTACGCGCGGATCGGGCGGACCAGTGAGACGACCTTCGTCGTGCCACGGCGCCTCACGGCGGGCCACCGCTACGGGCTGGCGGTCACCCCGATCGCCGCCGGCACCGAGGCGCATCACGCACCAGAGTCGACGCACGCGGCGCAGGCCACAATCGTGCTGCGGTGGATTCTGCAACCCGGTCCCCCGGTGACGGGATTCTGACATGCCAGTCATCACGGTCGGCGAAGAGGCGATTGCGCGGTGGGAGGAGCTGCTGCGCTACGTCGACGATACCGGGATGGACGTGCCCTATCGGGAGATCCGGAAGTACGACGTGCGGCGTGGCCCGCAGTGGGCGACCGCCATGCGGGTGGGCTCATCGATCTGCGAGCCATGGCTCCGGACGCGGAACTGGTATCCGACGGACGCGGAGCCGTGGTGGGTACGCCTGCGGTCGGCCGCGGGCGGGCTGGCGCTGGTGCCGTCGATGTCCACGCCCGATCTCGCGGCGCCGCCGGACTGGGAGGAGCCGGTCGAGTCGGACGAGCACCTCGGCGGCTTTGCGGGCGGGAAGAACGGCTGCGAGGTCGACGAGGACGGCGACCTCGTCTTCGCGGCGGGCGAGGTGACGGCGGACTACACCTCGCTCGAGATCGACCTCGGCGCGCCGGGCCGGCACATCCTCACGGCGCGAGTCAGTGTCGAGGCGGAGGATTTCCGCACGCCCATCGCCGCCCGGATCGCCGACTGGAACGTCCCCCTCGAGGACCTCATCGGCGAACCCTGCGGATGCCCGATCTCAGATCCGCGGTGGAGCGAGCGGGACCTGCGCGGGATCGACATCTACGAGCCCCAGGTCCGCTGGCGTCTCTACGTGACGACCTACGACCTGGCCGGCTCGCCGGGGGCGTTCGTGGAGTTCGTCCCGGGCGGGATGTACGACGGCCACTACGCGACGTTCAATCTCGCGCTCGAGCGGGATGTCGGGAACGATCTGGCGATCGACGACGTGACGAACGCCGAGCCGATCGTGGTCACAACCAACCCGGCCCACGGGCTCCACACCGGGCAGCGGGTGCGGATCTTCGGCGTGGCCGGGACGACAGCCGCGAACGGCACCTGGCGCATCACCGTACTGACGGACGACAGTTTCGAGCTGGACGGCTCGACGGGCAACGGCGCCTACACGAGCGGCGGCACAGTCGTGGTGGACGTGTGGGCGCACGTGTCGGGGCTGGCCTGCTACGGCGCGACGCCGCCGACCGGGGGTGGCTTCACGTCGAGCTTTCCCTGGATCAACGTCAAGAGCGCGATCTACGGCGCGCAGGGCACGGGCGGCGACGACACGGCCGCGATCAATGCCGCGATCGCCGCGGCGAAAGCGGCCAACGGCGGCATGGGCGCGGTCGTCTACTTCCCGGCCGGGACGTACGGGGTGACGAGCCAGATCCTCGTGCCGAGCCGGGTGTGGCTCGTGGGCGAGCATTCGATCTCGACGCAGATCCAGGCACTCGCCGGGTTCCCGAGCGCCACCGCCGTGGTGCGGCTCGGCGAGGGCACGGGCTCGGTCTTCAACTGCCGGCTCTGGCGGCTCCGGGTGGACGCCAATCACGTCGTCGGCTCAAGCTGCGTCTACTCGAACGAGGCGAACGAGTGGAGCGGGCTTTTCGACGTCGAGCTGACGAACTACGACCAGTACGGGGCGGCGTTCGCGTCGGGCTGCTCGGTGATCGGCGTCGAGCGCGTCGGCGGCTACGGGACGAACACTGGCAACAGCTTGGCGCATCTCGTCTTCGCGTCCGTTGCCGGGCAGAGCTTCATACGTGACGTGAGCTGCGCCGGCGGGGCCGGCTACGTCGTGGCGGACGCGCTGCTGGTAACGAGCAGCCAGGTCCACGTCGACGGCTTCCACTGCGAGCGCGCAACCGATGGGATTCACTTCGGCTCGGGCGCAACCGGGATCATCGAGAACATCTACGGGCACAATAGCGTGGCGAACCTCATTCACGCCGAGGGCTTCCAGGTCACGCTGGAGTCGATCCTGCCGAACGGCGCGACGAACATCCTGGTGGACGACTACCGCTCCTACACGCACACCACCGCCGCGCTCGGGCACATCAACTTCATGTCGCTCTACCACTGGAACCTTGGGCTGGTAGACGTCCGGAGCGGCACGCAGACGGACTATCGCAAGCTCACGATCCCGAACTTGGGCGGCGCGGATCGCACGATGGGCGTCGAGGGAGTGAGCGCGCTCGACTCTTTCGCCATGTCCGGCGCGGCCTACCGGCTGCTCCAGATCAATGCGACCGGCGACGCGGCGCGGGTCGTGGGGATCGGCGGGTTTACGCTGCCGGATGAGGACAACACACACGCCTACAGCATCTTGCCCGGCCAGCTCACGGCCGACGTGACGATCAAGTGCCCGGATACGACGCACCTCTCGACCTATACCCACCGGCTCGTGACGAACAACTCTATCGAGGAACTGCGTTACAAGACGCTGGTTGACTCTGTGGTCATGCGGAACGGGCAGACCGGCGCGAAGGCGTGGCTCTCCAGCGACGACCAGACGGCGGCGGCGGAGATTCGCGTGCCGGAC
>JAFGQW010000395.1 GCA_016935485.1 Planctomycetota bacterium | reverse complement strand
CTCCCGCCGACCGGACCGGCCCCGGCCCACGACTACGTGCATATCCGGCACATCGCACCGGTGATCGTCGATCCCGCCATGCTGGTCGTCCCTTCGATCGAGCAGATCGATCTCGGCCCGCTGCAGGATGCCCCGGCGCTGAGCCGCTCGTTTGCGAGCATCCCCGACACGGGAAGCTTCCCGGCCGATCCGGTGATCGCCGCGGGCAACAGTTACGTGGTCGCCTGCGTGAATCGCCATGTGGCCTTCTTCACCAAGGGCGGCAAGCTGCTCTTCCAGAGCCATTTCGCGAACTTCTTCAGCCCGCTCGGGACCGCCGGCATCAACCTATTCGACCCGTGGTGCCTCTGGGATCCGTCGGCGCGGCGCTTCCTGGTGATGTGCGTCGGTCGCGACGACACCAACCAGAAGTCCTACAATTACCTCGCCATCTCCCGGACGGTGAGCCCGCTGAACGGCTGGTACTTCTACCGGAACGACATGAGCCTCAACGGCAACACGCCGACCTCGAACTGGAACGACTATCCCCGGATGGCCGTGGACCAGAACTGCATCTACTTCACCTCGAACCAGCTCGCGTTCGGCGGCGGCTTCCAGTACGCGAAGATCCGCATCCTCCAGAACAAGGCCACGCTGCTCGCCGGCGGCGCCGGACAGCTCTGGTGGGACTTCTGGAACATCAAGATGCCCGGCACGACCACCAATGCGTTCTCGATCCGGCCGTGCATGACGCACGACGCCGCCAGCGCCTCCAGCCCCTACTACCTGGTGAACTCCTTCAACAGCGGCGGCAGCCACATCAACTTCTACGCCATCGAGAACACCACCAGCCGCGACCCCGGTCCGGTCTTCAGCAGCCTTGCGGTCCCGGTCGCCACCTACGAGGCGCCCTACAACGCCATCCAGCAGGGCGGCGGGGAGACCGTAGAGCTCTTCGGCGACGCCCAGCTCTTCAACGCCGTCAAGCGCAACAGCTCCATCTGGTGCGCGCACCCGATCCGGCGCGGCGCCAGCAGCACCGGCGGCGCCTCCCTGCGCTGGTACGAGTTCAAGCCCAACACCTGGCCGACGGCCGGCAGCCCCACCAAGCAGCAGGAAGGTACGTTCGGCCTCGACAGCCAGTGGTACTTCTACCCCGCCGTGGAGGTCAACGCGAACAGCGAGGTCGCGATCGTCTTCAACCAGTCCAGCGCCGATGACTACGTCGGCATTCGCTGGACCGGCCGCCGGCCAACCGATCCGCCCAACACGCTGCAGGGCAGCGCCCTGCTCAAGGCCGGTGAGGCCTACTACGTCCGCAAGGCCAGCAATCGCAACCGCTGGGGCGACTACAACGGTGCGAGCGTGGCGCCCGACGGCAGCATCTGGTTCATGTCGATGTACGCCCGGAGCACCCCCCCCAACACCTGGGGCACCTGGATCGGACGCGTCTACGAGCCCAAGGACGAGGACGTGACCTACTGGGTCTCGAGCTTCGGCGGCACCCAGGGCAGCCACCTGCTCGGGTTCGCCGGTTCGTCGCTGCGAACTTCGGTCGCGCTGCCGGCGGCCACCTCGCCGGACGCGGTGTGCATGGATCCATTCAACTACCGCGTGCTCGTCTTCGACACCGACAAGGTCTACCGCTACTACGTCAACGACGGCCAGAGCCTCCTTCCCGGTTCCGTCTTCTCCTCGGCGCTCGTCACCGGTGGGGACCAGATCCACTGGGGCGGCGTCGACGAGGGAGGCGGCATCTTCTGGACCACCGGGAACGGCAACCTCTATCGCTCCGCCTCGATCACCGGCGCTAACCCGATCCTGGTGCGGAGCCTCAACGGCGCGAATCTCAATGCGGCCGCCTACAACCCGGCGACCGGGGGATGGGTACTTTGCGAGTTCGGCGGCACGACGCAGTTCGTCAGCCGCAGCGGCGCCATCACGCGGACGATCGCCGGCCCGGGCGGCATCAGTGGCATCGACCACGATCCGTTCACCGGCGATTTCATCCTCTCCCGCTTCGGCCCCGGCCAGGGCCTGGTGCGCCTGACCCAGACCGGCACGCTGGCGTCCTTCGGCCCTGCCGGCTCGCCACTCCTCGAGACGGCCAACTCCGTGGAGTGCCGCGAACAGCCCGGCGCAGGCTACTACGGCACCGAGTACGGCGCAGACCCGCAGCATCTGTGGTTCTCGACCGCCGGCGGCACGGTGATCAGCCTCCATGCGACCAGCGGGCTCTTCGGCCCCTCGGACCTGGAGCTCCACCGCAAGCGCACCCTCTGGCCCACCGCCCCGTTCGCCGTGGGCGCGACGGGCACCCTCCACCTCGACTTCGGGCCGTCGTTCGCCGGCGACGCCTACCAGGTGGCCACCTCGGTGGGCTACCTGCCAGGCTACAGCCTGCCGCCGGCCGCCGGCCGCGTCCACCTCGCGCCGGGCGATTTCCTCACGCTGGCGAGTGTCAACGGCCTGGACGGCGGCACGATCTGGAAGAACTTCTCGGGCTTCCTCGACGTGAACGGGATCGCGACCGCCCAGGTGGCGGCGCCCAGCATCCCGACGTTACAGGGCCTGGTGCTCTACTACGCCGCTGTGGTCTACAACAATGTGGAAGGAATCCGGGCGATCAGCAACACCTGCTCGGCGACCTTCCACTAGTCCGATAGATCCGGTCCACTTTCCCCGGGAGCCCGGCCGCCCGCCGGGCTCCTGTTTTGTACCGACCGGTCCGGCGCGGGGCGGTGTTGCCCGGCAGGTGCGGCCGGCGTAGAATCCCGGCCCGGTGGCGGCGGTGGCCGCCCGGAGCCCGGGAGGCGCGGCGAACGTGACGGTCGAGATCGGTGTGCTCCTCACCCTGGTCGCGGGAATGGTCTACCTGTTCCTGACCGAGAAGCTCCCGGTCGATCTCACCGCGTTCCTCGGGCTGGTGGTTCTCCTGGCGGGCCGCTACGTGACGCCGCAGGAGGCCTTTGCGGGGTTCTCCTCGCCGGCGGTGATCACGATGCTCTCGGTCTTCATCATCGGCGCCGCCCTCCAGCACACCGGCATCGCCGACGCCGTCGGCCGCTGGATCCACGCCCTCGTGGGCGAGCGCGAGGTCGGACTGATCGTCCTGATCATGCTCGCCGCGGGCGCGCTTTCGGCCTTCATGAACAACGTCGCCGCCGCCGCCGTGCTGCTCCCCGCGGTGGCCAGCATCTCGCGCCGCACCGGGATCGCGCCGGCGCAGCTCTTCATCCCGCTCGCCTTCGCCGCGATCCTCGGCGGGACCACCACCCTGGTCGGCACTCCGACCAACATCCTCGCCGCCGAGGTCCTCACGGCCGCCGGCCGGCCATCGTTGACCCTCTTCGACTTCACGCCGATCGGACTGGCGCTGCTGGCCGCGGGCATCCTGTTCATGATCACCCTCGGCCGCCGCCTCCTGCCGGTCCGGGCGCAGCACATGGCGTCCGGACGCGCCGCCAGCCTGCCGGATGTCTACCGGCTCGACGAGTCGATGATCTCCGTGCGCGTGCCGGCGGGCTCCGCCCTGGCCGGACTGACGCTGCGCCAGGCCGACCTCGGCTCGGTGCTGGGCATCCATGTGCTCTCCATCCTCCGGCCCGGCGAGGAGCGGGTGTCGCCGGGCCCCGAGGACGTCATCCGGAGCGGCGACCGCCTGTGCGTGCAGGGCCGCTTCGCGGATCTGGAGAAGCGGCTCCGCGTCCAGGGAATCGAGCTCGAGAAGGCGGGCGCCTTCGATTTTCGCCACGCCGCCGGCCAGCTCGACGGCGCGGTGCTCCGGATCCGGCCGGGCTCGCCCCTCCTCGGCCAGACCGTCCGCGAGCACCGCTTCCGGGAGCGCTTCGGCACGGTGGTGGCCGCCCTCTGGCGCGCCGGCCAGCCGCTCCACGACACCGGCACGCACCGCCGCCCGCTGGAGGCCGGCGACGAGCTGCTCGTGCTGGGGGGCGGCGCCGAGGTGCGCGCTCTCGCCGAACGGTCCGACCTCGAGCTCCTCGCGGCCGGCGCCGAGGCGCTCGCCCGCCTGGAGGCAAACCTGTTCGTGGTGCGCGTTCCCGCACAATCCCCGCTCGCCGGCACCACGGTAGCCGGCAGCCGGTTCGGAGAGATCGCCGGCCTGACCGTGGTCGGCGTGCTCCGGCACGGAGTGACGCACCTGTCGGTCTCGCCCGACGAGCCCATCGAGGGCGGCGACCGGTTGCTGGTCACCGGCGAACCCGCGCGCGTCGCGGCGCTGCTCAAGGCGGGACAGGTGCGCATCGAGGGCAAGGCCGAGGCGCCGCGGCTGGAGTCCGAGCGGCTGCGCGTGGTCGAGGCGGTGGTGGCGCCCCGCGCGACCGTGGTCGGCACGACCATCGCCGAGCTCTCCTTCCGGGAACGCTACGGGCTCCGCGTGCTGGCGATCTGGAGCGGCGACGCGCCCATCCGCTCGGGGCTGGCGCACAAGCGGCTCGACACGGGCGACGCCCTCCTGCTGCAGGGACCGCCCGAGAGGATCCGGCTCCTGGTGGCGGATCCCGACTTCGTCGTGCTCTCGCCCGTGGAGCCCGCACCGCGGCGCACCGGGCGCGCCCCGCTCGCCCTGGCCGCCCTTCTCCTCATGATCGGCCTCGTGGTGAGCGGGACGTTCCCGATCCAGGTGGCGGCGTTCATCGGCGCCACGATCGCGATCGCCGGCGGCGCCCTCACCATGCCGGAGGCGTACCGGGCGGTGGAGTGGCGGGCGATCTTCCTGGTGGCTGCCATCCTGCCCCTCGGCACCGCCATGCAGGCCACGGGCGCGGCGGCGCTCCTCGCCTCGGGCGTGGTGCACGTGGCCGGCGCGCTCGGGCCCCACGCCATCCTGGCCATGCTGGTCGTGCTCTCCAGCACGCTCAGCCAGGGGCTCGGCGGAGCACCCACGGTCGTGCTCCTTGCCCCGGTGGTGCTCGGAACCGCGGACGCGCTCCGGCTCAGCCCGCACCCCCTGATGATGGGCGTCGGCCTGGCGGCATCCTGCGTGTTCATGACCCCGTTCAGCCAGCAGGCGAACCTGCTCGTCATGGGAGCCGGCGGCTATCGGTCGCTGGACTTCGTCAAGGTCGGCACACCGCTGACCCTGCTGCTCTTCGTGCTGCTGACCGTGCTGGTGCCGCTGTTCCTGCCGTTCTGACCGGGCACCCGCCGCCGCACCGCGCCGTCACTTGCCTTCCAGCTGGAACTGGAACGTCTGCCGGCACCAGCAGGCGACCGCACGGCCGTCGAGGCGCGCCGGTTCGAACATCCACTCCCGCACCGTGCTCTCCACGACCCGCTCGAAGTAGCCGCGCGGCGCAGCGTCCTCGATCACCACCTCCGCGACCTCGCCCGTCGCCGTCACGAGCAGGCGGGCGATCACGCGCCCCTCGCGGACGGCGCGCCGGAGCGCAAGCGGGGGAAACGGCGGCTCGGGCGTGAAGCGCTTGCGGGGCGGGACGTCGACGCCCTCCTCCGAGCGCGGGCCGGACGGCAACGCCGGCGAGACGACCTCCGTCACGGCCGGCGCCGGCTGCAGCGTCAGCACATCGAGGTCGAGCGACTCGATAGAGGCGGCCGGATCCACGAGAAGCGCCGGCAGGTCGGGCAGGGCGAGCGTCACGCTCAGCGACAGCGGCGGCGCGGGCGGCGCTGCCGGAGCCGGCGACGGCGCGGAGAGCTCCGGGACCGCCGTTGCCGAACGCTCCGGCGGCACATCCGGACGGACGCGCGGGGCGGGCGCCTCGGGCGCGCGGGGCTGGACTTCGAGCCAGGCCACCTCGAGCGGCGCGGGGACGGCGGGTACCGGCGGCACGGTGCTCGGGTCGAACTGCGCGAGCGCCACCAGCGCCCAGGCCAGCCCGGCGTTGACCGCCACCGCCACGGCCAGTGCGGCGGCGGTGCGCCAGCGTCTCCGCGCTTCTCTGGCGACCACGATGATCACCGTTATCTCCTCGGTTCCACTCAGAAACGCACGTCGAGCGCCACCTGGAAGTTGATCCCCGCCGCGTCCATGCGGCTGTGCGCGGTCCGGTACTTCTTGTTCGTCAGGTTCTCGACGGCAAGCGTCACGGCGGCGCGCTCGCTGACGTTCACTCCGCCCCGGAGATCCAGCACGCTGTAGCCCGGAAGGCCGTCGTGCCGGAGATGCCCGCTGGTCGGATCCGACGGGTCGCGGTAGTAGGCGGGGTCCGAGGCCTGCCGATCGGGCGGCACCCGGTCGAAGTGGCGCACGAGATCCGCGCTGAACTCCCACCACAGACCGCGCTTCGGATCGGGGTCGTCCCAGCGGACCTTGAGGAGGCCGCGGGCCGGATGGGTGTGACGCAACGGGATGTCGTTCGTGACGTCCCGTCCGTAGTTCCACATGAACCCGCCACCCACGCTCCACTCGGGTCCGAAGATCTCCGGGAAGAACTCGCCTAGGCGGAAGTCCACCTCCAGCTCCACGCCGTACACGTAGGCATCGCCGTTGCCCGTCGTCACGTAGACGTCCTCGTTGGGATCCCGGACGCTGTTGTTGTTGAAGTCGAACCAGTCCCGCCCCTGGTAGGTGCCGGGCACGATGTTCTGGAAGTTGTCGAAGTTGGTGTAGTAGGCGGCCACGCTCCCCCGCCACTTCGACGTGGCCCAGCGGGTGCCGATCTCGAAGTTGTCGGCGGTGACGGGATCGAGCAGCTGGCTGGGGACCAGCACGCCGTAGGCGAGCTGGCTCACCCCGAACACCGGGGCGAACTGGCGGAAGCCGCGCGAATAGTCGCCGAAGAGGCGGACGTCGGGCGTGAGCTTGTAGATCACACCGATGCCGCCCGTCAACGCCTGTTCCCGGTCGGTGAAATCGTCCAGCTCCGGACGGCCGCTCGGGGAGGCGTAGTAGCGGTCCGGATCGGCGTCGAACCGGAACCAGTCGTAACGAAGCCCTGCGGTGAACGCGAGCGCATCGGTCACGTCCCAGCGGTCCAGGACGAAGAGACCCGCATTGTCCCAGACCGTGTCGGGCGAAGCCTTGGTCTTGGTGCCGCCGGGCCGGGTGATCGTGAACTGCTCGTCGTCCGGACTCTCGCCCAGGTCGCGGTGCAGCCCCAGGCCGTACGTGAGCCGGTTGCTCTCCCCGATCCGGCTCACGGCCTGCAGGTCGGCGGTGAACGTCCGCCACAGGGCCCGGCCGTGGTTGCCGCTGGTGAACCACGTGCGCTTGTCCTCCTTGCGCTGGTAGTAGACCTTCGCGCTGACCTCTTCCCAGAACGACGTCGGTTCACGCACTTGCCAGGCAACGCTGTAGCCCTCGCGGTAGTTGAAGTTGTCCTCGTTCGGCCGGTAGAAACGGCTGACGTGGCGGCGCGTCACGTTCTGGGCGCTGATCGTCAGCTCGGAGTGGTCCGTCGTGCGCCACTGGACCTTCAGGTCGACGTTGCAGTCCTCGCCGCTCGTGGGATCCTGCACGCCGACGCCGCGGCCGCCGGTCACGTTGCCGACGTCGCGCCGCGACCAGCCGAGCAGGTACTTCAGAGACGACGTGGCCCCGAACGTCTCGCCGCGGAACCGCCACTCGTCGGCGGCGCTGCCGTAGACGCCGCGCAGGCGTCCTCCCATCCGGAAGGTCCCATCCTCGGTGTAGTCGATGGGCGAGGAGCGGCTGAGGAAGTTGAGCACGCCGCCCAGCGCGTTGGAACCGTACTGCACCGACGCCGGTCCCCGCAGCACCTCGATCCGTTCGATCATGTCGGGATCGATCTTGCCGTACATGTCGTCGGCATGGAATCCCCCCTCGCCCCAGAAGGTAGAGATCGTGTTGCCGTCGAGGAGTGCGGCCAGGTTCGTGCCCGAGAGGCCGCGGATGACGGGATCGCTCGTGGTGGTGGTGTACTTGTTCACCCAGATGCCGATCTGGTCGTCGAGCGAGTCGAGCACGGAGAGGGCGGTCCGCTCGCGCAGGCGGACCTGGTCGACCACGGTCAT
>JAFGQW010000394.1 GCA_016935485.1 Planctomycetota bacterium | reverse complement strand
CACACCGGACTGCTCTGGACCGAAGGGCCCGGGCGCGTCGAGCTCCTCGGCAGCACGCGGGACGACGCGGCCGGCGAGGCCTTCGACAAGGCGGCCGCGATCCTCGAGCTCGGCTATCCCGGGGGACCGGCGGTGGAGCGTGCGGCCCGGCAGGGCGATCCGGCCGCGGTCCGGCTGCCCCGCACCCTGCTGGAGCCGGAGTCGCTCGACTTCAGCTTCAGCGGCATCAAGACGGCGCTGCTCTACGAGGCCAGGGGACAGAACGCGACCCGGCGCAGCCCGCTTCGCGCCGGCCTCCGCGTGCCCGACCTCGCAGCCGGCTTCGAGGAGGCCGTGGTGGACGTGCTGGTAGAGAAGGTGCGCCGAGCGGCGGCAAGAACTGCGGCGCCCGCGGTCGCGCTGGGCGGCGGCGTGGCGGCCAACGCGCGGCTGCGCGCGCGGATCAGAGCGCTCGGCGATGCGCTGGGCTTCGAGGTGTTCCTGCCGCCGGCCGAACTGTGTCTCGACAATGCGGCCATGGTGGCCGGGCTGGGCTACCATGCCCTCGTGGCGGGTCGGATCGCACCGCTCGACCTCGACGCGGATCCGACGCCGATCCGCCACTGAGGTGGCGGCGCCGGGACGCGGGGGCCGGTTCCGGTGTCTTGTCGCGTTCAAGGCGGGCTGTTAGGATCACGCGCCATGGATCGAGCCGAAGTCCTGCGGATCCTCGAGGCGGTGCGCCGGGGCGCGCTGGCCCCGGAGGCGGCGCTCGAGGCCGTGGCGGGGCCTCGAGCCGAGGATCTCGGATTCGCGGTCGTGGACCATGGCCGCGGGCTTCGCTGCGGCTTTCCCGAGGTGATCCTCGCGCAGGGCAAGACCCCCGCCCAGGTCGCGGCGATCGCCGAGTGCGTCTGGGCGCGCAGCGGGAAGCTCCTGTGCACGCGCGCGGATCGTGCGGTGTTCGAGGCGGTGCGCGCGTGCGTTCCCGAGGCCCACTACGAGGCCGAGGCACGCGTGATCCAGGCGGCTCGTGAGCCGTCCGGGCCCGGGGTGGGGCGGGTGATGGTCGTCAGCGCGGGCACCGCCGACGTGCCGGTGGCGGAAGAGGCGCGCCTGACGGCCGCAATGCTCGGCGCCCGGGTCGAGACCTGCTACGACGTGGGCGTGGCGGGCCTGCACCGCTTGCTCGATCGGGTCGAGGCGCTGCGGGCGGCGCGCGCGCTGATCGTGGTGGCCGGCATGGAGGGCGCGCTTCCCAGCGTCGTGGGCGGGCTGGTCGACAGGCCGGTGGTGGCCGTCCCGACGAGCGTGGGCTACGGCGCCGGTTTCGGCGGACTGTCGGCGCTGCTCGGCATGCTGAACTCGTGCGCCGCCAATGTCTGCGTGGTGAACATCGACAACGGTTTCGGGGCGGGCTTCGTGGCGGCGCTCATCAACCGCGGCGACCCCGCACCGGCGGGGCCGGCGCACCGGTGCGGGTGAGCGCGCGCGCCGGTCACAACCCAGGAGAAGGCGGAGTCATGCCGGTTTCATGCGTCGTCGGCCTGCAGTGGGGCGACGAGGGCAAGGGCAAGATCGTCGACCTCTTGGCCCGGGAGGCGGAGATCGTGGTTCGCTTCCAGGGCGGCGCGAATGCGGGGCACACGGTGCAGGTCGGCGCGGAGACCTTCGTCCTCCACCTGATCCCGTCGGGCATCCTCCATCCCCGGACCACCTGCGTGGTCTCCAACGGTGTCGTGCTCGACCCCGAGGTGCTGCTCGGGGAGGTCGACGCGCTGGAGCAGCGCGGCGTCGGCGTGCAGGGCCGGCTGTTCGTCTCCGACCGCGCGCATCTCGTGCTGCCCCACCATGTGGCGATCGACCGCGCCAGGGAATCACGCGCGGCGTGCCCCATCGGCACGACGGTCCGGGGCATCGGCCCGGCCTACGCCGACAAGGCCGCGCGCGTCGGGATCCGCGCGGGCGAGGTCCGCGACCTGGACCGCTTCGCGGCGCGGCTGCGCGAGAACACGGAGTACGCCAACCGCCTGCTCACGGCCGTTCTCGGCGCTCTGCCGCTCGACGTGGGCGCGACGGTGCAGCGCGTGGTGGACGCCGCCCGGCGGCTCCGGCCCCTGGTCACGGACACCACCGCGCTCCTCCACGAAGCCCTCGCGACCGGCCGGCGGATCTTTCTCGAGGGCGCGCAGGGCGTGATGCTGGACGTTGATTTCGGCACCTATCCGTTCGTGACCTCCTCCAACGCGAGCGTGCTGGGCGTGGGCCCCGGCACGGGACTGCCGCCCCGGGCGCTCGGCGAGGTTCTCGGCGTCGCGAAGGCCTACGCCACTCGCGTGGGCGCCGGGCCGTTCCCGACCGAGATCGTCGGCCCGCTGGGGGAGCGGCTGCGCCAGGCCGGCCAGGAGTTCGGCTCCACCACGGGCCGGCCGCGTCGCTGCGGCTGGTTCGACGTGGTGGCTGCGCGCCACGGTGTGCGGCTGATGGGGGTGAGCGGTCTGGTGATCACGAAGCTCGACGCGCTGAGCGGTCTGGAGCGCCTCCCGGTCGCGGTGGCCTACCGCACCCCGGCGGGCGACACGACCACGGTGTTCCCCGCCGGAAGCGCCGAGGCGGCGGCGGTGGAGCCGGTCTACGAGGAGCTGCCGGGGTTCGTGGGCGATCTCGGTGGCGTGCGGCGTCTCGACGCGCTGCCGGCCGAGGCGCGGCGCTACCTCGCGTTCCTCGAGGCGAAGGTCGGCGTCAAGCTGCGCCTGGTCTCCGTCGGCAAGGAGAGGGACCAGGTGATCCACCCATGACGCGCCGCGCGCCTGCGCCGGAGGATTTCCCCAACCTGCCGCGCCACATCGCCATCATCATGGACGGCAACGGCCGGTGGGCCGCGGCGCGAGGACGCCCCCGCACCTACGGCCATCGAGTGGGCGCGCGGAGCACGCGGCTGATCACGGAGGAGTGCGCCCGGCTCGGCATCGAGCGCCTGACCCTCTACGCGTTCAGCGCCGAGAACTGGAAGCGGCCGCGCGAGGAGGTCGACTTCCTCATGAGCCTGCTGAGCCGCTACCTCGTGCGGGAGCGCAAGACGCTGCTCGAGAACAACATCCGCCTCGAGGCGATCGGCCGGCTCGAGACGCTGCCGGCGCCGGTGCGCCGCCGCCTGGAAGACGTGATCGCGGCCTCGCGCCCAAACGACGGACTCTCCCTGTGCATGGCGCTGAACTACGGCGGCCGCGCGGAGATCATCGACGCGGCGCGCCGGGCCATGCAGGCCGGGCTCGAAGGAGCGCTCCGGCCCGAGGAGCTGGACGAGGCGCGGTTCGCGGAGTTCCTCTATGCCGGACCCGGGGTTCCGGACCCCGATCTCCTCATCCGCACCGGCGGCGACTTTCGCGTGAGCAACTTCCTGCTCTGGGAGATCTCCTACGCGGAGATCGTGGTCACGGACGTGCCGTGGCCGCAGTTTCGCGCGCCCGAGCTCCACCGCATCCTGCGGGAGTACGGCCGGCGGGAACGGCGGTTCGGTGGGCTCGGTCCCGCCTCCGCACCGACGGGATCCCCCTGATGCGGATCCGCATTCTCCTTGCTAGTGTACTGGTGCTGGGGCTCGCCGGCGTGCTGTGGCTGGATCGCGCGTGCGGCGACGGCTGGATCCTGCTCGGGCTGGCGGCACTCGCCTGCCTGTGGGGCATGAGCGAGCTGTTCGGCCTCCTGGCCGGGATCGGTGCGCCGGTTCGGGTGCTGACGGCGGCCGGCGCGCTCGCACTCCTGGGGGCCGCGCGCAGCTCGGCCGCGGCGGCGGGCCTGGTCTTCGTCGCTCTCGCGGTGGTGCTGCTGCTGGTCGCGCTGACCCGGCCCGCTCCCGCTGACGGTGTGCGGGAGATCGGTGCGGCGCTCTTTGCGCTGGTCTATCTCGGCGTGTTTCCCGCGGTGCTCATCCTCCTGCGCCGCCGCGCAGACGGATGGGAGATCGTGGTGGGGCTGCTGGCGTGCGTCAAGGCCGGCGACATCGGCGCGTACTTCACCGGGCGGTTCCTGGGCCGTTACCGGCTCGCCCCGCGCCTCAGTCCCCGCAAGACGGTGGAAGGGCTGGCCGGCGGGCTTACGCTGGCGGCGGCCACCGGCGCACTGCTGCTCGGACCCGCCTTCGGCGTTGCGGCGCTCGGTGGCGCTCGGGGAGGCCTGGTGTTCGGGCTGGCGGCGGGGGCGGCCGGCGCCCTCGGCGATCTCGTGGAGAGCATGCTGAAGCGCGCTGCGCAGACCAAGGACTCGGGCGGCGTGCTGCCCGGGTTCGGCGGGATCCTGGACCTGATCGACAGCCCGCTGCTCGCCGCGCCGGTGGTGTCGCTCGGGGTCCTGTGGCTGTGCTGAACCGCCCGGCGCGCGGAGGTCGTGAGAAACGGCTTGCGATCGGCTCCGGTTTCCGATACACGGTAGTTCAGAAGGGCCCGCCGGGCCGGGTGCCACGGAAAGCGCGACAACGCATGCACAAGAGCATCGAGCTGAGGGATCAGGAGGAGCTCCGGACGTTCCTGGGACCACGCGACGTGAACCTGCGCGCGCTTCGCGAGCGATTCGGGATCGATCTCGTGTGCCGCGGCCACAAGCTCAAGATCATCGGCGAGCCCGACGCCATCGAGGCCGCGGCGAGCGCGGTGGGGGAACTGCTCCGGCACATCCGCCAGGGCCACCCGCTCGATCCGGAGGCGGCGCAGCGGATCGTCGCCGGCGAGGCGCCGGCGCCGCCGGGGGCGGGCCGATTTCCGGCCGTGCGCCCGCTGCAGCCGCGCTCGGCGGGACAGGCCAGTTACTGGGAGCGGATGGCGACCAACGCCATCGTGCTGGTGGTGGGACCGGCGGGCACCGGGAAGACCTTTCTCGCCGTGGCCAAGGCGGTGGAGATGCTACGCGCGGGCCGGGTGCGGCGGATCGTGCTGGTGCGGCCCGCCGTGGAGGCGGGCGAGAAGCTCGGTTTCCTGCCCGGCGACCTCCAGGCCAAGGTCAATCCCTATCTGCGCCCGATCCACGATGCGCTCAACGACTGCCTCGGCTTCGACCAGACCCAGCGCTACACCGAGCGCGAGATCATCGAGATCCTGCCGCTTGCCTACATGCGCGGCCGCACGCTGGCCGGCTCGTTCATCATCCTGGACGAGGCGCAGAACACTACCCCCAAGCAGATGATGATGTTTCTGACGCGCATGGGCGAGGACTCGCACGTCGTGGTGACGGGCGATGTGACGCAGATCGATCTGCCGCCGTCCGAGGAGTCCGGGCTGGTGGACGCGCTGCGGCGCCTCGAGGGCATCGCGGGGATCGCGGTGGCGCGGCTGGGCCGGGCGGACATCGTGCGTCATCCGCTCGTCCAGGAGATCGTCGACGCCTATGCCGCCGACCTGCCGCACGAGGGGCCGGCGGCCGGCGGCCGGAGCGAGAAGAGGCCGGCATGACTTCCGCTGTCGAGGTGACCGATCGGACCGGCGCCGGGGCGGACGTGGATGCCGCATGGGTGGCGGGGCTGGTGCGCGGCGTGCTGCGCGCGGAGGCGGCCGCGACCTCGGTGCACGTGGTGCTGGTGGACGACGCGGAGATCCGGCGCCTCAACCGGCGCTTTCACCATACCGACGCCCCGACCGACGTGCTCGCGTTCGTGCTCTCCCGGGGCGCGGAGGAGGAAGCCGCGTGGGATCCGGCCGGGGAAGGACCGGGCGCCGAGGTGGTGGTCAGCGTGGAGACCGCCCGGCGCGAGGCGGACGCTCGCGGGCTCGAGCTGCGCGCCGAGCTTGCTCTCTACGTCGTGCACGGTGTGCTGCACGTGCTGGGCCATGCGGATTGTGACGCGCGGTCGCGGAGCAGAATGCGTGCGGCCGAGGCGCGTCACCTCGAGGCGGTCGGGCTGTCGGGGGCGCTGTTTGCCGCCCGGCGCCGGCGGCCGCGCCGCGCGGGGCGGGAGGAGAACCAGGGCCCGAAGTGACTCGCGAAAGGGGATGAAGGTGGCGGGCGAGCCGACGAACTCCGAGGCCGTCGTGAAGCGGGCGGTCGAGAGGAAACTGATCACCGAGGCGCAGGTGGCGGAGTGCCGGCAGATCCGCGAGGCGCTGGTCGCGATGGGGCTTCGCCGCCGCTCGCTCGAGGAAATCCTGAACGAGAAGGGATACCTCGAGGAAGCGGCCCTGGAGCAGCTCAAGATCGAGCTGAGCCGCGAAGCGGGCGAGGTGATTCCGGGCTACAAGCTGCTCGAGCGTCTCGGCCGGGGGTCGATGGGAGTGGTGTACCGGGCGCACCAGCGGAGCCTGGACCGGGTCGTGGCCATCAAGATCCTGTTCCCGGAGCTCAGCCGCAACCCGGACTTCGTCGCGCGCTTCCTGCGCGAGGCGCGGACGGTGGCCCGCCTGTCGCATCCCAACATCGTCGCCGGCTATGATGCGGGCGAGGCGGCCGGGTATCACTTCTTCGTGATGGAGTACGTCGACGGACCGACGGTGCGTGAGGTCGTCCGGCGCGGCGGACCGCTGTCGGAGGAACGGGCGGTGCGCATCGGCGTGCAGGTGACGCGTGCGCTCGCGCACGCGTACAATCACGGGCTGGTGCACAAGGACATCAAGCCGGACAACATCCTGCTGGCCGAAGGCGTGGCGAAGCTCTGCGATCTCGGGCTGGTGGGCGAGGTGGGCCAGACGCGCGCGGACGGAAGTATCGTCGGCACGCCGCATTACATTCCTCCGGAGATGATCCGCGGCGATCCCGCCGATACCCGCTCCGACCTGTATTCGCTGGGCGCGACGCTGTTCTTCATGCTCACCGGGCGCCCACCGTTCGACGGGGCGACACCGGCGGCGGTGCTCGCCAAGCACATCCGCGAACCGGTGCCGAGTCCGTGCGACATCGATCCGGCGATCGATGCCGAGCTGGGTCTGGTGGTGCAGCGGTTGCTGGCCAAGGATCCCTCGGCGCGCTACCAGACGCCGGCCGCGTTGCTCGCGGAGCTCGCCGCGGACTGAGCGGCGCCGGTCGATGCGCGCCGCGCGGTGCGAGGCCTCGTCGGTGCGCATCGCGCGGAGGGAGTGGCCGTGCACCTCGTGGTGCGGCGAGCGGGTGCCGCGAGATTCGGGCGGTTTTTTTCTTTGCATTCCGGGGGCGCGGATGGAATAAGTAGTCACGGCGGCACGAAGCGCGCGAGGGGGGAGAGCGCGGGGGTCGCGGAGAACACGTTGCTCCGCGGGTGATGGGAGCGGCCTTCGAGACGAAGGCCACGCGCGCTTCAGAGCGGTCATCGCAAGGACTGTGGGCGGTTGTTCGAGAGGCGAGATCGAGCGCCCGGTCGAGGATCAATCGCGGTTTTCGACTTGAGGAGGCGACCCTGCTGACCCGTCCCCTGAAGGACAAGGAGCAGCTGCTCCGGCGCTACCGGCGCACCCGTTCTCGGGAGGTGCGCGACCGATTGCTGGAGTACTACCTGCCGCTGGTCTACACGGTCGCGCGCCGCATGCTCGCGCTGCGCCGGACCGCGCTCGATCTGGAAGACCTGGTGGGTATCGGCTCGCTGGCGCTGTTCGAGTCGCTGCAGCGCTACGATCCCCGCCGCGGCGTTCCCTTCGCGACGTTCGCGAGACACCGGGTGCGTGGCGCGATTCTCGACGAGATGCGGAAGCTCCGGGGTGGCCGACCCGAGGGCCGCGCTGCCCGCCTGCTCCGCAACGTCTCGAGTGGGGGGTCCCGGGTGCGCCCGGCGGGGGGCGACAGGGCGCCAGCGATGGCGCAACTGCGGGAGGCGGCGCTGGATCGGGCGGCCGAGACGGGGTCCCTGGACCTGCTGGTCGATCCCCGAGGGCGCGGCTCGATCGACGATTTCGAGCGGCGGGAAGTGATCGCCCACCTGACCACCAGCCTGTCGGCCCGGGAACGAAACATCTTGAATCTTCATTACGGCCGGGGTATCACCATGCGGGAAATCTCGAAGCGGATCGGCCTGAGCGAACCGCGCGTCTGCGCCCTGCATGCCAGCATTCTCGGGCGGCTGCAGTCGAGGTTCAAGGCGCTCCGCCACGAGGTGTTCTCGTGAGAGGAGTCGGACTTGCCGGGTGGGAGGGATGGCGGTGTCGTGTGCGCACCCCACTGCCCGTGCGGACACCGATCGCGGCTTGCTGAGTAGGAGAAGAGTCACTTGAGCGAGAAAGAGGTCCTCGTCGTCGGCACCAAGGTGAAGAACTACATGCGGGACAAGGGCGTGAAGTCCTCCGGGGATCTGGTAGAGGCCGTCTCGGCCCGGGTCTATCAGATGCTCGATGTTGCTGTGGAACGCTGCAAGGAGAACAAGCGCTCCACGGTCCGTCCCTGCGACCTGTAGTCGCGGCGCGCTCTTGACCGCCGGTGCCGTCGGAGTCCGCCGGAGTCCGGGACCGGTGGCTGCGGCTGTGCGCTTCGGGTTGTGCACCCTTGCCGGGTTTGTGCTCGGTGGATTGCTCGCGGCGTGTGCCGGCGTGCCTGAGGGAAGCACGTCGCCCGAGCTGGGGCGCGTGAACGAAGCGGGCGCAATCGTCCGGTACGCGGTACGTTCCGGCGGCCGCATCGAGCGCGCCCGCCTGGTGCCGGAAGCGGAGTCCTGGTTCGGCGGGTTCGTGGAACCGCCGCGGGCTGGGGAGACCGGGCTGCGCGTGTCCGAGATCTTCTTCGGCGGCGTGGCCGACCGGGCCGGCCTGTGGATCGGCGACCACCTCCTCCGCCTCGGGGAGCGCGAGCTCGCCGACGTCGAGGACTTCCGTGCGGCGTTGCTTGCGACGGCCCCCGGGGCGCGGATTCCTCTCCAGTATCGGCGCCGCGACCGGCTGCTCACCGCCGAGCTCGTGTTCCGGGCGCGCCGCGAGGCGATTGCCGCGCGCTACGACCTGCCTGGCGTCGCTAGCTTCCGCGACGATCGCCTCGCCGGCTTCGAGGTGGTCACGGTTCCTGCCCGGCTCGCGGGGAGCCTCTACGGTGTGGCGGCTACCCGCGCCGTGGTATCGGACGTCCTGCCGGGCTGTCCTGCCTACCGCGCCGGCATCCGCGCCGGCGATTGCTTGGTGACGCTCGCAGACCAGCCTGTCAGCACTGCCGCGGAGGTGCGGGCCTTGCTCGCCGATCGCGGGCCCGGCGAGCGGCTCGAGATCGCCGTGGAACAGGGCGGAGCGCGCCTCGAGGCCTGGCTCGAGCTCTCCGCACTGTCGGACGTGACCTTCGTCGACATTCCGCTGTTGCTCCGCGTCAACGATCGGTGTGATGGCAGCGAGGTCCGGGTGGGCACCGTGCTGCTGGGGAGCGAGAGCGGGTGGCTTCCCACGCCGCGCCGCGAGGGGTTGCGGAAGCTGGCGGTGTCGTTGTTCCTCGGCCTTGTGCGCTGGGAGCAGGGGCGCAGCGGACGGGAGATCCGGTTGCTGTGGGTGCTGCCGATCGGGGTGTGAGGGGGCAGGGGGAGCACGAGGTCGGCTCGGGGGGATTCAACACGCGGCCTGGGGTCAGACCCCGGTCGTCACTCCGCGGGCGCGGTTCGCCCGCGCCACCTGAGCGCGCGCCCTCCGCGCGCGTCACCCGCACCCGCACGTCTCGTCTCGTGCTCGTGCTCGTGCTCGCGGCCCGCCGCAACTTCTGGCGCCTGACCCCAGGAGATTGCGCCGTGCAAGTTCCTGGCGCCTGACCCCATCGACTTG
>JAFGQW010000393.1 GCA_016935485.1 Planctomycetota bacterium | reverse complement strand
CCGGCGTGCGCGACGAACTCGCCGTCCGGGCTGAACACCGGCTCGCCGACCTGCTCGAACTCGCGGCTCTCGATCTTGCCCACCACGACCAGCCACTTGCCGCCCTGGATCCGGCTGGCGTCGGGGGGAGCCTCACGCCCCAGCCCCGGGATTCCCGCGCCGGGCACCGAGCCGCCCCGGTTGGCGCGGTAGGCCACCTCCCGGCCGCTCGCGCTGAAGACCGGCGTGCCGACGGCGTCGTACTCCCCCGGCAGGCGACGGTCGTCCAGGACCACGAACCACCGGCCCGCCGAGCAGGCGGCGTGCGCCAGTGACTTGCCCTGCGGTGCGAACACCGGACGGCCCACGAAGTCGAACGTGCTGTTGCGCCCGTTCTTCTCGCGCACCAGACACCAGCCCGCGTCCTCGCAGACCGGATACGCGAAGCGGCCGTCGGGCGCGAAGGCCGGCTCGCCCACGTGCGGGTAGGGCGGGCTCGTGTGCTTGCCGGCCACCACGAACCACTTGTGATCCACCAGGGCGCGGTAGCCGACCTGCCGGCCGTCGGGGCTCAGCACCGGCGGCGACATCGTATCGCCGCCCGGATGGACGGCACCCTTCTTCCCGTTGAAGACCACGAAGTAACCCTCGGCCGTGCCGGTCCCGTCGGGGCCGGGCGCGCCGCCGTTCCGGGCCCAGTGGGCCACGCGGTCGCCGTTCGGGGTGATGGCCGGCGGGCCCACCCACGCGTACCCGTCGAGCTTCTTCCCGTCCTTGACGATCCGCCACTGCTCGACGCCGGCGGGAAGGCTCCGGCCGGCCCGGTACGCCACGTGGCGTCCGTCGGCGCTGAACACCGGCGAGTCGGCAAACGTCGTGGCTTCGCTCGCCTCGCCGTCCACCACCACGGTACGCCCTTCGGAGGTGGCGGCCGCGTACGCGACGCGCTTTCCGTCCGGCGAGAAGACCGGCGCGCCGGCGAGCTCGTAGCCCGGGGGGATGGTGTCGAGCAGCGTGTCCTGCGCCGGCGCGCCGGTCGCGAGCGCGCCGATCGCCAGCGCGAGCCAGGCGGCGGCGCAGACGCGCGACAGGCGGGGGCATCTGCGGTCAGGGTGCGAGATCGAGATCATCCCTCGCCACTCCTTCGTAGGTCGGATCGATGCGCGGCGCGGCGCTCCTGGCCGCCGCACGCACGAATGGCGTAACTTCTTGGACAGGCCGAGCGGCGTTTCCAGGTAGAATCCGGGCAGCCGCGGCCGGGGGCCGGCCGTGAGACTCCGGGGCCGTCGCGCGCCGTTGCCCGCGCCGGCCGGCCGACGCACCGCTGCTGGAAGGGAACCCGCTTCCATGTCCGCGATTACCCGCTCGGGCGCGTGGCAGGCGCTCACGGCGCACCGCCAGGAGATGGCCGACGTGCATCTCCGGGATCTCTTCGCCCGGGATCCCGGGCGCTTCGAGCGCTTCTCGCTGTGGCTCGGCGACCTGCTGTTCGACTACTCCAAGCACCGCGTGACCGAGGAGACGATGCGGCGTCTCTGCGATCTGGCCCGCGCGGCCGGGCTGGGCGAGAAGATCGCCGCCATGTTCCGCGGCGACAGGATCAACGTGACCGAGGACCGGGCGGTGCTCCACGTGGCGCTCCGCAACCGGTCCGGCCGGCCGATGGCAGTGGATGGCCGCGACGTGATGCCGGACGTCGAGCGCGTGCTCGGCAAGATGCGCCGCTTCAGCGAGGCGGTGCGCTCGGGCGCCTGGCGCGGCTTCGACGGCCGGCCGCTCACGGACGTGGTGAACCTCGGGATCGGCGGCTCGGATCTCGGCCCGAAGATGGTCTGTGCTGCTCTCGCGCCGTATGCCCGGCCCGAGCTGCGCGCGCACTTCGTGTCCAACGTGGACGCGACCGATCTCGTGGAGACCTTGAAACGCGTCGAGCCGGCGACCACGCTCTTTCTCGTCGCCTCGAAGACCTTCACCACGCAGGAGACGATGACGAACGCCCGCTCGGCGCGGCAGTGGCTCGTCGCGGCGGCTGGCGACGAGGCGGCCGTGGCGAAGCACTTCGTGGCGCTCTCGACGAACGAGGCCGGCGTGCGCGCCTTCGGGATCGATCCCGCGGGGATGTTCGAGTTCTGGGACTGGGTGGGCGGCCGCTACTCGCTGTGGTCGGCGATCGGGCTCTCGATCGCGCTCCACGTGGGCATGGACCGGTTCGAGGAGCTGCTCGGCGGCGCGCACGCGGCGGACGAGCACTTCCGGGCGGCTCCCTTCGAGCAGAACCTCCCCGTGATCATGGGACTGCTCGGCATCTGGTACACCAACTTCTTCGGGGCCGAGACGCACGCGGTGCTGGCGTACGACCAGTATCTCCGCCACTTCGCGGATTACCTCCAGCAGGCCGACATGGAGAGCAACGGCAAGAGCGTCACTTGCGGCGGCGAGCCGGTCGCCTGCGCCACGGGGCCGGTCCTCTGGGGACAGCCCGGCACGAACGGGCAGCACGCCTTCTATCAGCTGCTCCATCAAGGCACGCGGCTCGTGCCGTGCGACTTCCTGGCGCCGGCGCAGACGCACAATCCGCTCGGCAACCACCACGCGCTGCTGATCGCGAACTTCCTCGCCCAGACCGAGGCGCTCATGAGAGGGAAGATCGCAGCGGAGGTGCGCGCCGAGCTGGCGGCCGCCGGCCTGTCGGGCGCGGCGCTCGAGCGGCTCGTGGCGGCCAAGGTCTTCGAGGGCAACCGGCCCACGAGCTCGTTCCTGTTCCGGAAGCTCACCCCCGCGATGCTCGGCACGCTGATCGCGCTCTACGAGCACAAGATCTTCACGCAGGGGGCGATCTGGGACATCAACTCGTTCGATCAGATGGGCGTGGAGCTCGGCAAGGAGCTCGCCCGGGCGATCCTGCCGGAGCTCGAGGGCGAGGGCGAAGGCGGCGCGCACGACGCCTCGACGCGCGGGCTCATCCGCGCCTTCCAGCAGCTGCGGTAGCCCGCCGCGGCCCGCCGTGAAAAACGCCCCAGGGGCATTTTTTCCGCGAACGCCCCTCTATCTGAAAAAAACGCCCCTGGGGCGTTTTTTTCAGATCAGGTGTAGGTGGCGGTGAAGACGCCGGGGCCCGCGCGCTCGATCCCGCGGATCCGGCGGATGCGGAGGGCGGTCTCCTGCGCGCTTACGCAAGCGGCGCCGTGCGGCTCGTTGAAGTGCTTGAGCTCCTTGCCGGCCGCCTTCCGCTCGCCCACGAACCGGAAGTGGCGGGCCAGCCGCTCCGTGAGGTAGCGGTTGAGCTCCGGCGCGGCGCCGGCGAGCCGCTGCTCGGCGGCACCGGCAAGCGCGGCGTCGATCTCGAGCCCGAGGCTGTGGCGCTCGGCCGCCATGGCGGCGAGCAGCGTCGTGCCCGTGCCCGCGAAGGGGTCCAGCACGGTGTCGCCCTTCACCGAGAACATGCAGACCAGGCGAAACGCGAGCTCGAAGGGAAACGCCGCGCTCCGGGCGCGCGTCTCGCTGTCCGGCAGCTCCTGGTTCGTGCCGGTCAGACCGAGCCAGACGTCGGAGAACCAGGCGTTGCGCTCTTCCCAGAAGAAGGCGCTCTCGCGGCGTCGCTCGCGGTCCGCCTCGGTCCGGAAGGCGCGCAGGCCGCCCTTGCGGAGCACGAGCACGTACTCGTGCTCGAGCGTGACGTAGGCGCCCGGCGGCAGCATCCCCGAGCCCATGAACTTGCTCGGCGCGTTGGTGGGCTTTCGCCACAGGATCGCGGGCAAGTTCTGGAAGCCGAGCCCGGTGCAGGCGTCGAGGACCCGGGCGTGGTTGGGGTGCAGGCGGAAGTTGCCGCCCAGCGTGCGGGCGGCATCGCCGATGTTGATGCAGGCGATGCCGCCCTCGACGAGCACGCGGTGGAGCTCGCGCCAGACGCGGTCCAGCGCCGCGTGCATGGCCGCGAAGGCCTCGGCCGCGCGCTCGCCGGCCAGCGCCGCGGCGATCCCGGGGTCGAGCGCCGCGAAGCACCCGTCCCACATCTCGATCATCGGGTACGGCGGCGAGGTCACGACCAGGTGGACCGAGCCGTCTACGATCGCGCCGAGTTCGCGCGCATCCGCTACCCGGAGCTCGTGCCGGGTCCTCACCTCATCCATGGCCCGGCTCCTCGCGCTCCGGCGCACCCCGGCGTCAGTCGCCGGTGCGCCGGAAGATCCGCTGCGTCTTCTCGTTCTCGAGCACGAGCTCGATTCCGCCCTGCGTGCGGCGGAGCTGGTACTTCTCGTCGCACCAGGTGCCGTCCTTGAAGCTCCGGTAGAAGACGCCGTTGCCCGCGGACCAGCGGCCCTCGGCGACCTCGCGCTGCGGGCCGCTCTCGAGGCTGTGGCCAGCGCCCATGACGAGAAGCTCCCACACGTAGATGTGGGTCCAGGTGCCGTCGGCGCGGATCTGGAAGGTGCTCTTCTCCTGCCGGCCCACCTTGGCGCGCTCGTCGGCCCTGGCGAGCCCCTTGTTCCAGACGGTCTGCGAGGAGGTGAGCTCCCAGGTGCCCACGAGCGCGGGGTCCTTCGCGCCCTCGCCGAAGCCGAAGGACGCAAAGATCCGGCGGAGCTCTGCGTCGCGCGCCGCTACGCGGTCCTCGATGCCGAAGGCGAGCAGCGCCACACCGTGGTCGCGGAGGATCACCGTGTAGGCGCGGGCAAGCACGGTCTTGCCGGTGGTGGGCGACTTGGTTCTCCAGTCGTAGATGACGCCGGTGCCCTTGGAGATGGGCATGGTCTTCGTGCCGCCCGAACGCTGGAGTGCCGGGGTGAGGTTCTCCTTGACGAACTCGTCGAGGTACTCGGCCACCTGCGGATGGTCGGCGCTGGTGATTCCCTCGCCCTCCACGGTGTCGCCGATGATGAAGTAGAGCTCCTCGGGACCTTGCTCGTTCGAGGCCGCATCGGGCGGTTCGAGCTGGAGGAAGTCATCGTGCTCCTTCACCGTCCAGCCGGCCGGCTGCCAGAACGAGAACCCGATGGGATGGCGGTAGAGCTGGCCCGGGCGGCCGGCGTCCTCGGTGCCGGCGCCGGCCTCGAAGGACGCCAGCAGGATCTCCCACACCGGCTCGAGCGCGGCGTAGTCGCCGTCGGGGCCGATGCGCGAGACGGACAGGGCCAGGCCGCCGGCCTCGACCCCGGCGATCAGCCCGTGCGAGGCCGCGCCCTCGAGGTTGACTCCGGCGAATTCGATCATCACCGCCGGCAGGCCTCCGATCTTGCCTTCCCCGCGCCGGATTTCCTGGAAGGACTTCCACTGGTCCCGGATCTGCCCGGAAAACGCGTCCACGACCTGCTTGCCTTGCTTGAGGTTCTTCCACACCAGGACGCTCGCGCCGGCCTTCCCGTGCGCGACGGCGGCGCCCATGCCGTCGGGCAGGGTCTGCACGGTAGCGCCTTCGGGGAAGTGAAACTGGAAGCGGCCGTCCGGGTCGGTGTAGCGCGCGAGCTTGCCGGCTGTCCGCGTCGGTGCGGGAACGTCCAGTGGGTTGGCCACCGTCGGCGGGGTGGCCTTCCGGCCGGTGAGCTCGGCCTTCTTCTGCTCGAACTCGGCGCGGCTCAAGACGCCTGCCTCGAGCGCGGCGTCGAGCGCCTTGAGCTTCTTCACCGTCTCCTCGTCGAGCGCCGGCTGCATGGCCGCCAGGTCCTCCTCGAGCTTCGCCTTCTTCTGGGCGTACTCGGCCTGGCTCAAGATGCCGGCCTGATACGCCTTCTCGAGCGCCTGGAGCTTCTGCTGGACGTCCCGGGCGGGATCGCCGCCGGGCTGGGCGAGCGCTGCCGCACACAGCGCCAGCAGGAGTGCTGCAGGAAGCCACGAACGCATGGTGTTTGGTCCTTCCAGAGTTTTCAGGGATGCGGCTCACCTTGTCCGGAGCGCGCATTATAGTCGCCGGGGGAGCACGCGTTCAAGGCGGCCGATCACCGGATCGTCACCTGGACGCGCAGCCAGTGGACGCGTCCGTCCCAGTCCGCCGCCGTGATCGTCACCACGTGCTTGCCGCTCCCGAGTCCCAGCAGCGCGTCCCGCGGAATCGTGAACCCGGCGTCCACGGCCCAGCGGACCTCCGGGTGCGCGCCCGCGACGTCGGGCCGCGAGGTGTGCGTGACGGGCAGCTCGCGTCCCCCGGCGCCCAGCGCGTGGACCGACCGCAGCGGAGCGCAGTCCGAGACAAACCACCCGTGGAGCGGGCCGGGCTCCAGCCGCTCGCACCATCCCGACTCGAGCCACCAGTTCCGGGGCTTCCAGGGGTCGTAATCCACCCATCCGTGGAAGCCGTTCTGCGGATGGACGTGCACGAACGGCTGGAGGACCGCGGGCTTGCCGGTCGCCGGTCCCTTGCGCACGACGGCAAGCGACTGGAAGCCGAGACCCTCCGCGAAGATGGCCTGGACCGGCAGCACGCTCGACCAGTTCTCGAGGATCCAGTCGTTGGACTGGTAGACCTGCGGGCCGCACGCTTCCCAGTCGTTCTCGGCGCCGTCCACGACGAAACCCGCGCGATGGAGCGTCGTCGCGGGTCCCACCGTCTTCACGAAGGGGATGACGGACTGGAAGGACAGAAGGCCGAGGCCGCCCGGCTTGAGGACCCGGCGCAGCTCTTCGAGCCAGGCGCACCACCCGTCGGGGATGTGCGTGAGCACGGACAGCGCGAGCACGACTTCGAAGTGAGCCGGCGGCGCATCGAGCGGCGGTCGGCTGCCGTTGCAGAAGAAGCGGAACCCGGGCCCGAAGTGTGCGGCCAGCCACGCGATGCTCTCCTCATCGATGTCGCAGCCCCAGATCTCGACGTCGCGGCTCTCCTCGACGAGCTGGAACTCGAGACGGCCGACGCCGCAGCCGAAGTCGAGCAGCCGCATGCCACGCTCGAGCGCGAAGCCCGGCGGAAGGCAGTGCGCGAGCGCCTGCTTCAGCAGGCGACCCTCCTCGAGAAACGTCCCGGCTCCCGAGCTACCGATGCGCGGCAACAGGTGAACTGGGGGGGGCGGCATGCCGCTGCTCGCGAGACCCGGTCGCTCGGCGTGAATGTTCATTCGTGCCGTCCTTCTTTCGCCGCGCACGTCCGAAGGTCGCTCCGAAGATACGGGACGACCGCCGGCCGGTCAAGGCCGCGACCCCGTGCCACCGGCGGTGGACGCCGGCACCCGCATCTTGACTCCGGCTGCGCGATCGGATAGCGTCGACGGGCGACACGGATCGCATCGAGCGGCGCCAACCCCGCGCCCCGCAAGCCACCGGCAACAAGGCGAAGGTGAACTCTCATGGGGAACCTCATCCGCTGGTTCGTTGGAGTGTTGGGCATGCTGTCTACGGCGGCCACGCTTGCGGCGCAGCCGATCGTGATCGATCACCGGTGCGTGGAGATCACCGAGAGCGGCCAGCTCCTGAACTTCATCCCGCAGGCCTACCTCGACCAGGCGCGGCAGCGGAAGGTCCTCTTCTGCCATCGCTCGGTGGGCGACGCCATCCTGGCCGCGCTGACGAACGGACTGCCGCGGCGCGACTCGACCCGCTATCCGATCAACCGCGGCCGCCTGGCCGCCGCCACCTGGTTCGACTCCAACACCGGGATCCTCGACACGGGGGACGGCGGCTCGACGGGCAAGTTCAGCGATGCGCTGCGCAACCAGGGGTACGGAGCGCCCGGCCGCGCCAACGTCGCGTTCATGAAGTACTGCTACATCGACTTCCAGAACAACATGGACGTCACGGCGCGCTGGAACGACTACCGCGACACGATGCTGGCCCTCGAGCGGGACTTCGGCCAGATCACGTTCGTCTGGTGGACCTGCGCCATCCCCGGCTTCGACTTCGATCGAGGCAACGACGAGCGCGCGCGGTTCAACCACCTCGTGCGGCAGTACTGCGCGGCCAACGGCAAGATCCTGTTTGACCTGGCGGATATCGAAAGCCACGACTACAGCCATGGCCTCAACCGCGACGAGCACGGCAACGAGGCGTTCTACCCGCCGTACAGCGCGGACGCGCAGCATCCCTCCGGCATCGGCGGGGAGCGGCTGGCCACCGCGATGTGGTGGCTTCTCGCGCGGATCGCCGGCTGGAACCCGGCGGCGACGCATCTCGAGCTCACGGCGGACACGAGCGTGCTCGCGGCGGACGGTGCGGCCACCGCGGAGCTGACCGTCCGCCTCAAGGCCCCCGCGATTCTCGACCGGAACAACGCCCCGCTCTATCCGGCCGGTCCCCGGGTCGCGGTCGTCTTCCAGGCGACCAGCGGTTCCTTCCCGTGCGGCAACACGGTGATGACGATCGACGGGCAGGCGACCCTCCTGTATCGGGCCGGTGCCACGCCGGGCAAGGTGCTGATCAGCGCGAGTGCGCCGGGGCTGAACGCGGGCCAGGCCGAGATCGCTCTGATCAGCAATGCCCCGCCGAACGCGCCGCTCCAGCTGCTCTGCAACGGCCAGACCGCCCCGACGCTCTCCAGCGGCTGTGCCACGCTGAGCTGGTCGTTCAGCGACACCAACGAGGTGCAGGGCGACCGGCAGGAGGCGTGTCAGGTGGTCGTGCTCTCGGCGTCGGGCGAGCTCGGCTACGACTCCGGCAGGGTGGCCACCGACGCGACCCAGCTCAGCCTCGCGCCAGCCGCCCTTCGCGCCGACGCGTATTGCTGGCGGGTGCGGACCTGGGACGAGTCCGGCGCGGTCGGCCCCTTTTCGGCCTGGGCCGGCTTCACGGTGAGCGCCGGACTCGGTTACGCGCTGGAACTGGAGGCGGACGATGTCACCGTAAGCTCGGCGCTGGTGAACTTCGGCAACGCCGCGGCGCTAGGCCTGACCGGCGGCGCGTTCACGGTCGAGATGTGGATCTTCCGCACCGAGCGCCGGCGCAAGGCCATCCTCCTGGATCGGATGAACGGCGATGAAGGGCCCGGCTGGCTCCTCGGCGTGGATGCGGACGACAAGCCGTACGTCAAGTCGCAGTCGAGCTCGCACCGCCGCTTCTCGAATGGCAGCGTGCGGATCCTCCCCGGCGCCTGGCACCACCTCGCCTGCGTCTATGATGGCAGCAAGGTCCGTGTCTACGTGGACGGCGTGAACTGCGGCGAGAACAGCTACTCGGGGACGGCGACCCCCAGCGACCTGGTGTTGCGGTCCACCGGCGCGATCCTGGACGAGATGCGGATCTCCGCGGTGGCGCGCTACACCGCCAGCTTCACGCCCCCGGCGGCGCCCTTCGCCACGGACCCCAGCACGCTCGGCCTCTGGCACTTCGACGAAGGCGCGGGCACGCTCGCCCGCGATGCGAGCGGCAACGGCCATGACGGCGCAATCGCGCTGGCCGACGGCTGGGCGGCCGGGCGGATGTAGGCGGCGCCGATCGAGCCACGGCACTCGCGCGTGCCCACGCGGTTCGGGAGGGTGGACGACCGACCGAACCGGGCCGGTCTGCGGCCGAGCGGCTGCCCGTTCACTCCCGCCCGAGCGCCGCGATGGCCTGCGCGATGCGACGGCGGTGGATCTCGAGCGGGCGCGGATCGGGCGTGAAGTCCGTCAGGCGGCGCGTGACGGAGGACAGATCGAAGAGGCCCTGGTACCGCGGGTCGGCGCGCAGGCTGCCCAGACGCCGCTCGAGGATCGCGAGGTACTCGTAGTCCTCGATTCCGTCCCGGAGCATCTCCCAGCGGATGCTGTCGACCGGGCCGTCCAGGACGGGGCTCTCGGGCCGCCCGTCGGCAGCGGCTTCCGGCGGATACAGGAACCGGCCGTCGCCGTTTCCCCAGGGCTGCTTCACGCCGGCCGGGGTGCCGTAGCCGGACACCCAGCTCATCGGGTCCTCGTAGGGGTTCTGGGAACGGTCGGGGTCCGGGTAGGCCGCGCGGCTCGTCCAGTAGTTGGTGGCCCAGACGAGGATGCCGCTGATCCGCCGCTCCCAGGTCTGCCACAGCCACACGCGCATCTCGGTGGCCGGATGGTCGATGAAGAGCGTGCAGTACGGCGCCTTCGGTCCGGTGCACACGTACCACCAGAGTCGCTCGCCGGCGGCCATCCGCTCGCGCGCCCGTTCCGGATCGAAGTTGTACGAGACCGGGCACCAGATGTTCGGCCCGCCGAGGAGCGCCTCCTCCGGCTGCTCGGTGAGCATGCGGGCGATTCCGGGCGCGGCTTCCTTGAGCTTGCGGAAGCCGCCGGCCACGAACGCGTAGTCCGCGGGCTCGGGCTCGTCGAACCAGTAGACGAACGCCCGGTCGAGCCAGCCGCGCTCGCGGAGGTGAGTCTCGAGCGCGCGGCAGTAGTTCGTGAACAGCGCGCGGTACTGCGGCGTGTCCTCGCGATGGCCGAGGAGCTCGGGCTCGCGGCGGCTGTGGAACGTGCCGCCGCCGAGCCCCGGAATCCCGAGCCGCATCGACGTGAAGCGGTAGACGCCGAACGCGCGCTCGAGCGCCGCATCCCAGGCGGCCCAGTCGAACCCGGGCACGAGCTTCGCCGGGTCGGTCTCGGCGCGGCCCGGCCACCGGACGCGGAGCGGATCGAGCGGCGCGGGGTCGTAGGGCGAGATGCGGTGGCGGCTCAGGTTCTCGAAGTAGCGGTGGAGCACGGTGCGCCGGTCGGCCTCGGTCTTGAGCCCGTGGTAGCGCCACACCAGCTCCGGCTGGAATCCGAACGCGGTCGTGCAGGTCGTGCGGTCGGGGAGCGCGAAGTCGAACACTTCCACCTCGAGCGGGACCTTCAGCGGGGCGTGGAACGACCGCGCGGTGAGCTCGAGCTCGCCGCGGTAGATACCGGCGGGCGTGTTCTCGCGCGGCACGTTCACGCGGATCCAGATCGGGAGGTTCGTCCCCGGCGGCACGTCGATCGGGCCGGCGAGCGGCGGCAGGGGATCGGGCCAGAGGCCGGCGACGCTCGTCGGGTCGGTGGGGTCGGTGATGCGCACGTAGGCGACGCGGAGCACGTCGATCGCGGCGGCCGGGATCTCGGCGCCGTTCGGGCCGGTGAGCGGACCTGCGGCGACGCGGAGCCCCTCCACGGCGGCGGCGCCCGCCCGGATCACGAGCTGCACCGCCTCGGTCTCGTTCCGCGCGGCGGAAAGTTCGAGCGCCCGACTGCTCGTCGCCTCGGGCGCGGGGCGGCGCCGGTCGATCTTCCAGCCGGACGAGGCCCACCAGAGGGCCGCGCCGCCCGCCAGGCCGGCGACCTCGATGCGGTGGCCGTAGTCGGTGCGGTGGAGCTCCGGCACATGGATCTCGCCCTCGGCCCGGAAGCCGGCGGCGGCGAGCTCGATCACCATCGGCCAGCGGCCGGGGTCGGGAGTCAAGCCAGCGACATCGAAGGTGCACTCCTTTCCCGCGATGCGAACGTGGGTCTCCTTTCGGTGCTCGCCGCTCGAGACGACGACCCGTGCGGCGCGGTCTTCGCCGCTCGGATTGCGGACCGCGAGGCACAGGCGGTCGCAGCCCGGCGCCGCCTGGCCGAGGTGCACGATCCGGACACCGATCTCGGAGCCGGCGGCGGCGATCCCGAACACGTCGGTACGTCCCGCGACGAACTCTCCGGCGGGCCGATCCACGCGCGAGCGAAACGAGTACGCGCCGACCTGGAGGTTCACCGCCTCGCCCTCGGCGTGCAGCCGAACGCGGAGGAGCGGTGCGGGAAGGAGGTCTTGCGGCAGCGCGAAGGCGCGTGTTCCGACGGCATCGATCCGGCCGAGCGGCCGCCACGCATCCGGGCGGGTGCTCACCTCGACGGCCAGCGCCCCGGCGCGGTGGTAGACCACGCCGACCTCGACCTCGGCCGCGACGTGTTGCCGGGACCCGAGCTCATGGCAGTAGACCACCTCGCTTCCGGCCTGGAATGTCCAGCGGTTCGTGTTGAAGCCTGAGCGGTGCGACTCGAGGGGACGCGACAAGTTGGACTCGGCCGAGGAGAACGGCGCCCGGAAGGCGTAGCGATCCCCGTCGATCGATTCCCCCTGGCCCAGGGTGAGATCGCCGTGATGGAGATGCACCGCGTCGGCCGGAAGCAGCGTGACGTCGTCGAAGGCGAGTGCTCCGTGCACCTGCCACTGCCCGAACCGAAGCCGCGCCGGGCCGTCCTTCCGGTCGGCCGGCGTGACGAAGACGGACGTAAAGCGCGTCCAGACCTCTGGAATCTTTCCGAGGTCGCGGTTGGCGAACGTGACGCCGGACACCGGCGTGCCGCCGCCGTGGCCACCGGCGAGCCGGCGCGCCCGGAAGGTGAGCCGGTAGAGCGCCGACGGAGCGAGCGCGAGCGGCGCCGAGAGCCAGTGGTTGCTCGTCGCGCCATCTCCCGCGACCGTGACGGCACGGCGGCCGTCCGCCGCATCGGCGTCCAGCCACCGGCCGTCGCCCCCGCTGAGCTGCCAGCCCTCGGGCGCCGGGCCCGCGCCGAGCTCGAAGGACGGGTTCGGCACCGGGACCGGCTGGGCGGGCATGGCGCGGACCATGCCGATGCCAAGGGACAGGACGGACAGCAGGATGGCACATCTCATGGCGACTCCCCTCCGGCCACCATGGTAGCAATCCCACCGTTACCGCCAAGCGCGAGGGAAGAAGAGAACCACGAAGAGCACGAAGGGGACACGAAGAGCACGAAGGAGAAGGAGGGGGACGAGGAGGAGAGGAAGACGGGGTCGGAGCGCGAGCGCGAGCACGAGCGCGAGCACGAGCACGAGGAAAAACGAAGAAGTCGGCTACCGGAGGGGATCCGGGGCCGGAGGCGCCGGCCGGCGCTGCTCGGGGCCGGTCGCCTCGCCGCCGAGGAAGCGGCCGAGCAGCTCGCTCACGAGGAGGTTGAACTCCTTCTGGTCGGCCGCGGCGGCCAGCCTGTCGAGCACGGACTCGAGCTCCGCGAGCGTGGCCAGGTACTTCGCCTTCTCCGCGCCGGCCGTCCTGGCCGTCAGGGCCTCGATCTGCTGCCTCGCGTCGCCGACGATCGTCTTCCAGTCGCGGACGAACTCGTCCGGCAACCACCGGCCCTCCACCCTGACGAAAGGCACTTCCATGACGAGAGGCACGACCGCCGGCTCCTGGCCGGGCGTCCGGATCCGCAGGACGGACCTGTCGCCCTGCATCGACACGACCTCCGCCCGGACACCTCGGATCTTGTCCTTGAGCGCCGCGCTGAAAGCGTCGCCTTCCAGGAACGCCGAGACGGTCTCGAACTGGCGCATCAACGTGCGGCCCGTGCCGCGGAGAAACGCTCCGACGTCCAGCGTTCGCAGCGTGGAGAGGCTCGAGAGCTCGCTCGCAACGACGGTCTCGAGGAGCTCCGTCGCGGCAGCCAGCTCCCGCAAGGCCTCGTCCTTGTCCGGCGCCGCTATCATCCGGACCATCACGTGATTCAGGAGGAAGTCCTTCTTTCCGCGCAGCACGCGGATCGCCTTGCCGGCGACCGAGACGCCCCTGTCGTAGAGCTCCGCGTCCATCGTGCTCGCGAAGAGTCGCACGAGCTCGTTCACGTCCTGCTGGTAGCTTGCCGGCAGCGCCTTCCAGAGCACCTCGGGCTGGTTCGCGGCCAGCCCCTCCGAGACGGCCTTGACCACGCCGTCGGGACTGTCCGGTACGCCGGGCGAGGAATCGCCGCAACTCGGAGCGGCGACGAGGAAGAGGATGGGTGCGAGGAGAATCGCGAGGACACGCACGCTTCTCATGGCTTTCTCTCCGATCGGGACCAGGTCGAGGATGGAAGGTGCCGAGCATAGCAGGGTGGCGCCGGCTGACCAAGGCCGCCTTAACCCGGGAGCTGCGCGCTCACAGGACCTTCTTCAGGGCGGCCTCGAGCGCCACGCGCTCGATCTGCCAGTGCGAGGCGTTCCAGATGCGCTTGCGGCGCGGACCGAACAGCAGGGCCTGCGGCGACTCGTGGGGGATCAGGGTGTCCTGCGCGACTTTCCGGGCCACCGGGCGCTGCTCGATCACGTCGACCGCCACCACCCGGAGCCGGTCGCGCGCCGCGGCCGGAAGGCTGTCCAGCCAGTCGGTGAACGTGCGCTCGATCACCCGGGCGGTGGCGCAGGTGGGCGCGCGCTTGAAGATCAGCAGCGGCGCGGCATCCGCTTCCTTCTGCGCGAGCCAGACCGCGTCCCACTCGGCGATCTCCTTGAGGTGCTGCAGTTCGGTCATGGCGTCCTGCGCTCGTGGGCCCCGGGGGGCCTGTGGGGTCCAGCTGTCCTCGGACTCGTGCTGTCCGACACACAATCCGGCAGTGCGGCCCGGATTGCAAGGGCCAAGCTGCCTGTGCTCGGATCCCGACCGGCGCGCGGAAGCGGCGCGCACGCGGCGCCCTTGCCGCGCCTCACATCCGGTCGATCGGCTCGATGCCGAGGAGCCTCAGCCCGCTGGCCAGCACCTGGCGGCAGGCCACGAAGAGCGCGAAACGGTGGTCCTTCACCTCCGGCGGCGCGTCCTTCACCCGCAGCACCTCGTTCGAGCGGGAAAACGTCCGGGCAAGCTCCAGCAGGTAGCCGGCGACGACGGAAGGCTCGTAGGTCTCGGCCGCGCGCGCCACCGCCTCCGGGAAGCGGCTCATCTGCGTGGCGAGCTGGTAGGCCTCGTCCTCGGCGAGCCGGTGCCCGTCCACCGCCACCGGCAGCTCGGCGCCGGCCTTGAGCGCGATGCCGTTGATGCGGGCGTGCGCATACTGGAGGTACGGCCCCGTGTCGCCGCGGAACGAGAGCGCCTCGTCCCAGTCGAAGGTAACATCCTTGATGCGGCCGCGCGCCAGATCGTTGAAGAGGATGGCCGAGAGCGCGATCTGCTCGGCCACGGCGCGCTCGTCGAGCCCGGCGGGGCGCTTCACCACCTCCTCGCGGAAAGCAGTCAGCGCCCGCTCCACGGCCTCCTCGAGGAAGTCCTTGAGCGCCACGGCGCCGCCCGAGCGCGTCCTCATGCCGTGCACGTGGCCGAAGGGGACGTGCACGATCGCGTCCGCATATGGCTTTCCCAGCCGCGCGCACAGTGCCCCGAGCTGCCGGAAGTGGAGCGCCTGCGGCGCGCCGACCACGTAGAGCACGCGGTCGAACCGGTAGGTGCTGTAACGGTAGTCCACGGCGGTGAGATCGCGCGTGAGGTAGAGCGTGGCGCCGTCCGCCTTGCGGAGTAGCGCGAAGCCCAGCTCCTCGCCGAGCGCGACGCCGAACGCGCCGTCGGAGATCTCGCCGATTCCCTTCGCTTCCACCTCCGCCAGCACCGCCGCCATCTTGTCGTTGAAGAACGCCTCGCCCGTGAACGCATCGAAGCGGATGCCGATACGGTCGTAGATGGTCCTGAACTCCTCGAGCGAGACCGCGCGTGCGTATTCCCAGAAGGCGGTCGCCTCCGCATCGCCGGCCTCGAGGCGGCGGAAGAAGTCGCGTGCCTCCGCCTCCACCGCGGGGTCCTCGTCCTTCAGCCGCGTGGCCCGGACGTAGCGATCCACCAGCGTCTCGATGGGATCGGGGTCGTCGTCTGGGGGGCGGCCCCAGCGGCGGCAACCGGCGTGGACGTAGCCGAACTGCGTGCCCCAGTCCCCGAGGTGGTTGATGCCGATCACCGTGTGCCCGAGGAAGCGGAGGATCCGGACGAGGCTCCAGCCGATCAGCGTCGAGCGGAGGTGGCCGACGTGGAACGGCTTGGCGATGTTGGGCGAGGAGAAGTCGACGACGATCGTGAGCCCGCCGGTCCCGCTCGCCCCGTAGCGGTTGCCCTCGGCGAGCACGCGCGACACCACGCGTGCGACGAATGCGGTGCGGTCGAACCGAAGGTTCAGGTACGGGCCGGCGGCCTCGGCCCGGGCGAAACCGGGCGGGAGGACGAACGTGCGGGCCAGCGCGGCTGCCGCCTGCGCGGGGTTCTGGCCGCGGGCCCGGGCGAGCGCGAAGCAGGGAAAAGCGAGGTCGCCGTGGTCCGGGTTGCGGGGCGGCGTCACCGCGCCGTCGATCGCCTCGGGATCGAGGCCGGTCGCGTCTGCCAGCGCGGCCACCAGAGCGCGGCGCAGTTCCTGCATGGTCGTGATTCCTCGAAGGGCGCGGCGCAAACCTTAGCAGCCTCGCGGTCTCGGATCACGAAGACGCCGCTACCGCTCCTCGTCGCCGTCGAACCACGT
>JAFGQW010000392.1 GCA_016935485.1 Planctomycetota bacterium | reverse complement strand
GGGAGAACCTCCGGGGGAGCCGGGGCCGGTGGCGGAAACCGGCCCCGGCGAGCAGCCGGACACGCCTCCACGGACGCCGCAGTACCCCATCGACCCGCTCGGACAGGAGTACGACGCGCTCCTGGCGCGACTCCGGAGCGACGGCAGCGAGGAGATCCGCGCCGAGGCCCGCGCTCTGGGGCAGCGAATCGCCGCCGACGTCGATCGCGACCCGCGGGTCAAGACCATGCACGAGACCCTCGCGGCGATCGAGCAGGACTTCGCCCTCCATGCTCGCAACGCGCAGGACCTCGCGGCGCTGGCGGTGCCGGACTGCACGCCGCCGTTCGTCGCGCTTGTGCCGCACGGCAAGCAGGTCGTCGAGCTGTGTCGGCCGGAGCAGTACGGATCGACCGTGTTCCAGGAGCGCGCCCGCTCGGAGCTCGACCGCCGAGTCCAGGCGCTCCGGGCGGATGTGGCGGCAGCGGTGGCCCCGATCCTGTCGATCCAGGAAAGCCTGAAGGAACGCGAGCGCGGCGTGTTCATCGCGGCGGCGGTCTCGAAGAAGCTGGGCGACCTCGAGGAGGCCCGGAACACGCTCGAGCGGGAGTTTGCGGGCGTCGCGGCGCTGGCGAAGGTGTACGATGCGATCTCCGCCGACGAAATCAACACGCTGAGGAGTCAGTGCCTGCTCTTTGCTGCCGACGAACGTTCCGTGTCGCAGAAGCGCACCGACGTTCAGAAGGCGGAGGCGGAGATCGACTGGAAGCTCCCGTACTCCGATCTCGTGGACAGGATCCAGAGCATTCCCCTCATGCTCCGGCTGCCGCAGGGTAGCACCGACTGGCTCAGGCAGCGGCTGGCCGAGCTCGAAAGGAACACCCTCGATCGGCTTGCGGCGCAAGCCGAACAGAGCTTTCGCACGGCGTGCGCTCAGGCGGGCCAGGAGATCCTCGGTACTCCCCTCGCGGGCTTCGAGACCCGAATCGACGCGTTGATGCGAGGCCGGAGCGCGCTGGAGCAGGCGTTTCCCGCGCAGCGGGAGCTCTGGCGGAAGATCCTGCCGGAGGGCGTCTTGGAGGGGTGGCGGCGGAGGATCGAGGAGATCACGGAACTGCGGACGCGCATCGAGAATCTCGCGGCGAGGTTCTCGCCGGCGCCAAGCCTCGCCGAGTGGCGGCGGGAGCTGGCCAGGGCGGTGGCGGCGGACACGGAACGGCTGGAAGCGGCGCTCGGCGAGCTGCGCTCCAGATTGGCCGATCCGGTGCCGTCTGACCTGGCCGACCTGGAGGCGGCGCTGGGCGAGGTGAAGGCCATGGCGCAAGCCTGGAGCGGACACACCGAGGCGTTGGGCAAGGCCATGGCGGCGCTCGACACGCGCCACGAGATCGAGACCGCGCTCCGTGCGGTGGCGTCGATCCGCAGTGCCGGTGTGACCGACCCCGCTCTGGGCGTGCTGGACGCCGCCTTGCACCGGCTGCAGGACGGCTTCAAGGTCCTGTTCCAGGAACTCGGACTCGAGCAGGCAAGGGTGGCCTTCGAGGAAGCCGCCGCCGGTCTCCGCAAGGCCGAGTACTCAGCGCGTTATCCGCAGGCGTGCCGCGCACGGCTCGATGTCCTGCAATCCCTGGCAGAGGGCATGGCGGCAGTTCCGGGAGGCAAGGCCCAGCGTGCCGGTGGGGGCGAGCCGGTCGAGATCGATGGGTTCTTCATCGACCGGTACGAGGTTTCGGTGCGCGAGTTCAAGGCCTTCCTGGACTTCCTGCAGAAGCGTCCGAGCTACAACGAGGAGATGGCGAGGCTCTGGGACATCGAGGAGGCCCGGGACGCGAGCATGAACGCGCGTGAGCGATGGAGTGCCTACCGCAGCGGTCACAGCTATTATGACCAGACGGCGGACCATGACCTGCCGGCGGAGTACGTGAACTACTACCAAGCCAGGGCGTTCCTGGGGCACCATGGCAAGGACCTGCCCACCCTCGAGGAGTGGACGCTCGCCGCGAAGGGTCGGTACCCCCATCGCCGGTTCACCTTCACCACCAACCCGAGCCCGAGGCTCGACCTCGCCGCTCCGGAGGACATCTACTTCGGTCGGTGCACGGGCCCCACCCGCGTCAAGGCCGGCGGGATCGTGATGGGGCTCACGCCGAGCGTCCACCACCTGGCGGGCAACGTGGCCGAGTGGACCCGCATGGAAGAGGGCGCGGCCAGGGGCCGGCTTCTCGGCGGCAGCTACCTGCACAGTGACGAGCGCTACTACTCTGGCGAGCTTCGTGAGGAGAAGCTGCCTTCCGAAGGTGCGCACGGCTGCGGGTTCCGGGGCGTCGTTCGGCCGAAGGATCTGTTCCGGGACCTGATCGCGCGATGAGCGCTCGCGCACTCCGTGCGGCGTGGCGCTACCGGTACTCGGGATTGCGCCTCAGGATGAAGAGGTGCAGCTCCGGGTCGTTGTGGCGGAGCCGGCGGCCGCTCTCGGTCATCAGGTAGGGGCTCGGCGCGGTCTTCCAGGAACCGGAGATCAGCTGCCGGGTGTCAGGATCGTGGCGGAGCGCTCTTACCTGGACCTCGAAGACGGGGTAGGTGCCGTCGGGCTTTGGCTTGAACGTCAGGTCGACGTACTTGTTCGGCGTGTTGGTGACCAGCGGCGATCCCGTGTTCTCGGGGTCGGGGTGAACGGCGCCCTCCACGAGAACCACACAGGGGACCGGCGTGCCTTCCGTGTCCATGGTCCGGATCTCGAAGGACCGTTTGCGGTCCGCGGCGCACGCCGCCAGCACACACGCCAAGGGGATCCAGGCGACAACGGCGAATCGGGGCATGGGATCGTCTTCCTGCTAAGGGACGGGCTCCAGGTCGAATCTCTTCCGCTCGAGAACCTCCTGGATGGTCCAGGCGCCGAAACCGGGCAGGTGGTGGTTCTTGCGGAGCTGGACGAAAATCCGGGCGCCGGGATTCCTGCTGTAGTCGAGAATCACCTTGCTCTCCGTCTGGCCGCGCTCCTCGCCGTTGACGTAGATGATGGCGCCGGGCGGGCTGCTGCTGATCACGACCTCGCGCTGATAGCTGGTGCAGCCGCTGAGCGCCAGGCCGGCCAGGATGAGGAGGAGGGCAGCGAGTCTTATGGCGGTCACTTTTCCAGCTTCCTCTCGATCGCTCGCAGTGAGCTTCTGATCTCCTTGAGAGCGCCGGTGTCGGGGGCCTGCTCCAGCACGAACGAAACGACCTCCGGCGACCGGATGTCCACGAGCTTTCCGGCCGGCTGCATGCCCGCCTTCTGCACCCAGATGGTGTAGTATGGCTGGACGCGGAAGTCGACGGTTACCTTGCCTACGGTCTGCCCGCACTCGTCGTGTTCGACGAAGATGCGGGCCCCGGCAGGCCAGGAATGGACCGTGAACGTCCGCCGGGAGCTGCACCCCCAGCTCGACAGGATCAGGCCTCCGAGGCACACGAGGGCCACCTGGCGCCACGTCATTGCGGGTATTCCTTTCCGCTGCGCGAACCCGCCCGTTACCGGCTTACCGGCAAGAACTGGGACTCATCCTACCAAACGGCGGCACGGATTGGCAACGGCTGATCTGGAGCGTTGTTCCGTCACGCGGCGTCGCGATCGGCTGCCCTTGTCGCCAGCGCTGGCGCGCGCTCCGGATTCCGACAGGCCACCGTATTCCCTGCCCCTGTGAGACAAGTCCCTTTTAGTCAAATGGTTACGTTGCAGAGACTCCAGCCGTCTCCGGGCGGAGTTGCGCCAGCGCCCGGTCGGACCGGAGCACGTTGACCGCGGGGTCGCGGGAGCGCCGCGCCATGCCGGCACGGATCGCGTGCGCTTCGGATCAGGGTTGTGTTAGGAGCGTCTGCGCTTGCTCCAGCTCGGCGGGCGTGCTGGGGGCGGTAGACCATGCGCTTGACGGACAACCGCCGGTCGAGGATCTCGGCGAGCGTCTTCGAGCGCGTTCCTCCGGGCGGACCCGGCCAGGCACCGCCCGCGGGACGAGCCGTGCGGGAGCCTAGCCGAACCGGATGCCCGGTCAACCCATCGGAAGCCACCCAGCGGCCTGGGCCCTTGCTTCCGTGCGCGGGCAGATTCCAGATTCGTGCTCTACAGGGATCGGTCGCGCCGGGCCGGCACCTGCCATCGCCCCACGGCCGGCGCGTGTTCTCAACCACCGATCAGGACCGTGGGAAACCCGCTGACGATGGTTCCTCCGTGGGCGGTGAGATCCAGCATTCTCGCCGCGGGCCGTCCACCGATCAGTACGGTCGCCGAACCCTTCACGATCGCGTCTGGCGGGCCCACGCACGTTACCATATCGCCCACCACCGCGGCGGGCATGCCGCCGATCAGGACGTTCGGTACGCCCGGGCCAACGATCGGCCCGCCCACGTGGGGAACCAAAACCGTGATCATCGGACAAACGTGCATGTCGGTGATTCTCGCAGCCGGGAACATCTCAGCCTCTTTCTGGATCGCCGTGCAACATTTGGGCCAAGCTCGTGTGGTCCTGCGGTCATCGGGCGGGCCGCCTGGGGCTTGTCCAGGTCCCACAGCGCGCCCTCAAGGCGGGGCGCGGTCTCTTCCTTGGGCGATTCGCACGCCCAGCTCCAGGAACTCGCGGCACGCCCGCGCCGCGCCATCGAGGTCCGCGCTTGCGGCAAGCAGGATCGCGCCGGCGGCGGCATGGGCCGAGAGGCCCCCGGTGGGTACGGCGGGCGCCTCGCCAGCGGCCGCCGCGGAAATCCCGCCCGACCAGCCGGCCGCCATCGCGGCCCACGCGGCGGCGGCCGCCGGCCCCTGGAACTCCTGCCGGCGGCCCGCTTCGAGCGCGGCATCCCGGCAGGCCGGGTCAGGGCGCTCCACCCAGGTCTCGGCGGCCACGAGCGCCTCCACGCTCGTCGGGGCTGCGCAGCACGCGGGCACCTCTCGCACGCACAGACACGCCCACCGGACGGCTTCTCGTTCGGGCAAGGCGTATGCGAGGAACCGGACGGCGTCGACGCGGAGGTCGGCTCGGACGAGCTGTTCCAGGAAGGTCTCCGCCGTCGAATCTCCGCGGAGGTACGGCCGGGCTTCTTCCTGCAGGGCAGACTCCCGGCAGATGTCGGCCACCGGGCGGCGCTCGATGGCGGTGAAGGGCGCAGCGACGGCAAACACCTTTGGCTTGCCGCTGAACAGGCCGCCGAGCCGCTCCTTGATCCGCTTCATGATCCCGCCCGCACTCCTCAGGGGGTATCACCCCGCCAGTCGTTGGAGGCACAGTCCGCGACGCGCCGCCGGATCCCGTGTCCTCTCGCCGGCCCGGACGCCGTCTCAGACCTTCTCCCACGCCTCGGCGTCGAGCTCCGGAAATGTGACCTGGCAGGATCCCGGCTCGAAGCCCTCCACGCGGGCCAGTCCTTTCTCGTCCAGCGTTCCCTCGGCCACCGAGCCATCGGGCAACGTGATTCGGTACTTCTCGCCGGGGATTCCCTCGTCGTCCTCGCCCACGAGCTGGATCTCGATCCAGCTGGTCTTCGGTTCCTCGGCTTCCTCGTTCGGGGCCGGCTTGAAGGGTTGCAGCGGTTGGGAGCCGTACTTGCCGGACTGGGACTGCATCTGCGCGGCCTTGGACTCGGCCGCCTCCCCGGGATCGGCCACGTCGGCATCTTCTGCCTTGTCTGGCCCGGCCGGCGGCACGGGGGAACCGGCCTTGCCACTCCTCTTGCCCATGGCGAGCGAGCCTCCTTCAGTTGATCTTCACGATCGCGCCCTGGATCTGGGTCATGGCGCCGCCCTTGATTTCGGCCGCGACATTCCCGTTGACGCCCACCTTGATTCCCGTCAGCGTGATCTGGCCGCTGCTCTGGATCTCGATCCCGGCCGGCTCGATCGCGATGTGGGAGCCGCCCACGGCGAGCGTGATGTTCTGCATGCCTTCGATCACGACGTTGCTGGCCTTGATGTAGCAGTCCTTCGTGGTCTGCTCGGAGTGGTTGGCCTTGAAGACCTCGATGACGTCGCCCTTGACGGTCAGCGACAGGCTGCTGCCGATCCGCTTGGCCTCCTTGCCTTCGATGTCGAGATGGCGGTCCTTCTTGATTTTCTCCTTGTGGTCGGCGTCGACGGTTTCATTCCGGTTGTGGTCGATGTGCTCGAACTTGTCCTTCTCCACGTGCAGGTGCCGGTTGCTCTTGACCGTTTCGAACCGGTCGTTCTGGACGCGGATGTCGAGGTTCTTCTCGGCGTGAATGAACACCTGCTCCTCGCCCTTCTTGTCCTCCAAGCGAATCTCGTTGAAGCCGCCGCCACCTTTGGAGGAGTTCGACTTCACGCCGCTCACGGTGGCGTTTGCCGGCAGAGCGTAGGGGGGCATTTGGTCGGCGTTGTAGACGCGTCCGGTGATGATCGGCCGATCCGGGTCGCCCTCGAGGAAGGAGACGATCACCTCCTGGCCGATGCGGGGGATGGCGATGGTTCCCCAGCCTTGCCCGGCCCAGGGCTGCGCGACGCGAATCCAGCAGGAGCTCTTGTCGTCCTTCTTGCCCTCCCGGTCCCAGTGGAACTGGACCTTCACGCGGCCAAACCGGTCGGTGTAGATCTCCTCGCCCGCCGGCCCGGTCACGATGGCGGTCTGGGCACCCTGGATGATCGGTTTGGGGGTGATGCGGGCCGGGCGGAACGGCACCGCCTCGGGGATGCAGGTGAAGTGGTTCGTGTAGTCCATCTCTTGACCGGTCCCGCCGGTGGTGTAGCCGCCGGCAAGAGAGGCTTCGTGGGCGAGCGAGACGAGGACGTAGGTCTTGCCTTCCTCGCCCCGACAACGGTGCTTCTTCACCTGGAACTTGCCTCCCGGCGTGAAGGAACGGCATCGTCCATAGCCGGTCACCACGTCGTAAGAGACCTCCTCTTCCTCCATCCGGATCTTGACCTCCGCGTCGCCCTGGGCCTTGTTCTCGTACTCTCCCGGAAAGTCGTAGACTTCGAAGTTCGTGCTATTGTCCAGCTTGACCAGGGAGCTCGTCCTGGCCATGAGGTTGGCGGTGGGCGTCTCGAAGTTGAAATCGGTCTGGGCCCACTTGCCCGGACGGTATTCGTACTTGTGCTCCCAGCTCGAGATCATCTCCCGAGCCTGGGAGGCGCCCGGAGTGGCCGCGAACTCCACCTCCTTCTCCAGGCAGTCCGCGTAGGCGGAATTCCCGTCCGCCAGGACCAGCGTGTGCTTGCCATTCTCGTGGCGAAAGAAGAAGAAGATCCCCTCCTGCTCCATGAGCCGGCAGACAAAAGCGAAGTCCGTCTCCCGGTACTGGACACAGAAATCCCATGCCGCGTGCGTTCCCTGGATGTTGGAGGTATCGAAATCGGAAAACCCCAGGTCGGTGAAGACCTGTTCGATGATCTTGGGGACCGATTGGTTCTGGAAGATCCGGCAATCCGCGGTCTGGGTGAGGAACCAGAGCCACGGGACCACCTCCGCGGTGTAGCGGCTGAGTCGGTCATCCGAGCCACCGTAGGCAAACCGCTTCACGAAACCATTGAAGTAGCGGAGCGAGTCGTCGAGGAGTCGGATGGAGAAGGAGACGTTCTTTCCCACGATGTCCTTGGCCGCGATGTCGTCTCGTTCGGAAAGCAGCTCGAGCTCGAAGCTGAAGAGCCTGGACATCTCCTCGTGGCCGGACAGGCGCACCAAGAGGAGCACGTCCTTGCCGAGCGGAGTCGCGATCGCGAGGCGACGACCTTCCTGCGTGTAGCTGGCCATCCTGGTCTCCTTCGGGCGCGGCAAGCGCCATCCGGGTCGTGGGTCGGATGCACCCGCAGGGACTGGGC
>JAFGQW010000391.1 GCA_016935485.1 Planctomycetota bacterium | reverse complement strand
TCTCCGCCCTCAACCGGGCGCTCGCCCGGGCCTACGGCGAGCCCCACGACGCGCGGGATCGGCGGGAAGCGCAGCGGCACTACCTGGACATGAAGGCGTGGGTCTCGCGGCGCGCCGGCCGGTTCGGGATCGTCAACAACCGGATCTTCGCCGAGGACGGGCGGCTGAGTGTGCCCTACCTCGTCGGCGACACCGTCGTGGTGCACCGGGTGGAGGGCGCCGAGACGCACACGGTGGCCGCCTGGCGGCTGGCGCCGGGCGTGCTGATCACCGACCAGATGCTGCGGGACCGGGCCGGCTGCGCCGGCGCCGTGATCGATCTCGAGAAGGCGATCTTCGATCTCGACGTCGAGCAGGCGGTGGAGATCCGCGTCGCGCGCCTGCGGGACATGAGCGCGCTGCTCGCGCGCGTGAACGAGACCACCAACCGAAACGAGGCCGTCTACGCGCTGCGCTTCCTCGTCGCGCAGCTGTGCAGCCCGGCCTTCAAGGGCTTCCTCGGCACCAAGAACCTCCAGCCCGAGGTGCGAAGCCTGATCCACGAGCTCAAGCGCTTCGTCGATTCGCCGGTCGCCCGCCGGGTGCCGCTGCTCGTGCGCATTCTCGTGCGCAACGTGTCGGGCGTCGTGGTGCGGCCGGGCCTGATCGACAGCCTGTGGAACGACGCCATCGAGCTCGCCGAGACCGCGGTGCGCGGCAGCGACATCGTGAACGAGATCCGCCGCAGCACGCATCACGCGCTGGGCGAGCGGACGCTGCGACTGGTGCGCGCCTACGGGACGTTCCTGGAGACCGGCGAGACGGCGGCCCTCGAGCGGCTGGGCTATCCCCACCCGGCGCCGGCGGACCACGCGGCGCGCGCGGATCCGGCCGCCCGTGCGCTCGTCGGGCGGATGACCACGGATCTCGACCGGCTGCTCGGGACCCGCGAGGTGCTGGACCAGCTCCGCCACTGGCAGGAGACCTTCCGGGCGGAGCTTCTCGGCTGCGATACCGGCAACCCGCTCGCGGCGGAAGCCGAGGCGGCCATCGCCCAGGGCATCCGGTCCCGCAACCGCTGGGTCTACTACCTGCACTTGAGGGCGCTGCGCCGGAAAGCGGCGGACTTCGGCCCGGAAGTGGCGGCGGCCGCGGTGTTCCTCGAGCGGCTGGAGGTGTGGCTCGCGCTCCGGCCGGACGAGGACGGATTCGACGCGCCGGCGGCAGAGGCCGGCGTGCGCCAGGCGGTCGCGGACTTCACGGCGGCGCTCGCGGAGATGCATCTCGAGCCGATCTTCAGCGAGCTCGAGCTGGCGCTGGAGGCGTACGCCCGCCGCGCGTTCTACGAGACCGCGGGCCTGATCCACCGGCTCCGGCGCGTGCTGGCCGCGCGCATCGAGCGCGGCGGCTTCTTCGGGCTCCGCTACCAGCTCTGCCAGCTCGACTGCCTGCTCGAGAAGATGAGCTACCTCGCGCTCCGCCACATCTCGTCGGAGTACGAGGAGCGCGGCGTGCGCCTCCGGCAGTGCCTGGAGATCATCCAGGCGGCGATCTTGAACCTCCGGCACGACGGGCTCTACTCCCGCGAGGTCGCGGACCTGGCCGGCATGCTCACCGACGGCCACAAGACCTACGGCGAGCTCGCCAACGTCATGGAGACGCTGCAGCGTAACTACCACCGGGCGCTCCAGCGCATCACCGCGCCCTACCAGAAGATGCAGAAACGCCTGGGCCTGGACGACGTGGAGCTCCGCATCGCGCTCGCGAACATGCAGCGCTACATGCACGACCACAACATCATGGTCAACTTCTGCGATCTGGCGCGCGCCTTCATCCGCCGGCACATCGCGCACGGCGCGCTCCGGATGAGCCGGAGCGCCGGGCCGGCGCCCGACCGCGCGGACGCGTTCGACTTCCTCCACCTGTCCGACCGGGACCGGATCCGGGAGCTCGTCGAGGGGGCGCCCTGCTCGCCCAACCTCCGCGAGCGCTACGGCGGCAAGGGGAGCGGGCTCGTCTATCTCAGCTACCTCAACATCCCGACGCGCGACGGGTTCATCCTGCCGACGCTCTTGCCGCGGGCCGGCCTGCAGCGGACCGACCCCGCCGGGCTCGCGGCGGAGCTGGTCCGGCACGTGCGGCGGCTCGAGGCGGACATCGGCGCGCGCGACGGCGTCGAGGCGCGCTTCGGGGATCCGGCCTGCCCGCTGCGGCTCGCGGTGCGCGGCGGCTCGGTGTTCTCGATGCCCGGGATCCTGTCGACGGCGGTGTTCCTCGGCATGAACGACGCGATCGCCGCCGCGCTCGCGCGCGACGACCCCTGGCACGCCTATGACTCCTACCGCCGGTTCCTCGCCTCGTTCGCGAGCGCCGTGTGGGGGATCGATCTCGAGCGCCACGACCTGATCCGGCGGGCCAAGGAGCGCCACGGCGTGCAGTACAAGAACGACCTTCCGTGGGAGGCCATGAAGGAAGTGAGCGACGCCTCGCTCCAGATCCTGCGGGACACCGGGCGTGCCGCCGAGCTCGAGCGCCTCCTCGCCAGTCCGTGGGAGCAGCTCTTTGCGGCGGTGCGCGCGGTGTTCGAGTCGTGGAACCGGCCGCGCGCGCAGCGCTACCGCGAGATCAAGGGGTTCTGCCACACCTGGCAGACGGCGTGCACGGTGCAGCAGATGGCGTTCGGCAACCGGCGGAACGCGCTCATCGGCACCGGCATGGACGAGAGCCGGGCATCGCTCACCGGCGTGATCCCGCGGACGCAGATGACACCGTGGGGGGTGCGGACGTTCACCGGCGAGATCAAGTTCTCGGCGGCCGGCGACGACCTCGTGGGCGGGGTGACTTCCTCGAAGTCGTTCCTCACGATCGACGAGCTGCGCGTCCTCATGCCGATGCTGCACCGGCGCTTGAAGCACATCGTTGCCAAGATCATGCGCTTCATGGGCTCCGACCAGGAGGTGGAGTTCACCGTCGAGCGGGGCGTGCTGAGCGTGCTGCAGGTGCGCGCCGCCGAGCTCGGCGCCGATCAGGAGGGGCCGCAGTTCGTGGAGCCCGGCGCGCCGGCGACCCGCGGCATCGGCATCCGCGGCGGCGGCTTCCGGGGGCGCGTGGCGTTCGACGAGCAGGACCTCAGGGCGCTCGCGGCGATGCGCTCGCCGGCCGGCGAGGACGAGGTCGACGGCGTGCTGATGGTGATCGAGAACCCGACCCCGGACGACATCCCGCTGATCCTCTCGGCCGGCGGGCTCTTGACC
>JAFGQW010000390.1 GCA_016935485.1 Planctomycetota bacterium | reverse complement strand
TTCCAGCTTTGTTCCGGGTTGTGCGCGGTCAGGCACGGACTTTCTCTCACGGCCGGCGCAAATCCGCAAGTGGCTTTGCCGGCACCGGTTGTACAGCGCGCGGCAAAGGGCCACCCGTGCGGCCCCGGCTCCGGGCAGCGTGCGGTTCGACCGGGCGGGCCAGCTCGGCCTGCGGACTTCCTCCGCAGCGCAAGCTGGCCGCGGAAGGCCGATCGCTGCGCGCTCGAGGCGAAGCCCGCCGGCGATGTTGACGAGGTCACCCCCCCCTCGTAGAATCGTTCCTGCCGCCCGGGCCGGAACGCCGGCGGCCGGGGTGGGTGCCCGAGGGGGATGATGGGCCTGCAACGTTCGCCGCCGCCCGGCCGGAGATGCGGGTCGTGAGGTAGCGGGCGGCAGGAACGGCGCTCCGGCGCCGCCGCCCGATGGTGCGCGTTTCGCGCAGGACTTCTGTCGAAAGGTCAACACCATGAAAGCACTCGTCTGGTTGCTGGTGGTCCTGGCTGGCGCCGCCCTGACCTCCGCGGCGCAGGTCAGGATCGCCCAGAGCCCGTACCCGTTCCACGAGGTCGGCACCGGGGGTCGCATCGAGCCGCAGTCGTTCGTGCGCGATCCGGCCGGGACGCTCTACTTCGTCTACTTGAGCCAGTTCACACCGCCGCAGTACGATGTCGCGATCGCCCGCAGCACCACCGGCGGGCTCACCTGGGAGATGACCTGGCAGCAGGGCTTCGCCGCCAACCCGGCCGGCGATTTCGGCAACTTCGAGCCGACCCTGGCCGTGGACAGCAAGGGGAACCTCCACTGCGCCTGGACCCATCGTCCGCTGAACGACCAGAACGGCCAGACCATCCGGTACAACCGCTGGGATGCGGCCACGAAGAGCTGGGGCACGGAGGCCGCCACCGCCGCGGGGGCGAGCCGCTACACGCGAAACGCCGCCCTCGCCGTGGACTCCAAGGACCACGTCTACCTGATGCACGCCCACGCCTCGACGGGGCGCGCCACCCTGTTCCGCTCGGACCAGCCGTGCGCCGCGGACCAGAAGTTCACGCCCGTGAACCCCGCCTTCGCCTCGACGCTCGTCTACCAGATCAGCCTGGTGGTCGATGCGCTCGATCAGGTCCATGCGGCCTACTACGGGACGGGCGCCTCGTCCTATTCCGTGCATCACCAGTGCTTCACGGGTTCGACCTGGACGCCGCAGACGATGCTCGGCAACGGCGACCTCTGCGCGGACTGGCCGATCCGGCTCTGCGCCGATCTGAACGGCAACGTCTACGCGTTCTACGGGCGGGACACGCAGGCCGCGCCGGACAAGACCCAGTGGGATCCGGTCTGGGAAGTGCGCCGCTGGGACGGCGCGACCCAGACCTGGGGCGCCGCGGTCCAGGTCTACAAGACGACTCGGACCCAGTACCGCTACAACGGGCTCGACTCCAACCACGAGTGGACCATCAGCGTGGCGTGCGACGAGAACACCGGCGAGGTCTACCTGATCTACCGCGATTTCGATGCCGGCCGCTACCTCCTGGCCACCTGGCGCAACGGCGATCCCTCGCCCGGGACGTACGCATTGCTGAACACGACGGGAAGCCTTGCGCCGAACTATCCCGACCGCTTCTACTCCCCGCAGATGCGCGGGAGCGTCTACCCGGCATGCAACCGGACGGCCCTCGGTCTCGACCTGCTGCACACCGAGGGGGATCCCCTGGCTTCGCCGGCCACCTACACGCTCGTCTACGACGCACTGCCGGTGGGCTCTCTCTTGAGCGTCGGCCGTCCGCAGGTCGGCACGACCTACCCGCTGGACTTGCAGGCGCTCGGGGACGCCGGGCTTGCGTACCAGGTGGCGCTGAGCGCGAGCGGTCCCACGCCCGGGATCCCGATCGACCGGCGCGTCGTCCCGCTGGCTCCCGATCCGCTGTTCTTCCTGGTGCTCGGAAACGCGCTGCCGGGGACCCTCAAGAAGTTCGCCGGTACCCTCGACGCCGCGGGCGCGGGACGGGCGGAGCTCGTGATCCCCGGCAACCCGGCGCTCGCCGGCACCCTCTTGCACGGCGCGTTCGCCACCTACCCCGGAGCGCCTTCCGGCATCAAGACCCTCTCGAATGCGTGGCGGTTCGTGCTCGTGAAGTGAGGAGCGGCGCCGTGCCGGACCGCATCGAGGCGGGGCGGGATTCCTGCCCCGCCGCCGGAACGGGAACAGCGACCCACCGCGGCCGTCAGCCCGAACCGCTGCCCGCGGCGGTGCCGCCCCGCCCGAGGGCCGGAGCGATCGCGGCGGCCGCCACGTAGCACGCCGCGGCGATCAGCACCGCCGTCGTGAATCCCCACGTGATCCCGAGGATCACCGCCCCTACCGACGCCAGCACCGACGCGTATCCGTTCATGGCCCACGCCCAGGGCACGGCTGCACCGGTTCCGCTGGACTCCATCAGCCGGATGCCGAGCGGAAACGGAAAGCCCATGAGAAACCCGAGCGGCGCGAGAAGTCCGACGCTGATGGCCACGCGCGCGGGCAGGGCCAGTCCCAGGCACGTCGCCAACACGGCCGGCAGCGCCAGGAGCAGAACGACCGCGAGAGCGGCGGCAAGGAGCGACGCCAGCGCCGCTTTCCCGGCCAGGCCGCGCCCCAGCCGTCCGGCGACGAAGCTCCCGAGTCCCGAGAACACCAGCAGCGAGAACAGGATGACGGTGAGTGCGTGGGCCGGCTGGCCGAGGAACAGGATGAACCGCTGGCTGAGCGGAATCTCGACCAGGAGGTAGGCAAGGCCGATCGCGCCGAAGTAGGCGGCGACGACGCTGCGCGGCGCGCCGCCGATGCCGAGCGACGAGAGCCGGCGGAGCGGCGCGCAGAGAAACCCGTACCCGGCGACGAGCGCGCCCAGGAAGAGGAGCGCCAGCGTGGCGTGGGAGGAGAGACCGCCGAGAGGATTGATGAGGTTGTCCTTCCGCCAGAGGCTCTCGAACTTGTGGTCCTCGAAGAAGAACGGCCGGTCATCCGTGGGCGGAGCGACGTTGAACGGATAGTCGGCATGAAAGGCCGCGACCGCCGCCGGGCCTGTGGCAAGTGCCTCGAGATACCGCTGATACAGGTTCGGGATCGTGAACGTCCGCCCCGGCCCGGGGCGCCGGATGAGGATCGCGTCGGGCTCCGCCTGGTGCGGGCGGTGCAGCGGATCGTAGCCGTGCGCCTCGACGAGGCCGTCCAGCGCGGCGAGCGCCTCCGGCGCGAAGGGCTCGACCGACAATAGCAGGATCGCGAAGATCCCCGAGCGGAAGTAGTAGAGGTGGCGGCCGGGGTCGGCGACGCCGGCGCGGCGCAGACTCTCGCACGCCAGCGTGAACAGCCGGAGCGATTGCGTGGGCATGCCGTCGCGCAGCAGCATCCAGCGGGTGAGCGTGAGGATGCCGCCCGGTTTAAGGCGCGCGAAGTAGGCCTGAAACGCTTCGACCGTGTAGAGGAAGTTCTCGGCCAGCGAGAAGGCGCCGGCCTCGGTCGCGGAGTGGGTGTCCACGCCCGAGAGCTGGATGATGTCGAACTTCTCGGGGGTCCGCTCCAGAAAGTGGCGCCCCTCGGCCGCCACGGCCTCGACGCGCGGGTCCAGGTAGAGCTGGCCGGAGAACGCGGGGTACTCTCGTTCGGCGAAGCGGCGGCCCTTCATCGCCTCGACGATCACGTGGTTGATCTCGACGCCGACGGCGCGCTGCTGGCCGAAGTAGAGGGCCGTGGCCAGGTCCAGCCCACCGCCGGCACCGATGCAGACGATGCTCCCGCCGGTCTTCACGCGGTGCACGGCGCCCGCCGGGAGGTACTCGAGGACCGTGAGGACGGGGTTATCCCGGGTGAAGGGGCCGCGGGGATCGAGGATCAGTGTGATGGCCCACTCGTCGATGAGGACGGCCTTGCG
>JAFGQW010000079.1 GCA_016935485.1 Planctomycetota bacterium | reverse complement strand
GCCGGACATTGCGGACCCGGCGGTCTGCAATTCGATGGGGTCAGGCGCCGAGAACTTGCAGGAAGGTCGAGCGTGCGGGTGCGGGTGACGCGCGCGAAGTGCGCGCGCTGCGTGGCGCGGGCGAATTACGCCCGCGGGCGGCAACGGCCGTCTACTCGGAGGCCTTCCGCGACCTGGGATTGCTCTTGCTGTCCTTCTTTGCCTGGAGCTTCTCGAGGAAGGCACTGGCCTGGGCCTCGGTCTTGAACGACGGCCCCAGCACCTTGACGACCGGCTTGGTCGGCGGGGGCTGATCGAAGGGCTGCTTGTTCTTGGCCGCCTGTTTCCTCGCGTCGTTGAAGTCCGCCATGGCCCTCTGGTGGTCGGCGTCGAACTTCTTCTTGAGCTCGGCGAGCTCCGACTTCCGCAGGATCTTCGCCTGCCCGTCGATCTCCGCCACCGCGAACTCCTCCGCGTTCTTCCCGGCGGCCTTCGTCCTGTCTTCCGCCAGCTTTCTCTGCAGCGACTCGGCGGACGCTTTCGCCTCGGATTCGGCCTTGAACGTCTTGGGGTGCACCTTGACGACGGGCTTGGTCGGCGGGGGCCGATCGAAGGGCTCTCCTTCCTTCGCCGCATTGCGCCGGGCCTCCTCGTAGGCTTTCACTTCCGCCCGGTGCTGTTCGTCGAGCCGCTTCGTGAACGCGCTGACTTCGGATTTCTTCACCACCTCGGCGCGGTCGCCCACCTGCACCACGACGAACAGCTCGCTCTTCGCCGGGCTGCCGGCGGCGCCGGGGCGGTCGCTTCCCCTGCCCCCGCCCCGCCCCTGCGCCGGTGCGATGGCGCTCCAGGGACCATCGAGAAGGGTCATGGCGCCGAACATCAGCACCCAGAGGATGGCTGCGGCACCAGCAGGCAGACGGCGTGTGGTCATGGGAAAGACTCCGACGAAGATCGTATGCTCCCGCTCGCGGCAACGCGGAGGACTCCCCCGATCCGCGGGCGCGGAGCCGCCCGCAACTCGCGTGCCCCTTCCGCGCGGCGGAGGGGACCGAGCCGCCGCAAGGCCATTTGCCGAATGGACTTGCAGTTCAATCCGGGGGAGGCTTCCTGACCGCACGCCGGCGCCGCCGCCCCGAGCCCGCTCAGAACTTGCGCCGGCCCGCCGGAATCTGACCCGCGGCGTCCGCCCCGCGGCGGCGCGCATCGCTGCTCGGCGCCTCCGGCCGGCCCCGCGACGGACCGGCGGCGCGCCATTGATCTCCCGGCTTCCAGGGGATAACTAGCCTGCGCAGCGAGACCGGCGTGAAGGAGTCGTGAACCCATGAGATGGTCCTGGAAGATCGCGGAGGTGGCCGGGATCGGCGTCTTCATGCACTGGACCTTCCTGCTGCTGATCGCCTGGATCCTGGTCAGCCACATCGCGCAAGGAAGCTCCGCGGGGGTGGCGCTCGAAGGGGTGGCCTTCGTGCTCGCCATCTTTGCGTGCGTGATCCTCCACGAGTTCGGCCACGCGCTGACGGCCCGCCGCTACGGCATCCGCACCCGGGACATCGTGCTGCTGCCGATCGGCGGAGTGGCGCGCCTGGAGCGCATCCCCGAGAATCCGGTCCAGGAGCTGTGGGTGGCGCTGGCCGGGCCCGCCGTCAACGTGGTGATCGCCGCCGTCCTGTTCGGGTTGCTCCAGATTCTCAGGGGGCTGGCGGCCCCGGAGGCGCTGTGGCTGGTCGGGGGTGACTTCCTCTCCAAGCTGCTCTACGTCAACGTGGTTCTCGTCGTCTTCAACCTGCTTCCCGCCTTCCCGATGGACGGCGGCCGCGTGCTGCGGGCGCTGCTCGCCATGCGCCTGGACTACGGGCGCGCTACCCAGATCGCGGCGACCGTGGGCCAGGCGATGGCCGTGGCGTTCGGGATTCTGGGCCTCTTTACCAACTGGTTCCTGCTGTTCATCGCGCTGTTCGTCTTCCTCGGCGCCCAGCAGGAGGCGCATCTCGCCGGGATGAGGGGCATCGCCCGCGGCGTGCCGGTCCGCGAGGCGATGATCACCCACTTCCGCGCGCTCGACGCGGCGGAGCCCCTGTCGGTGGCCGTCGCGGAGCTGATCGCCGGCGAGCAGCAGGACTTTCCGGTCACCGGGGAGGGGGGCCGCATCGTCGGCGTCCTGACGCGCGCGGACTTGCTCCGCGCGCTCGCGGAAGGGCGCCAGGACCAGCCGGTCGCCTCGGCGATGCGCGCCCCGTGCGGCCACGTCCGGGACACCGACATGCTGGATGCCGTTTTCCTTCGCATGCAGACGGACAGCTGCTCCACCATGCCGGTGCTCGATCGCGGGGAGCGCCTGGTCGGGCTGATCACGCTCGAGAACCTGGGAGAGTGGATGATGATCCACAACGCGCTCGGCAAGGCGCGGTCGCGCAGCCGGGTCGAGGACATCTACCACCCGAGCTGAGCCGCACCCACTGCCCGCGGATCAGGAGGGCTGGTCCCCGGGCGGCGCGCTCGCGTCGGCCGCGGGTTGGCTGCCGAGCTGCCGTGCCTGCCGAGCGAGGTCCTCGGCCTTGGTCCGCGCCTTGATCGCGCGGCGCCGCATCTTCTCGGCCGCGGCTTCGGCAGCTTCGGCGGCGCGGGCAACACGCGTCGTTTCCTCGGGCGCGGCGGCCCCGGCCTCGAGCGCTTCGCGCGACTTCTCCGCTGTCTTGCGCGCCGCCTCGACCGCCTTCTCCGCGTCCTTCTCCGCGCGGCGGGCGGCCGCGGCGGCATCGGCCGCGCGGTCCTCGGCCGCGGCCAGCTCGCCGGGCTGGCCCTCCTCGGGCGCAGCGTCGAGGTCGATCTCCTGGGCCGCGCGCACCAGCACCGTGAGGTGGGTCCGGTCGATCAGCTCGCTGAGCGAGCCCGCGAACGCGCTGACGGGCGCGCTGTCGTCCAGGCCAAACGGCAGGAACACGGCCGCGGCGTCGCCGGACTCCCGGATCACGCTCTCGGCGTCCCACGTCGCCACGCGGGGCACAGCCGGGATCCGGACTTCCTCCAGCATCCGTGCCAGCGCCGCGACGCGCTCGTCCGAGCGGGTCCCCTCCACCGGCGGCGCGAACACCCGGATGGTGGCCTCCTCCCAGTCGGGGGTGCGGGTCATCAGGTACGCGAAGAGCAGCATCAGCTGGCCGTCGGTCTCGTCGGGGTACCAGACGTCGATCCGCCGCGTATCCCGCGGCATCGCCGCCACGGCCGCGTAGTCCTCGGTGGACACCCCGAGAATCACCACGCTGCACCCGAAGCGAAGCGCCAGCCGCAGGTAGCGACCGTAACGCTCGAGCCCCGGCGGATCCTCCGGACCAGGGGCGTGGTCGAACCAGTTGAGCAGCACGGTGTTGGCACGCACGTCGCCGAGCCCGTGGGCCTGGAGCACCACCGGCAGGGCTTCCCCGGGATCCGGCGCGACCACCACCCGGCAGAACGTCTCGAGCGCGCGCGCGGCCACGTCGCCGCGCATCTCCGCCTCGACGCGGGCCCGCTCGCGCCGCGCGGCCGCGCCCTCGCCGGCCAGCAGCTTCACCGCCGTGGTGAAGCCGCTCGCGCCCTCCAGCCAGGAGGCGAACCGGATGGTGCGGGCACGGCGCTCCGGATGGTCCGAGAAGGCGAGAATCACGGGGCGCCAGTCGCGCGCGTGGTCGGGCAACGGGGTGAGCGCGTGCAGGCGCTCGCGGATGCGCTGCAGATGGTGGGAGCGCCCGCTGTCCGCCCAGCGGGGCGTGGTGACGGTGCGCTTGACGTACTCGTGCAGCCCGAACAGCACTGCCACCGCCACAGCGCCGGCGGCGGCGTGGATGGCGAGCATCACCCCGAGGCACGCGAGAAAACCGACCAGGCTCAGGGCCGGGTGGTACCAGCGGAAGGTGGGCCGGAAGGAAGGGCTCCTGCCGCGGGCCTCGAACCAGGTCGCGTAGTTGAGCAAGCCGTAGGAGACGAGGAAGAACATGGCGACGACGGGCGCCACGAGGTTCAGGTCGCCGAGCCCGACCGTCGCGAACGCGATGGCGGCGGCTAACAGCGCCGCGCGTCGGGGATTGTCCGCCGGGCCCTGTCCGTGTGCGAGGGGGGTGAGGAACCCGAAGATGCGGTCGCGCGCGAGCGACTGCAGGATGCGCGGGGCCCCGAGAAAGGAGGCGAGCGCCGAGGACAGGGTCGCGGCAATCACGCCGGCATCGACCAGCCACGCCGCGATCGAGACCCGCCGCATGGCGTCGTAGTCGCGCACCAGCTCGCTGCCGGGGAGCGCTCCTGCGAACAGCACCGCGCAGCCCAGATAGACCGCGGCGGACAGGCCCACGGCCAGGAAGGTTCCCCGCGGCAAGCTCCGGCCGGGATCCCGGAGGTCGCCCGACATGCTGACCCCCTGCGTGAACCCGGTCGCCGCCGGGAAGAAGATGGCGAAGAGGAGCCAGAACGGGGCCGTGTCTGCTGCGGACCAGTTGTTCCGCATCCGGTCGGCGTCGAAGTCGGGCAGGGCGCCGAGGACGAAGCCGAGGATGCCGAGGCCGAGCACGGCCATGATGACGAACTGGAAACGCGTGGCGACATCGGCGCCGAACCAGACCAGAACGAGGAGTCCCGCGACGGCGGCCGCCGCAATCACCTGCGGCGCCCCGGTCGCCTCCAGGCCGAGGGCCGCCGCGAGTGCCTCGCCGAAGCCGATGGCATAGAACGCGACCGAGATGGACTGGGCCAGGAAGAGGACGATCCCGAGGGCGCCGCCGTACTGGATGCCGAGCGTGCGGGATATCAGGTAGTAGTCGCCGCCGCCCTTGACCCGGAGGTTGGTGGCGATGGTGGCGAGCGAGAACGTCGTCAGCACGGAGATGAGGTTGGCGAGCGCGATGATCAGCAGGGCCCGGCCGAGCCCGGCCGCGCCCACCACGTAGCCAAGCCTGAGAAAGAGGATGATCCCGAGGATGGTGAGGATGCTGGGCGTGAACACGCCGGCGAAGGTGCCGAGACCCGCCCCGCATGGCGCCGTTCCGGCGCCCGCCGGCGCTTCCTCGTGGCGCCCGCTCATGACCGCTGCATCGGGTCCGGCGGGCTTCCGGTTGCGAAGCGAACCGGGGAGCGCAGGAGCCCGCTCACGAGGCCGATACGTTCCGTGAAGAGCGGGCGCAGGGTGCGCGGCACGGGGAGGGTCACCAGGAGCCGCCGCTGCGCTCCTTCCCGGGTGCCCAGGAGGAGGACGAGGAGGACGCGGGCGCCCATCCCGACGCCGGCAGCATGTCTGCAGCTGTCCACGGGCCAGGATTCTCCACCATGGCCGTGCTCGAGGCGGCTGGTTTACAGCATCCGAAGACCCCGTATGATACCCTCTCGGGGAGCGGCCGCCAGAGGCTTTCCGCCCGGGCGGTGTAGAGGAGCAAACCGTGGCCGACGATGTCCAGGATGCGGCGGATGCCGAGCTGAGCGAACCGGTCCGGCGGCGCGGCAAGCCGGGCAGCTCGCCCGGAACGCTCCACATCGACCCGGCGGCGCCGAAGCCGGTCCTCCGGGTGATGGCCTACGGCCCCGACCGCCTCCGCGAGCAGACGCTCGACTCGGCGCACGCGGTCCGGGCGCTGCTCGGCCAGGAGCCCGTGACCTGGATCAACGTCGACGGCCTCGGCGATGCCGGCGTGCTCCAGGAGCTCGCCGCGATCTTCGGCATCCACCGCCTCGCGCTCGAGGACGTCGTCCACGTCTACCAGCGCGCCAAGGTGGAGCCCTACGCCGACCATCACTTCGTGATCGCCCGCATGCCGCACCTCGACGGGCGCCTGGCGACCGAGCAGATCAGCTTCTTCGTGGGCCGCACCTTCGTGCTCACCTTCCAGGAGCAGGAGGGCGACTGCTTCGATCTCGTGCGCGAGCGGGTGCGCGAACAGCGCGGCCGCCTCCGGTCGGCCGGGCCGGACTACCTGCTCTACGCGTTGCTGGACGCGATCATCGACGCCTACTTTCCGGTGCTGGAGGCCTACGGCGAGCGCCTGGACGAGATGGAGGACGAGGTCATCGCCGCGCCGCGCCACGACGCGATCTCCCGCATCCAGGACGTCAAGCGCGATCTCCTGGCGCTGCGCCGGGCCGTCTGGCCGCTCCGCGAGGCCGTCAACACGCTCGTGCGCGACGACTCCGAGCACTTCCATGCCGAGACCCGCATCCACCTTCGCGACTGCTACGACCACACCGTGCAGGTGCTGGACATGGTGGAAACCTACCGCGAGCTCGGCTCGGGCCTGCTCGAGATCCACCTCTCGAGCCTGAGCCACCGCATGAACGAGGTGATGAAGGTGCTCACGATCATTGCGACCATCTTCATCCCGCTCACCTTCATCGCCGGGGTCTACGGCATGAACTTCAATCCGGCCAGCTCGCCCTGGAACATGCCCGAGCTCAGCTGGTACTGGGGCTACCCGTTCTTCCTCGTACTCATGCTGGTCGTCGCGGTGGTGCTGCTGCTGATGTTCCGGAGCAAGGGCTGGATCGAGTTTCCCCGGCGCCGCCGGCGCGAATGAGGCGCGCGCCGCGCCGTCTCGCCGAGCGCCGCGGCCAGGGAGTCGATCAGCACCGCCCGCAGCGCCCGCCAGGGCGCACCCGGCCCGGCCGGGAAGCGCTGGTTCACCTCGAGCTCGATCCCGAGGTAGCGCGGCGTGGAAAAGCGCCGCCGGAAGAACGTCGTCAGGCCGTCGGCCGTCCCGCGGTAGGGGTAGTTGCGCCGCGCCCGAAGCTCGGGTGCGGAGTGGCCGAGCGCGCGCTGCCAGGCGATCGAGAGCCGCCGTTCTCCGGCCCGCTTCGGATCGTAGAGCAGCCCCACGTCCGCCCGGCGGACGGCGCCGTCGAGCACCGGCGTGAAGGTGTGCACCGCCAGGTGGACCACGCGGGCGCCGGTCTCGAGCGCGCGGCGGATCGCCTGCTCCGCGCGCTGGCGGTGGGGCCGGTAGTAGCGTGCGAGAAGCCACTCCTTCTCGGCGTGCGGGAGCCCGCGGGTGGCCGCGGAGAACAGCGCCGGATGGCCGGGCGAGCGGTTGGTCTCGACCACCAGCCGCGAGACGGTCGTGGCGACGAGCGTCGCGCCGAAGGCGCGCGCCAGCGCTCGCGCGAGCACGAGCGAGCCGGGATCGTGACCGCGGTGACTCTCGAGCCAGGCCCGTCGCCCGCGAAACCGCCCGACAAGGCGCGCGGGGACCCGGCAGCCCCCATGCTCGGCCGTCACCACGAGCCGATCACCCGGCGCCACGGAAGAGCCTCCCCTCCGCGAGACAGCGGCACAGCTCCCCGTAGACGGCGGCCAGCCGCGCCCGGTCGGGCGCCGGGCCGGTCGCGCGGAGGATCCGGCTCGAGAGCGTGCCGTTCTCCACCATCACGCGGAGCGGTCCGAGGAACGGCGCGTCCGCGGCGCACTCCGCGTGGAAGTGCTCTGCGACGAGGTGGCGCCACAGCTCGCCGGCAGTGATCGCCGTGCCCGGACAGCCGAACAGCCGCAGGTAGTCCGGATCGTCGATCGGCGTCTGCTCCCCCTGGCGCAGGCAGGCGAGCAGCAGGTCCGCGAGCCGGTCGACCGGCCAGGCCCGCTGCTCCGCCTGCGTCGCGAACCGCTCCGCCACGAGCGTCCGGAGCACGCGCACGATGGCCTCGGCCAGCGCGAGGTCGGCGGCAGGGCACTCCTGGATGTCGAGCACCCGGATCTCGATCGCGCTGCGGTCGAACCGCGCGATGGCGCCGCGCGCGTTGAGCCACTCGTGCCGGAGCACGCCCTCCGGGTCGTGGGGCGCGATGTCGCGGTAGAGTGCGGTGAGGAGCCCGTCCTCGTAGTCGCGACGGGTGAACACCGGTTCCGGGATCACGCGTCCGGCGATGGACGGGATCCGGTCGGAGTTGGTGCGGTAGACCTCGAGCCGGGTGTCCGCGATGCCGGTCGGCTGCCCGCCGACGATGGGCGAGCTGGCGGCGAGCGCGGGCAGGATCGGCAGCAGCAAGCGGATGGCGGCATGGAGCCGGCCGAACTCCGCGTCGCCGGCGAAGGCGAGATTGAGGTGGGTGGCCTGGAGGTTCGCCCAGCCGTAGCCCCGGCACCCGAAAATGCGGTTGTAGGTCTCGTAGATGCGGCTGAACTCGTGGGGCCAGAGGCGGGTCTCCCGGAGCGGGTCCATCCACGGGTGCATGCCGGTGGGCATCAGCCGCCCGCCGAGCGGCAGGAGCAGCTCGTTCACCCGCGCCACGTCGCGCTGGAAGGTTTCCGCCAGGCCGTCCAGTGCGCCGACCGGCCCGCTGGTCTTCAGCTCGATCACGTGGAGCACGAGCTCGTTGGACCAGTCGAGCGGGCCGCACTCGACGTCGGCGACGATCTCGCCCGCCACGGCCGCGAGCACCTGATCGGCCACCGGCAGGACGTCGAGGCTCGCGCGGGAGACGATCATGTACTCCAGCTCGACCCCGTAGCCCGCGAACAGCCCGAGCGACGCTGCGCTCATCGAGGGTTGCCGTTCTTGCGGCGCGCGTCGAGCCGGTCGACGAACGCCTGCATGATGGCGTCGTAGAGGGCGTCCTTCAGCACCGCGTCCTCGTAGCCCGCATCGATGCTCGGGTTGTCGTTGACCTCGATCACGAAGACCTGCCGGCCGACCTGCTTCAAGTCCACGCCGTAGAGTCCGTCGCCGAAGGGGCGCGCGGCGCGCAGCGCCGTCTGGACCACGCGCGCCGGGGCGTCCTCGACGGCCAGTGTCTGCACCTTGCCCGCGAACGTGCGCGTGCCCGCGCGCCGGATGATCTGCCAGTGGTCCTGGGCCATGAAGTACTTGCACACGTAGAGCGGCTTGCCGCCCAGCAAGCCCACGCGCCAGTCGAACTCGGTCGGCAGGAACTCCTGGGCGAGCACCAGGTCCGAGCCCTTGCGGAAGCGCTCGATGGAGGCGGCGAGCTCGTCGGCGGATTCCACCTTGATCACGCCGCGGGAGAACGAGCTGTCGGGGATCTTGAGCACGCAGGGAAGACCCACCGTCTCGAGCACGACGCCGGGATCGTCCTGGCCGATGATCACGGTGCGGGGCACCGGAAGGCCGAACCGTTCCGCCGCCTCGGCGAGGAAGATCTTGTTCGTGCACCGCGAGATGGAGCGCGGATCGTCGATCACCACCATGCCTTCCGCCGCGGCCCGCTGCGCGAAGCGGTAGGTATGGTGGTCGACCGCGGTCGTCTCGCGGATGAACAGCGCATCGAACTCGCCCAGGCGGGCGTAGTCGTCGCGCGTGACCAGCGTGGGCCCCAGGCCGACGCGCTCGGCCGCGTGCATGAACTTCCGGAGCGCCTTCCGGTCTGAGGGGGGTTCCTCTTCGGCCTCGTTGTGCAGGATGGCGAGGTCGTAGCGTTGGCGGGCCGGGGTGCGAGCGCGCGGGCGGCGGCCCGCGAAGTAGGACGCGGCGGTGTCCGCAACGAAGTCGCGGTGGGTCTCGGGCACCGCGCCGCCGGGGATCACCTGGATGGATTGCAGCTGCCAGCGCTCGCGCAGGCGGAATCGGGCGCGGAGCAGCGGCACCGGGATCAGGTTGAAGAGCCTGAGCGACAGCCGGTCGTGGCGGGCGGCCATGTTCCGGCCGAAGTAGACGCTGAGATCGAAGGGGCTCGTGCGGATGCCGTCCAGGCTCTGCTGGATCAGCTCGTCGAGATCCTCGGACACGATGCGAAGCACCGCGCGGTTCTTCATGTCCTGCAGCGCCGCCACGCTCGGCATGGGCCGGTGGCCGCGCGCTTCGGCCAGCAGGGAGACGTAGTAGCCGGTCCCCTGGTAGCGGTACGACCGGCACAGGTTGAAGATGCGGGCGCCCTTGATCTCCGCGTAGTCGGGGTGGGAGAGGTAGCGATCGGCCGAGGCCACCTCCACGCCGGCCACGCGGAAGGGCCAGTCACGCGGGTTGTCGACCACGATGATCACGTGCATGCTTCGAGATCAGTCCTTTCGCGGACGCCGCGGGCCGAGGACCAGCATGTTGGCGTCGTAGGTGACGGTGCCGAGCAGGATGGCGCTGATCACGCGGTCGATCGGCACACGATAGTAGAACGTCCCGGCCAGCGGGTTGGGCACGTAGGGATCGGCCACCAGGACCAACCGGTCCTGCGGTTCATAGCCGTAAAGCACCACGAAGTGGCCCACCGGTTCGCCGCGGAGATCGTCGTACTCGTTCTGGGCGCTGATCTCCCGCGCGCAGCGATAGAGGTAGGTGGCGCTGAGCCCCGTCAGGATCGGCAGCGAGCGGCGGAGGTGGGATCGGAGCAGATCCCGGTTCATTTCCGTGAAGCGGATCTCGCCCCCGAGGCGGAGGAACTCGAGATACCCCGAGGTCGCCTCGTGGAGCTTCGGGTCGGTCTTGACGGCCATCTGGTCCCGGAGCTTCGTCGCGAGATCGGCTGGCGGGGGCCCGAACCAGGTGGGATCGAACACTTGCAGGTTGAACGTGTGCAGGGTCACGGCGTAGCCGCGGGCGAGTGCGTGGCAGCCCAGGAACACCGCGAGCGTACCGCCGTTGTCCAGCCGGCGCGTGCCCTCGATGACTTCCGCGAGCCCGATCGTGTCGCCGGAGAAGGCGTAGACCGCGTGCAAGCAGGTCGGACCGCAGGAGGTGTCGTCCGGCTGCGGCTGGATCACGAAAGGCAGGACGTCGGTCATTGCACCGTTCCGGCGCGGGCGTGGATCGACCCGGCGGTGCCGGACCGCCGCCGGCGCGACGGCCGGGTCGGCTCTGGAGCCCCTATTAGACCAACGGCGGGGGTCATGGGAAGGGGGTTGTGTCCGTCGCGCGGGGGCGCGGCCGGGGCCGGAAACGGGGTCGGATTGACCCGCCGCCAGGGGGCGCTACACTTGCGCCGGCCCTTGAGGCCGCCTGGATGTGCGGGGGCACGGCAATTCCATGAGCGACACCCCGGTGCGGCCGGCCGTCCTGGTCGTGGACGACGACCCGAGCGTCCATCATCTGTTTCGTGCGGTGCTCGACGGGACGCCCGCCGATCTGCTGGTGGCCCGGACTGGCGCGGAGGCCGTCCGGCTGGCCACCGAGCACGACGTGGGCGTCGTCTTCATCGATCTCGTGCTGCCCGATCGGCCCGGACTGGACGTCTTCGGCGCGCTGCACGAGCGCGACCCCCGGGTGCTCGTGGTGCTGATGGCGGCGGGCGGCACCAGCGACACGGCCATCGAGGCGATCAAGAACGGGGCGTACGAGTACCTCCTGAAGCCCCTCGATCTCGCCAGCCTCCGGGCGCTCGTCGCGCGCGCCTGGGAGATCCGCCACCTCATGACGGTGCCGGTGACCCTGGCCGGGGTGGCCGAGGAGCCGGCCCGGGGTCGGGACCTCCTCGTGGGGCGCAGCGCGGCCATGCAGGAGGTCTTCAAGGCCATCGGGCGGGTGGCCGCACGCGACGTGACCGTGCTCATCCGGGGGGAGAGCGGCACCGGCAAGGAGCTGATCGCCCGCGCCATCTACACCCACAGCCACCGGGCCGACCGGCCGTTCCTCGCCATCAACTGCGCGGCCATTCCGGAGGCGCTGCTGGAGAGCGAGCTCTTCGGCCACGAGCGCGGCGCCTTCACCGGCGCCGACCGCACCAAGATCGGCAAGTTCGAGCAGTTCTCGGGCGGGACGCTCTTCCTGGACGAGATCGGCGACATGTCGGCGATGCTCCAGAGCAAGGTGCTCAGGGTGCTCCAGGAGCAGCAGTTCCAGCGGGTCGGGGGCAACGAGACGATCCACACCGACGTGCGGATCCTCGCGGCCACCAACCGCAACCTGGAGCGGTCGGTCGAGGCCGGGGGCTTCCGGGAGGACCTCTACTACCGCCTCAACGGCTACACCATCACGGCGCCGCCGCTCCGCGCGCGGCCCGACGACATCCCGGCGCTCGTGAACCACTTCCTCGCGCAGTCGCGCCGGGAGCTGGGAAAGCCCGTCCGGACGGTCGCGGACGAGGCGATGGCGCGGCTCGCGCGCTATGCCTGGCCGGGCAACGTGCGCGAGCTCCAGAACGTCATTCGCCGCTCCCTGCTGCAGGCCAGCGGCCAGGTGCTGCTGGCCGATTTCCTCCCGCTGCACGTCGGCGCCCCGGGTCGGACTGCAGGCGGGACGGCGAGCCGGGCGCTCGAGGACGTCGAGCGCCTGATCGAGGACCGCCTACGGGCGGGCGCGACGGACCTCTACGACGAGGTGCAGGCGGCGGTCGACCGCCATCTCATCCTCCGCGTGCTGCAGCACACGGGCGGCAACCAGCACGAGGCCGCCGCCCTGCTCGGCCTGTCCCGCAACACGCTGCGGGCCAAGATCCGTAGCCTCGACATCCGCATCGACCGCTCGGTGCGCTCAGGATCCTGAATCGCCCGGCGGCGCGCTCGCGGCGGGCGCTGAGGGCTCGGACCCGAACGAGCGCCGCAGCTCGTGCCGGACGCGCCCGAGCTCCTCCCGGAGCCCCGGCAGCGCGCCCTGCGCCCCCGGCAGGTCGTCCTCCCGGCAGAGCGCCTCGAGCCGCGCCGTCGCGCGGACCGCGAGCGGTGCGTCGAGGTTCGAGAGCAAGCCCTTGAGCCGGTGCGTCGCGCGCAGCAGCTCGTCGAACCGGCGCCGGGCCAGCGCGCTCTCGATCCGCGCGAGCAGCCGCTCGTGGTCGTCCAGGAAGAAGCGGACGAGATCGGCGAGCAGCTGCTCGTTGCCTTCGAGCCGGTTCAGCGCCGCGTCCAGGTCGACCACGGCGGGCCCGGCGGCGGGCGGTTCCGCCGCGGCGGGAGGCGTCTCGAACGGCGCGGCGAGCCGATCGGCGGCGGCCGTGGCCGGGTCGGTCCCCGCGGCGGCGAGGAGCCGGTGGCCGGTCGTCTCGAGGAACTCCCGCAGCGCGCGGGCGGTCTCGCCCACGATGCGCAGCGCGTCGCGCCGTTCACGCTCCGCGTCGGTCTCCAGCGCGCGCTCGGACAGATCGATGATGGTGTCGAGCGGGCCGCGGATCTCGTGGAGGAAGCGGCCGAGGAGCGCATTTCGCGCCCGGCTTTCCGCCTCGGCCGAGTCCCGGGCGCGGCGCAGTGCCTCCTCGCGCCGCCTGCGGATGTCGAGACCCTGGCGGACGGCCAGCGTCCGCCGATGCGTGCGCGCCAGCGCGTGCGACGCGACCCGGCGGGTCAGCTCGATGGTCCACCGGGAGGTCGTCTGGGCGGTGGCCTTCGGCACGTGGGCGGGGAGCGTCTTTCGCAGCACGACCCGCGTGCCCCTGCCGCGCTCGGAGTGGATGGTCAGCTCGTCGACCAGAGAGCGTGCGCGCTCGAGGCCGGGTCCGAGACGAACGCTGCGGAGCCCGTCGCCGTGGTAGCTCCCGTTGACGCCGGGGATGCCCGGGCCGTGGTCCTCGACGCGGACCCGGATCGCCTGGTCCCGGCGGGCCTGGTCGATCTCCACGTCGACCGTGCCGCCGCCGGCATGGAGACAGGCGTTGCGGGCGATCTCGCTCACCGCGGCGCCGAGCTCCTTTTCCCGGTCGGGCGGGAGCCCGGCCAGGGCAGCCAGCCGCCGGAGCGCTTTGCGTGTGCGCCGGACGTCGATCTCGCGCGTCACGACAAGAGTGAGAATGCGGTGGAACATCGTCTCGCAACTCGAGGGGGACGCCACCTCCGGCCGCCCGACCGCGGGCCGCCGAACGCGGCGCCCTTAGCTAACGGCGTGCCAGCGCGCCAGATTCGGGTTTCACGCGCGGTTTCGCGGGTCCGGCGGCGTGCCGGCCGCGCAGTCCTTGAGCGCCGTGGTCATGCGGTGAGCCGCGCCCGGTCGCGCGGCACGGACTACGCGTTTCGCTCCGCCGCGAGCGCCTCGAGCTCCGCGACGGCGCGGTCGAACTTCTCAAACGCGATCGCGTAGGGTTCGGGCGCGGTGAGATCGACGCCGGCGTTGCGGAGAATCGTGAGGGGGTCGGCTGCGCCGCCGGCCCCGAGCAGGCCGTCGATGTAGCGGCGGGCGGCGACGGCGCCCTCGGTCAGGATCTGCTGGGCCAGCGCCGTCGAGGCGATGAAGCTGGAGGCGTACTGGTAGACGTAGAACCGGTAGTAGAAGTGCGGGATGGCGGCCCACTCCGCCGCATAGAGCTCGTCGATTCTCATCACGCCCTGGTCGTGGCCGTGGTAGCGGCGGAGCAGCGCGAGGTAGAGCGCGTTGAGATCGTCGCCCGTCAGCCCCTCCCGCCGGTCCGCCCGCGCGTAGACCTCGCGCTCGAACTCGGCGAACATCGTCTGGCGGAAGACGGTGCCCCGGAAGCCGTGCAGGTACTCGGCGAGCAGGAACCGGCGGGCCTCGGGGTCGGTCTCCACCTCGAGGAGGTGCTCGAAGAGCAGCGCTTCGCTGAGCGTGGACGCTACCTCGGCGACGAAGATCGAGTAGTCCGCCTTGGGATAGGGCTGCGCGGCCTGGGAGTAGACGCTGTGGAGCGCATGTCCCATCTCGTGCACGAGCGTCGAGAGGCTCTCGAAGTCGTCGTTGTGGTTGAGCAGCACCAGCGGATGGATGCCGTAGCAGCCGGCCATGTAGGCGCCGGAGCGCTTGCCGCGATTGGGGTAGATGTCGAGGTAGCCGCTGCCGGGCCGGAGCGCCGTGCGCAGGCGGGCGACGTAGTCCTCGCCCAGCGGCGCCGCCGCCTCCAGCGCGATCTTCCGGCAGGCCTCGACGGGGTAGCGACTCGTCACGGCGGGGACGAGGGACGGGTAGATGTCGTGGTAGCGGTGATCGTCCTCGAGGCGAAGGAGGCGCGCCCGCAGGCGGAGGTAGCGGTGAAAGCTCGGCAGGTGCTCGGTCACGCGCTCGAGGAGGATGTCGTAGAACTCGACGGGGATCTCGTTGCGATGGAGCGCCAGGTGGAGGACGCTCGGGTGGTTGCGGGAGCGGGCGAGGAAACCGTGGTAGGCGACCTGGCCGCCGAGCAGGTTCGAGAACGTGCCGCAGTAGTCCTGGTAGAGGGTCCAGAGCGCCTCGAACGCCCGGCGGCGGTCCGCGCGCACGGGCGACTGGCGGAGGAGGCGGAAGTTCGCCGGGGTGAGCGTCACGGTGCGGCCGTCCTCGAGCGGGATCGCGGGCCGCTTGAGCTCGGCGTCGGACAGCGTGCTGAAGGTGTGGTAGAGGACGGGCGCGAACACGGAGGCGTTGGCGAGCACCTTTTCCTCGGCCGCGCCCAGCACGTGCGGCTTGTGGCGCAGCAGATCGTGGAGGTAGCGGTCGTAGTCGCAAAACCTCGGATCCGCCATCCACGCCCGCAGCCGGTCCTCGGCGATCGCCAGCACCTCGGGGTCGAAGTAGGCGAGCGCCGCCCGCAGCTCCGCGCCGAGGCGGGTCACCTGGTCGGTCATCGCCGCCGGGGCCGAGGCCGCGAGATCCTCGTCCCTGAGGCGGGCGGCGTAGTGGCCGAGCCGCTCCAGGCGCTGGTGCACCGCCATCACGGCGTCGAGGGCCTCGCGGAGTCTCCCGGGGTCGTCGAGCCGGCCGCGGAACCGGTCGAGCCGCGGGATCTCCGCGAGGAGCGCGGTCTTCTCCGCCTCCCAGGCGCTCTCGTCCGGGTAGACCACGGACAGGTCCCAGCGGAGCTTCGGGTCGATGTCGCTCCGGGGCGTAAGGCTGCGGTCGTGGCCGGCGGTCTCTTCGTTCATGGGCGGGTCTTCCCTCGGTTGCTCTCGGCGGCGGCGGCCGGCCGGCGGGTCGTGCGCTCGCGGCGCGCGGGTCGGGAGCGGACCGCTCAATCCAGCGCGCGCTCGAGCACGAGCACCGCCGCGTTCGGAACGATGAAGTAGTTGCGGTCCTCCACGGTGATCGCGATCGCGGCGTTCTTGAGGAAGACCGCGGTGTCGCCCACCTGGGCCTGGAGGGGCACGTAGGTGGCGCCCTCCGCCGCGCGCTCCTTCCACGGCTCGTCGGCGATCTCCGTCGGCTGGGGGACCGGGATCCCGGGACCGACCGCCACCACCCGGCCCTTCTGCACCGAGCGCTGGTTCACTGCCGTGGCCGGCACGAGGATGCCGCCGCGGGTGCACTCCTCGCCGTCGTCGATGGCCACCAGGATCCGGTCGCCGATCACGATCAGTTCCCTGTTGCCGATCCGCACGTGCACGGGCCTCCTGGAAGCCGTCGGGGTACGGCCAAAGGGATAGCGCAAGTCGTCGGGTCCGGCAGGAATCCACCGATGCGGCCCGCGTTCGGGCCGCCGCGTCTTGCTCGGGGCCGGGTCCCGGGTTACCTTTGGGCATGGCCCGCCGACCGAACCCCGCGACCGTCACCCAATCTCGAGTCAGGAACCCCGCGAGCCCGTCTGCCGTGGTCTGGAACTGGCGCGAGCCTCCTGCGGATCCGCATGGGCCGGCGTGCCGGCGCGCGGCACGCCTGCGGGCGCTGCGCCAGGCGCTGATCGGGGCGGCGATCGGACTGGTGGTCTTCTTGCTCTTATCGCGCGTTCTCGCCGTGGTGGCGTGGAGCGTGACCGCGTTGCTACTGGTGGCGGCGGTGCTCTCCCCGACCCGGCTGTACCGGTGCATCGAGGTCGGCGTGAACCGCGCGGCGCGGGCGGTGGGTGCGGCGCTCACGGTGGTGCTGCTCACTCCGATCTTCTTCCTGTTCTTCGTGCCGTTCGGTGTGCTGCGGCGGCGCGGCCGGCGCGACCGGCTCGCGCGGAGATTCCCCGCGCCCCTGGCGGCCTCCTTCTGGATCGATCGCGGCGACCGAGAAGTCACGGCGGAGGAGCGCTACCGGCGGCAGTTCTAGCGGCGGCGCCGGCGGAGATCGTCACGGCGACGCGCTGCCGGCCGCGCGCGGAAGCCCCTGCAGCCCGCGCCTTTCGATCGCGTTCTGCCCGGCGTGGAGTTGCCCCCGTTCGCCGCGGGTGTTAACAGGAAGACTCGATCACCGGTGTGGAAGAAGTCTCGGCGCGGCGGCAGGCCCCCGGCGGGGCGACGGCGGGAGCCGTACCGTCGACGCGCCGCGCCAGCGGTACTGCAGCGCACGCTGACAGCTGACGGCTGATCGCTTTGGGGCGCGGGCGAAGCCCGCGCTAGGGAGGATTCACCCATGAGCAGACGTCCCCCGAACTACTCCGGCCCCGCGGAGGCGTTCCCCTTCCATTTCGATCCGAACCAGATCGACTGGAAGAAAGTGCGGCCGATCGCGATTGGCGCCGTGCTGGTGCTCCTCGCCGTCATCGGGCTGTGGACCAGCGTCTACACCGTTCAGCCGGAAGGAGAAGCGGTGGTGAAGCGGTTCGGCCGCGTCGTGCATATCCGCCAGCCGGGACTGCACTTCAAGATGCCCTTCGGCGTGGATCGGGCGCATTTCGTGCCGACCCGGCGCGTGCTGAAGGAGGAGTTCGGCTTCCGCACCCTCTCGGCGCACCGCCACACGGAGTACCAGAAGGACCGGCGGCACCTCGGCGAGTCGCTCATGCTCACCGGCGATCTCAAGGTGATCGACGTCGAATGGGTGGTGCAGTACCGGATCGAGGACGCGGAGAAGTACCTGCACCGCGTGCGCGAGCCGTCCAAGACGATTCGCGACATCGCCGAGGCGGTCATGCGCCGCGTCGTGGGCAACAACCTCGGCAGCGACGTGCTGACCGAGAAGCGCGTGCAGGTGGCCACGCTGGCGCGCAACGAGCTGCAGGCGATGCTCGATACCTTCCAGTCGGGCATTCGGGTCGCCACGATCGAGCTCCAGGACGTGACCCCGCCCGAGCCGGTCAAGCCGGCGTTCAACGAGGTCAACCAGGCCGAGCAGGAACGCGAGCGCCTGGTCAACGAGGCGGAGAAGCGGCGGAACCAGGTGATTCCGCGTGCGGAAGGCGAGGCGCAGCAGACGATCGCCTCGGCCCAGGGCTATGCGGCGGAGCGCGTCAATCGGGCGCGCGGCGAGGCGGCGCGCTTTGCGGCGATTCTGGCCGAATACCGCCACGCCCCGGCGGTGACGCGCCAGCGGCTGTTTCTCGAGATGATCGACCGGATCCTGCCCAAGCTGGGTCGGGTCCTGGTGATCGAGGAGGGCCTGATGGCGCCGCTGCCGCTGCTCCATCTCGAGGACGCCGGGGCGCGCTCGCCGCGCGGCGAAGGAGGATCGCGATGAAGCCGTTCATGGGATACGGAGCGCTCGTGCTGGCTGTCGTCGTCCTGGCCGCCGTGCTGACCCTGGCGATGTCGTTCTACACGCTCGACGAGACGGAGCAGGCCGTGGTCGTGCAGCTGGGCGCGCCCGTGGGCGAGCCGGTGACGACGCCGGGCCTGCACTTCAAGAAGCCGTTCATCCAGGAGGTGCGTCGGTTCGAGAAGCGCCTGCTCTCGTGGGACGGCGATCCGAACCAGATTCCCACGCGCGGCGAGCAGTTCATCTCGGTGGACACCACGGCGCGGTGGCGGATCGTCGATCCGCTGAAGTTCCTCCAGAGCGTCGGGGATGAACGCGGCGCGCAGCTGCGCCTCAACGACATTCTGGACTCGGTCGTGCGCGACCACATCTCCGCGAGCGATCTGGTCGAGATCGTCCGGTCGAAGGACTGGGCCATCTCCGAGGAAGACCTCGAACGGGCGCACATCGGCGGCGAGGAAAGCGAGGAGATCTTGAAGCAGAAGGTCACGCGCGGGCGCGCGGAGATCTTCGCTTCCGTGCTCGAGGAGGCGCGCAAGCTCATGCCGCAATACGGCATCGAGCTGGCGGACATCCGCATCAAGCGCGTGGACTACGTGCAGGACGTGCAGCAGCGGGTCTTCGATCGCATGATCGCCGAGCGGCAGCGCATTGCCGAGCAGTTCCGCTCCGAGGGCGAGGGGCGGGCGCGGCAGATCGAGGGAGAGACCGAGCGCATGCTCGCGGAGATCCGTTCCGAAGCCGAGCGCCAGGCGGAGGTGATTCGCGGCGAGGCGGACGCGATGGCGACCCGCGTGTACAACGAGGCGTTCGGCGCCGACCCCGAGTTCTATGCCTTCTTCCGCACGCTGGAGAGCTACAGCCGGTCGCTCGGCAGAGAGGTCACGCTGATTCTGCGCGCCGATACCGACTACTTCCGTTTCCTGCGCGACATTGCGCCGCAGACGAAGGAGTGAGCGCGCGGTTGCCGGTATGCGTGTCGCGCGCGAGGGGCGCGCGCTGAGGTGGCGCGGGCGG
>JAFGQW010000078.1 GCA_016935485.1 Planctomycetota bacterium | reverse complement strand
GATGCACCCGGCAGACGTGACGCACCTCTTCAAGAACTCCGCGTACCGGCCGCTGCAGCGGGAGGCGTGGGAGCACGCCATGACCGAAGCCGGCCGCCGGCCCGGCATGGAGCTTGGCAAGGGTCCCTTCACGGTGTGCGCCGTGCGCCTGGAGGGATTGGGCGGCGTGCTCAGCCACCCGACCCAGCCCGACTACATCTTTGCCCACGAGGTGGCCGGCCGCATCCGCGTGATCGCCGGGCTCGATCAGCAGCCCAACATGATCCACGACGAGCGCTGGCCCGACGGCGGGGCGCTCGCCGAGCTGCGCCGCCTCCGCGCCAGGCTCGGCTGCAGCGAGCAGGATGCGCTCGTGGTCGTGTGGGGTCCGGCCGACGACACCGTGACCGCCGCGGAGGAGATCCACAAGCGCTTCGCGGACGCGCTGGACGGCGTGCCGAACGAGACCCGCCAGCCGTTTCCCGACGGCCACACGGACTTCGAGCGCATCCTCCCGGGTCCCGACCGCATGTATCCGGACACCGACAGCCCGCCCAGCCGGATCACGCCCGAGCGCGTGGCGAAGCTCCGCGCGCCGCTGCCGCCGCCGCCGTGGGAGCGGGAAGCCCGATATGGCACGGCCGGCGTGCCGATCCCGACGATCCACTACCTGATCCGGCGCGGCGGTGCCGACCTCGTGGATCGCGTCGTCGCCGCGACCGGCGACGAGCCCGCAGGACTCCGCCGTGCGTGCTTCTTCTTCGGCGAGCGCCTGAAGGGCTGGCGGCGCGCGGGAGTGCCGGTGGACGCGATCCCGCCCGAACGCTGGCTCGAACTGTTCGTGCAGCTCGCGGCCCGGCCGCTGCTGTGGGACGTGGTCGCGGAGATCGTGCGCCGCCTGGCCGCCGACCCGGGCCAGCCGGTCGCCGCGGCCGTCGGCGTGCTCGAGCTCGACGGGCCGCCGGCGGGCTGGCGCGAGCGCGTGGTCGAGGCGGTGCGGCAGCGGGAAGGCGAGCGCCCGGCCCTCGGCGCGGACGCGCGCCGGCGCTGGCACCTCGGCCAGGCGCTCCGCGGGCTCCGGGGGCGCGCGGCGGTCGCCGAAGTGGCGGCCGCCGTCGAGAAGGGACTCGGGACATGAGCGGCGGGCAGGATCCCTTCAAGGGCTACAAGGGCCGGGCGCGTCAGGCGCTCGAGAGGCTCGGCGTGAAGGTCTGGAGCGACGTGCGTCTCACCAACGATTCCGGCAGCACCTTCGAGGGCTTCGTGCTGCCGCGGAGCGAGACCTACGACGATCTCCACATCGTGATCAAGATGCGCAACGGCTACAACGTCGGCGTGCACGTGGATCGCATCACCCGGGCCGAGGTGCTCGGCTACAAGGAAGCTGTCTACAAGATCCCCGAGAAGGGCTTCCCGCGCCAGCCCAGCCTCCCATACGTCACCCTGCTCGGCACCGGCGGCACGATCGCCTCGCGCCTGGACTACCGGACCGGCGCGGTCATCCCCGCATTCACGCCCGGCGAGCTCTACGGCGCGGTCCCGGAGCTCGCCGACATCTGCAATCTCAAGACCGAGAAGCTCTTCGGCGTCTTCTCCGAGAACATGGGCTGGACGGAGTACTGCACGCTCGCGGAGGCGATCGGCCGGGAGATCCGCGCCGGCGCCGACGGGATCGTGATCGGCCACGGCACGGACACCATGGGCCACACCGCGGCGGTGCTCAGCTTCATGGTCCAGAATAGCCCCGTGCCCATCATCATGGTGGGCAGCCAGCGCTCCAGCGACCGGCCGAGCTCCGACGCGGCGCTCAATCTCATCCACGCCGTGCGGGCGGCCGCCTTCGGCGACATCGCGGAGGTGCTGATCTGCATGTTCGGGCCGACCTCCGACAGCTACGACCTGCTCCACCGCGGCACGCGCTGCCGCAAGATGCACAGCTCCTACCGGAGCACCTTCCGCACGATCGGGGACCTGCCGCTGTGCCGGGTGAGCCGCGACGCCTTCGATCTCATCACGGACGACTACCTCCCGCGGGACAAGACGCGCCAGGTCAAGGTCGACGCCGTCTACGACGACCGGGTGACCATCCTCTACTACTACCCGGGCATGAAGCCGGATCTCGTCGACTCGCTGGTCGACCTCGGCTACCGCGGCATCGTGATTGCCGGCACGGGGCTGGGGCACGTGAACCGGCCCCTCTATCCGGCGCTGAAGCGCGCCGTCCAGCACGGCGTCCACGTCGTGATGACCGTGCAGACGCTCTGGGGATACGCTCAGATGTACGTCTACGACACGGGCCGCGATCTGCTGGACCTCGGCGTGGTGCCGCTCGACAACATGCTGCCCGAGACGGCGCTGATGAAGCTCGGCTGGGTGCTCGGTCACACCCGCGACCACGCCGAGGTCCAGCGCCTGATGCGCTCCGTCGTGAACCACGAGATCACCCCCCGCGAGCCGCACATGGGCTACCTCATCCTCCAGGGCGGTCTGCCCGAGACCGAGCAGTGGGTGATGCAGAACTGGAAGTGAGCGATGACCGAACCTTACGCCCTGAGTAACCCGCTGTCCCGGATCGTGGACAAGCCGCCCGCGGACTACACCCGCGCCGACCTCCTCCGGATCCTCGAGACCCGCCAGCTCAAGTGCCTCACGTTCCACTACACGGCGCTCGACGGCAAGCTGAAGGAGCTGAAGATCCCGGTGACGACCCGCGGCCAGGCGGAGCGCGTGCTCGCGGAGGGCGAGCGGCTCGACGGCTCGTCACTCTACCGCGGCATCGTCGATGCCGCCGGCTCCGACCTGTACGTCGTGCCCCTCTACCGCACCGCGTTCCTCAACCCGTTCGACGGGGAGAGCCTCGATTTCCTGTGCCGCTACTTCACTCGCGACGGCGAGGTGGCGCCGTTCACCGTGGACACGATCCTCGACCGGGCGAGCGCGCTGCTCAAGCGCACCACCCCGCACGAGCTCTATGCGCTCGGCGAGCTCGAGTTTTTTCTGCTGAGCTCGGCGGAGAGCAAGCTTTACCCCGCGCAGAGCCAGGCCGGCTACCACGCCACCGCACCCTTCGCGAAGAGCGGCGCCATCCTGGACGAGATGGCGCGCCTCATCGCCCAGCTCACCGGCAGCGTCAAGTACAGCCACGGCGAGGTCGGCCACGTGGAGAGCGTGCACAGCGATCTCGACGAGATCCGCGGCAAGCGGGCCGAGCAGATGGAGATCGAGTTCCTGCCCACGCCGATCGAGGACACCGCGGACATCCTGGTGCTGTCGCGCTGGGTAATCCGCAACGTCGCCTACCGGCACGGCTGCGTGGCCACGTTCACGCCCAAGCTGGAGGAAGGCGCCGCCGGCAACGGTCTCCACGTGCACGTGGAGCTCCGCCAGAACGGCCGCAACGTCATGTCGGACTCCCGGGGCGAGCTCTCCGAGGCCGCCCGCCGCCTCATCGGCGGGCTGTGCCACTTCGCGGACTCGCTCACCGCGTTCGGCAACACCACCTCGTCGGCGTACCTCCGCCTCGTGCCCCACCAGGAGGCGCCCACTCACATCTGCTGGAGCGACGCCAACCGGAGCGCGCTCGTGCGGGTCCCGCTCGCGTGGGGGAAGGTGAAGAACCTGGCCCAGCGGCTCAATCCGCAGCAGCAGGAGCCCTTCGAGACGGCGGCCGGGCAGCAGACCGTCGAGATCCGGAGTCCAGACGGTAGCGCGCTCGTGCACCTCCTGCTGGCCGGCATCGCCATGGCCGCTCAGTGGGGGCTCGCCCACGAGGAGTCGCTCGCCGTCGCCGAGAACCTCTACGCCCCCGGCAACATCTTCAAGGACGCGCGCCTGCTCGAGCGTTTGCCCGTGCTCGCGTCGAGCTGCGACCAGTCTGCCCGGATCTTCCTGGAGAAGCGCGCGCTCTACGAGCACGAGGGGGTGTTCCCGCCCGGCGCCATCGACTACGTGGCCGCGCTGCTGCACGCCGAGGACGATCTCCGCATGAACGAGCGCCTTGCCGCACTGCCGATAGCGGAACGCGTCGTCGAGACGCGGAGAATCATGCACAAGGACCTGCACCGGCATTGAGCCGGACCGGGTCCGCCGTGGCGTCACCGGGGCGTCGCAGCCGAACCGCGGCGCGCGGGGGCGGGGCGCCGGGGAAACCGGCAGCCCGGGAGAAGCCCAGGCCGGAAGCTACTTCGTGATGCTCACTTTCCAGGCGCCGGAGAAGGCCTCGATGCCGGAGGGAGCCGCCGGCCAGACCGTGACGAAAGCCAGATAGAAATCGATGCCGGCCAGCATCGGCACCGCCGGGATGGTCACGCCGCCCGCGGCCGTGCCCCCGGGGTCCAGCACGCCGCTGAACTTGCTGAAGAGCACCGGGTTCGCCAGCGACAGCCAGAAGAGCTGGTCGAGCCGGATCGGCAGGTAGCGGCTCCCCAGCACGAATCCCATGCCCTCGGCAAGCGAGGCGCCGGCCTGGTAGACCCGGCCGGGGCTCGCCGTGGCCGTCCATGCGATGGCGAGCGTCTTGCCCACGGCCACCGTGTCGCTCGCTTCCACCCGCGGCAGACCGATGTCGATCTCGAGCACGGTGTAGGGCGTGGAGGTCTGGTCGGTGTAGAGCGTCTGGCGGCGCGGATCGATGGCGGCGCCCTTCGCCCCCAGCGGGATGGCTGCCGCCTTCAAGCTCACGATGTTCCGGAGCGTGGGTGGACTGCCCGCGTCGAAGAGGAACGCCGCCTCCGTATCCCGGTCGACCACGACCACGATGTCGTTCTCCGAGCTGAACCCCACATCGGACGCGCGCGTGGCGCCGGGTCCCTTGAGATCGAAGGGCGGCTGCAGCGTGGCGCCGCTCACCGCGTCCATGAGATAGAGTAGCTTCGCGGACCAGTCGGTGACCCAGTAGCCATCGCGGGCCCAGTCGTAGGCCACGCCCACCGAGGCCGAGGTCGGCACCTTGAGGCTGGCGGTCACCTGGCCGGTCCGATCCACGCGGACCACGGTGCCGTGCGAGGCGCTGGTGAGAACGAACTGCATGCGCCGGGAATCCCATCCCAGGCCAAAGGGGTAGGTGTAGGCGTGCGTGAGCGAGCTCAGAACCGCGCCGGTTTTCTTGTCGAACTCGTACAGGATCGGTGGGGTGTCGAGGAACGTAGCGCCCCAGACCGAGTCGCCGACGACGGTCAGCCCGTACACGTCGTCGGGCGAAGGGAACTTCTTCAGCACCGTGCCGATCTGCCCGGCGGCGGGAAGCGCGAGCACCAGCCCGAGCAGAATCACGAGAGCAGTCGCGTGTCGCATGAGAATGGACCTCCTCCAGGATCTCGACGTTCGTCGCCTCCGCCGCCTCGTCCCCGGGCCGCACGGCCGCGCCGGCGAATCGGCGTCTCCTCTCCACGCCCCGGACACTCGTCCGCACCGTGGTCGCGGAGCGCGGCGCGGAATCACGATTGCGCCGGGTTCCCGAAGCCGCCACCGGAAAGAGGCGGTCCCGCAGGCGCGCGAGTCCCCGTGGCAGAGACCCCTTAGCATACCCCGTCCGGCCCCATTCGTCCCGCTTCTTCGCCGATTGGCTTGCCGCGGGCGCAACCCGCCCGCGCCACCCGAGCGCGCGCACTTCGCGCGCGACACCCGCACCCGCACCCCCGCGGGCGCCACCCGCCCGCGCCCGGCTACAGCAGGTGGCGCGCCTTGAGGTCGAGATACTGGTTGATGAGCGCCGAGGAGAGCGCGCCCGGCAGGACCTCGAGCACGAGCACGCCGGCGGCGCGGAGCTCGGCGATGCGGCGCGTCTGGGCGGTGAGGAGCTCGGCCGCGGCGGCGCTGTGGAAGGCCTCGAGGGGGCTCGCCGGCAGGCGGTCAGCGAGCGCGGCGAGCGCACGGTCCCTGAGGAACACGCACAGCAGCAGGTGCGGGGTGGTGAGCGTGCGGAGGTAGGTCGAGATCGTCAGCAGGTGCTGTTCGTCCAGCGAGTGGGTCACCAGGATCACCAGCGCGCGCTTGCGGTGCCGGCGGGCGAGCTCCTCGCACGCCAGCGCGTAGTCCGAGGCCTCCGCACCCGGCTCGAGGTCGTAGACCGCGCGCACGATCTGCTGGATCGCCGGCTTGCCGCGCACCGGCCCGAGCCGGCGCTCGATCCGGCTCGAGAACGCCAGCAGCGCCACGTTGTCGCCCTGTCCGAGCGCGACGTAGCTCAGGATGATGATCGCGTTCAGCGCGAGATCGAGGTGGGAGATCCCGTCGGTCTCGTTCCGCATGGAACCGCCGGCGTCGAGCAGGAAGACGAGGTTCTGGTTGCGCTCGACGGTGTACTCCCGGCTGATGAGCCGATCGCGCTTGGCGGTCGCCTTCCAGTCGACGTGCCGCACCTCGTCCTCGCGCCGGTACTCCCGGAGCCGGTCGAACTCGCCCCCCTGACCCTTGAGCCGCCAGAGCCGGAGCCCCACCTCGTCGAGGCGGTTCTTCATGGCCAGCAGATCGAACCGGTGCACCGCGCGGATGTCCGGCAGGATCCGCACCGCGCGCTCGAGCGGCCGGCGCTCCGCGCGGCGCCACAGTCCGAGCCGCGTGCGGTAGCGCAGGTGCACGGCCCCGAACCGGTTGCGCCCCCGGCAGCGCGGCTCGAGGTGATAGACGGCGCTTTGCTCCTGCCACGGCCGAAGCTCGAGGATCGCCGGCAACCCCGTCGTGCGCGACGGTTCCGGCGGCTCGTCGGCGAGCTCCACGCGAAGCCTCGCCCGCGACCGGTTGGCGACGACGAGCCTGACCGGGTTGCGCGCGCCCACGCTCAGCACGTCCGCGACCTCCCGCGCCACCGCAAGCCGCCGCGGCGCCGGCGTGATCAGCAGATCCCCCAGCGCCACGAGCCCCACCGCGAGGTCGGCGAGGATGCCCAGCCCGGCCGCCTGCGGCAGCCACGCGCAGGCGACGAACGGAACGCCCGCCACCGCGAAGAGCACGATCAGCCGGCCCGTCGGACTCACGTGCGCGGCACCTCCACCTCCTCCAGGATCCGGCCGAGCGCCTGATCCGGAGTGAGCCCCTCGATCTCCGCCTCGGGTCTCAGCCGGACGCGGTGCCGGAGCACCCACGGCGCCGTCTCCTTCACGTCGTCGGGCGTGACGAAGTCGCGGCCGCGGCAGGCCGCCAGCGTGCGCGCGGCGAGAAACAGGTTCACGCTCCCCCGCGGGCTCGCGCCGATCGACACGTCCGGTGTCTCGCGGGTGCGGCCCACGATCGCGGTGATGTAGTTCACCACCGCGGGCTCGACGATCACGCCGCCGGCGGCCCGCCGGATCGCTTCCACGTCCGCGGCGCTCGTCACGGCCTGCACCTGGAAGGTCTCGAGCCGGCGCGGATCGTGCCCGGCCGCATAGTGCGCGAGGATCGCGTTCTCCTCCGCCCGGCTCGGGTAGTCGACCAGCAGCTTGAACATGAAGCGATCCACCTGCGCCTCGGGCAGCGGGTAGGTCCCCTCGTGCTCGAGCGGGTTCTGCGTGCCGATCACCAGGAACGGCGGCGGGAGCGGGTAGACCTCCCCGTCCACGGTCACCTGCCGCTCCTGCATCACCTCGAGCAGCGCCGACTGGGTCTTCGGCGGCGCGCGGTTGATCTCGTCGGCCAGCAGCAGGTTGGTGAAGATCGGGCCGCGCTGGAAGTGAAACCGCCGCTCGCTCATGTCGTAGACGTTGTAACCGGTGAGATCCGAGGGCATCAGGTCCGGCGTGAACTGCACCCGCTTGAACTCGCAGGAGACCGCCTGCGCCAGCGTGTTCACCAGCAGCGTCTTGCCCAGCCCCGGCACGCCCTCGATGAGGACGCTGCCCTCCGCGAAGAGCGCGACCAGCACGCCCTCGACGAGCTCGGTCTGGCCGACGATCACCTTGCCGACCTCACCGGCCAGCGCCGCGAACGTCGCGGACACGCGATCGAGTTCCATGGCACTTCCTTTCCGGCGCCGGGCCGCCGCCGCGGGCGCCCGCGCCGCTTCCCTGTCAGGACGTTCCTTTCGTTACCGCGCGCGCCGCGCGCCCGCCGGTCGCCGCGCCGCCGCTGCGACGCTGGCGCCCGAGGAGCTTCGCGAGCGGACGGATCCTCCGGAGCGTCTCCTGAGCCGTGAGCGTAGTGCGGCGCCGGGCCCGATCCGCGGCGAGGAGAAGAGCGCTCACCCGCTCGGGATCCGCGCCGGTACCGCGCACCAGCCGCGCCGCCGCCCGCTGGATCCGCTCGTCGCGCCCCGCGTCCTGCGGGCGCCGGAGGCTCGCCCGCAACCCCGTCTCCCGCTCGAAGTAGTCCAGGTAGGCGCCCACCAGCCGCGCCCCGGTCCCCGCCTTGAAGTGCAGATTCCCGAGCGCCACCGCGTGCTCGACGATGCTGCGCCGTCGGTCCTCTCGTGGTGCCGCGGCGGCGCCGAAGCGATGAAACCCCCACCACAGGAGCAGCAGCAAGATCAGGGCGAGCTGCAGCGTGAGGTGGCGGAACTCCGGGTCCAGCAGGATGCCGGCCACCTTGGCGGAGCCCACCGTGTTGAGATACTCCTCGAACCACACCGGCCGGCCGGGTCCGGCCGCCTCCACGATGCGGTACGCGAGCAAGGCCGAGTCGTCCTTCCGGCCGGCCAGCACGCGGTTGCTGAAGATCCGGTCCGAGGCGGCCACCACGAGACCGCCGGCCCCGACTTCGAACCGGATGACCTGGGGGGAGCCGTCCACGGCGACCAGCGTCTCGGCGAAGTCCTCGTCGCAGTGGATCGCGCCGGAGCGGTCCCATTGCACCTTGCCCTTGACGAGCCCGGTCTCGACCCTGGAGCGAACATCGGGACCGACCGCCTCCCCATCCTTCGGCCGCGCCGGGCGGCACAGCGCCCGAAGCCCGGAGTCGGGTTCCACCTTCACGTCATACCCCTCGAGCTCCACCGCCGGATCGTCGGCGCGCGCCGCGAACACGAGCCGCCCCCCGCGGCAGACCCAGTCGTGAAGCGCGGCCCACTCCTCGCGCCCTGGGTAGCGCGCCGGTCCGAGGAGGCAGAGCGTCGCGCCGGTATCCAGCCCGCGGAGCGCCTCGACCAGCGGCGCGAGGCTGCGGCGCGGCGGGCGGCCGGTGGCGGCGAGCAGCCGGAAGAAGCCGCTCTTCCCGCTCGGCTCCAGGCTGTAGGAGTCGCGCCACGGCGCGCGGTCTCCCGGAATCCACCACACCATCAGCACCAGCAGCACGACGATCCCGCCGGCCCACACCCAGTCGCCCCGCCGGCGGCCGCTATCCGGTCCCGCCATCGCGCACGCTCCTTCGGAAGTGGTCAAGACAGGTCGCAAACCGCTCGGGCGTGGCCGCCCGCCGCCCGAAGTGGGTCTCCTCGAAGTGGCCCACGATGGCGTGAAGACCCGAGCGGAACTCGGGGTGCCGGCCGGCCGCCCGGAGGTAGTCGCGGTTCACCAGTCCCTTGCGGAACCGGATCGCGCCCGCCCGTTCCAGCCAGCTCATGCCCCCGAGCAGGAGCTGGGCGATGGCCGTCCGGTAGTC
>JAFGQW010000077.1 GCA_016935485.1 Planctomycetota bacterium | reverse complement strand
GTGCCCCCGTCCGCCTCGACGAAGTGGCCTTTCCGGCTCGTTGTCGCACCCGTGAAGGCACCTTTCTCGTGTCCGAACAACTCCGACTCGACGAGTTCCGAGGGGATGGCGCCACAGTTGACGGCCACGAAAGGCCTGTCTCGCCGCGGGCTGGCGCGATGGATGGCGCGGGCGAGCAGCTCCTTGCCGGTTCCCGTCTCGCCCTCGATCAGGACTGCGACCGAGCGGAGAGCGACGCGGCGGGCCCGCAGGATCACGCGCTTCATGGCCTGACCCCGATGGACGATCGCTTCGAACTCGGGCGCCTCCGGAGGCAGGCCGACGCTCAGGCGCTCGAGCGCCTCGTCCGGACGCCGCAGCAGGTCGGGTAGGAAGTCCGCCGAGATGTCGAACGGCACCGATGCCGTGCGCACCCCGTGCTCCCGCGAGGACTCGATCAGCTCTGCAGGAAACCGCGTCTTCGCGAGGATGATCCACACCGCCGCCATGGCGGGCGTGCCCGGACTCAGGTGGAACGTCAGATCCACGGAAGTACCATGCCGCTGGATCGTCCCCTGGACAACGTCGACGGCAGCCGTATAGATCTCCCCGAACTCGGTCGGCCCGGAGAGCTCGCGGCGCTCCACCCGCAGGCGACAGGAGGTGAGGCCGGAAATCCACCGCACGTACGCCTCCACGGGGGCATTCGGGAAGTTCGACAAGAGCACCGCCTCGTCGAACATCCGAGCGTTGACGGCCTGGGCGACCGGTCCGAAACCCACCGCTGCCTGCTCCGTTGGCGCGCGGAGGTCGGTAGACCCCACCCATGCCATCAGGACCCTGCGACATTGCATGGCGCCGGATGATACAAGGATCCTTGCGGAAGCGCAAGAAGTTTTGTTGCCGGAAGGACCTCCGCTCTTGTGGCGGGCTGGTCACCATGCGAAGGCCCCGGGGTCGGTCAGGTTGGTCGGCGCGTTCGCGGAGCCAGCAAATGCGCGGATCTGCCGCGCCGCGGCGCCTGACAGCGGACCCTGTCGCCGGCGAATCGGCGGGTTGTTCCGGCGCCGCCCCGCGGCGCGGGAAGAACGTCTTGCCGCTCAGCCGCGAGCGGCACTCCCCATGCTACCGCTTCCGCCCCTCGCGTGCACGCCGCTGGTCGGCTGCAGCGAATCGTCGTAGAGGTAGCCTTCCCAGGCCCCAAGGCATTCCATGAGCTTCTCGGGCGGAGGCGGTACATAGGACGCGTTGGAGAGCGCGCAGCCGGGTGGCGCGATCCAGTTCTGGCTCGTGCGAAACTCTCCCGGCGCGGCAGCGAGCGGCCGCGCATCGCGCCCCTGCCGGCCAGCTCGCTCCGCGTTGACGCTTCCCCGCGGGAGCACTCCGTGGGATACTGGGCCTGGATTGCCCGCGGGGTTGTTGTCTGCTCCACGACCGAAGACCCGGATCGGAAAGGAAACCCAGTCATGTCCCGCTACGCTCTGCTGCCCGCCCTGCTGCTGCTCGCGCTCGCGCTCGCGGCCGCCGCCCAGCCGCACACGGCCGGCTGGTCCTTCACCGCCAGCGCGTCGACGACGAGCCCCACGCCCATCGTACTCGGCGTCGTGGACAGCGCTGGCGGTCTGTCCACGGTCCTCACGGTGAGCCAGCTGCCCTCGGGCTCGTATCTCGCGGGCGGCACGCTCGACTTCGACGACCGGATGTACGTCGTGGCCATGCTCTCCAAGTCGGTGAACGCCAGCCTGCTGCAGGTCGACCCGAACGGCACCATCGTGCAGACGATCCAGGTGGACAGCGTCAATCCCCAGATGAACGGCGGGATGGCGCAGGGCGTCGTCGTCGATCAGAACGGCGATTACGTCGTCGCGCTCGGCGTCGGCGGCGGTTCTCCGGACCCGGGCCTGCGGCGGGTGGACCGCGCGAACAAGGTGACCACGCTTTGTCGCGGCTCGCCGTTCCAGGATCCCTATGGCGTGACCGTCGACATCGACACCGGTAAGTTCCTGGTGCTCGACTCCGGCAATCGCTTCGTTTTCAGCGTCGCCCCCGATGGTTCGGGGATCACCTCGCTGGGCAGCTTCGCGTTCAACTTCTCGGTCCGGTCCCAGATCACCCAGGACATTCGGAGCGGCAACTACTACGTCGGGAGCTACGCTTCTCAGGGCGCCGTGGTGCTCTGCATGGACGCGCTGGGACAGGTCACGACGGTGCTCGGCAGCGGGATTGTCACCGCCCTCGGGCTCCACAACGACCGGGCGAGTGCTGCCGCACCGCGGCTCGTCGTGGGATCCAACACGAGCCAGTCGGGCGTCTTTTTCGTGGATCTCGCGACGAAGGCCATCACCACGCTCGCGAGCACGACCGGCCTCAGCTTCAACCAGCTCTTCCCCCGGCAAGAGCTCTCCACCTTCCGGCGGAGCGCCGGGATCTGGGAGATCTACCTCCACTTCCCGGGCGAGGCCGGCAACGCCTACTCGGTCGGCCTGTCGATCTCCGGCGTTCGCCCCGGAGTCCCCCTGCCCGACGGGCGGCGAATCCTGCTCAACGTGGACAAGCTGACCCCGCTCAGCCTGAGCGGGCAGCTCGGCGCGATCTTCGCCGGCAGCGTCGGCAATCTCAACCCGTCGGGCCGCGGCATGGCGGTGCTCGACGTCGCAAAGTTCCCGGTCCTCAAGGGCATCGCGGTCTGGCTGCTCGCGGCCACCCTCGATCCGAAGGCGACGCTCGGCATCCGGACCCTCAGCGACCCGGTGCGGATCACGCTCTAGCACGAATCGCTCTCGCCGGGGCGGCTCCTCGAAGTCCGCGGGAGCCGCCCGCCGGCCGTCCCGCCCGCGCCGGAAAAGCGCTCGATCCGGCGGACCACGCCGGCCCGGAGCCGCGCTTCCGGCCCGACCAGCACGACCGCCCGCCGCGCCCGGGTGATCGCCGTGTAGACGAGCTCGCGCGTGAGAAGCGCGAGATCCCGCTCCGGCAGGAGCACCGCCACCGCGTCGAACTCCGAGCCCTGACTCTTGTGCACCGTCTGCGCCCAGGCGAGCTCGAGGCGGGCGCGGAGCGGCCCGAACGCCAGCGCCACCAGCTCCGGCCCGCGGCGGAACACGACGTGCGGCTGCACGCGCCCGTCCTCGTCGCGGCCCATCACCGCCACGCCGGTATCCCCGTTGAAAAGCCCCCGCTCGTAGTCGTTCACGAGCATCACCACGGGCTCGCCCGGCACGAGGTCGAAGTCGGCCGAGCGGCCCAGGAACTGCGCGTGCCGGCGGTGCAGCGCCGCGTTCGCAGCCACGGTCCCCGTGCGCAGGCCGTGCGTCAGACAGAGCACGCGCGCGCGCTCGTGGTGCGCGAGGAGCCGCGCGGCGGCGACACGTTCCTCCTCATCGGCGATCGTGCCCCGCGCCACCGCGTAGATCCGGTTCGCCGCCGCCTGGAATGCCGCGTCCACGATGCGCGTCTCGTACCAGTGCGCGAGGAAGGGGCGGAGCACCTCCGCGCCGGCAAACAGCGCTTCGACGCCCTCGTAGCGCAGCTCCGCGGCACTCCCGCGCCGCGCGATTCCGTCAGCCGCCGCAAGCCACGACACCTCCCCCCGGTTGACGGCGCCCGCCGCTGCGGCGAGCGCGCTTCCTGCCGGATCGGCCGCGCACACGCGGAAGTTCTCTTCGAGCCGCACGACCCCGCGGGCCGCCGCACCCCCGGCCGCCACCAGATCGCGAAACACCGCGCCGGCATCCACCGACGGCAGCTGATCGGCGTCGCCGAGCAGCACGAGGCGCCCGTCCTCCCGCACCGCCGACAGCAGCCGCTCCATCAAGAACACGTCGATCATGGAGGCCTCGTCCACGATCACCACGCGGGCCGGCAAGGGGTTGTTGCCGTGGTGCCGGAACCGCCCGGCCGCCGGCAGGTAGGCGAGCCGCCGGTGGAGCGTGCGCGCATCGATCGCGCGAAACGGATCGTCCGCGGCAAGGCTGGTTCCGTCGAAGACGCGTGCGACTGCCTCCGCGAGCCGCCAGGCCGCCTTGCCCGTGGGCGCGGCGAGCGCGACCGCCTCCGCCGGGACCCCGAGCTCCCGCAGTGCGAGCAGAACCGCCGCCACGACGGTCGTCTTGCCGGTGCCCGGCCCGCCGGTGACCAGCGAGACCGGCGCGCGGAGCGCCATCCGGACCGCCGCCGCCTGCTCCGCGCTCAGCGCAAGCGGCAGCGCCGCGCACGCCGCCGAGACCGCCGCGTCGAGCGCCGCTCCATCCTCCACCGCCGGCGGCCGGGCGAGCGCCGCGCCGAGCCGCACGCTCAGCCGCTCCTCGCACGCGAGCACGCGCTGGGACCACACGCTCACCCCGTCGTGGACGAGCGGCCGATACTCGCCGGGCGCGCCCACCACCGCCGGTGCGCGACGCTCGGCCAGCAGCCGCCGGATCGCCGCCGCCACCTCTGCCGGCGCGCCGAGCGCCGGCACCTCCGCCGCAAGCTCCGCGACCGCTCGTTCGAGCGCCTCGCCCGGGACCGGCAGGCGCGTGCTGCCGCGCGCCAGGAAGACGCGCACCGCCAGCACCAGCGCGAAGAGCGCGCGCCGCTCCCCCGCCGCGAGTTCCGGCTCGAGGTCGGCGATCTCGCCCGCCAGCGCCGCTTCGGCCGGCGTCAGGTTGAACGACTCGGCGGCGCGCGCCGCGCCGACCTCGAGCGCCTCCAGCAGCGGCGGGTTGCCGACCACCGCGAGCGCGCGCCGCGCGGCGCCGTGCCGGGTGAGCTCGAGCTCAGGCGCCATGATGTGTCTCCCGGTAGTGCGCGAACTCGCGAAGCTCCCGCGCGTAGCCCTCGAGCTCCGCCCGGTCCGGCCGCCGGAAGTGGACGCCCTCGGCGCCGCTCCCCGGTGCTTCCATGCCGCGGACGAAGCAATAGAGGATCCCGCCGAAACGCCTCCCGGCATTGTCCGCCCCGCCGAGACCGAGCCACCGCGCCATGGCCACGGCGTAGACCTTCACCTGGAGGTCGTAGTTCCTCTCAACGTGCTCCGCCAGCGTCGAGGCCGTGTACTCCGGCAGCAGATCGGTCTTCCAGTCGGCGAAGTAGACCCGGCCGTCGTGCTCGAACACGAGATCCACGAAGCCGCGCAGGTAGCCGCGCTCGACCGTGAAGCCGGCGGCCGGCAGCGGCGCGCCGAGCCGCGGATGCCCGGCCTCCGGGATGGGGTAGAGGAACTCCATCTCACGGCGCACGCGCGCAGGATCGAGCGCGGCGATGCCGCCGGCCAGGCGAGCGTCGCCGAGCGCGAGGTCGGCGGTGAGCGCCGTGTGCACCAGCCGGCGGGCGTGCGGCAGGTGGCGCGGATCGCGGTCGTGCCGGGCCATCGCCGCCCGGAACAGCGCTTCCACCTCCGGGCGCGCGCTCCAGTCGGCGAGCGTGCTGCCGCGCACCGGAGCGAGATCCACGCGCTCCAGCACCTCGTGCAGGAACGAGCCGGTGGCCGTGCCGCCCGGCAGCACGTCCTCGGCTTCCGCGTCCGGGGCGGACGTCGGCTCGTCCTCCAGGACTTCCTTGCCCCCCGCCTCCGCCGCGATCTCCGGCGCGGCCGTGCGCTCGCCGCGGGCGGCCCGCTTCATGCGGCTGTAGGAGCTCACCACGATCGCGGCGTGAGCGCGCGCGAGCGCCGCGAAATCCAGCGCCGCCGGGCGAGCCTCCTCGAGCACCTCCGGCGGCGGCATCCACGCCACCGGAACCGGCGCCTCCGCCGCCATCTCCGCCGCTCCGGCCTCGAGGGCCGGCACCGTAATGCGCTCGAAGTGCACCGCGTTCGCCTCGTCCTCCGCGAACGCGTTCAGCCGGTCGTTCAGGATGCGGTAGCCGCCGACGAAGGAGCGCAGCGCCCGGTCCGCGATCCACGGCAGATAGAGGCGCGCCGCGGCCCGCGTGATCGCCACGTAGAGCAGGCGCTCCTCCTCCTCGCGCTCGTCCCGCTGCCAGCGCTCCCGGGCCCCCTCGTCCAGCGGTTCCACGGCCATCACCCGCGGCGCGTCGAGGTCATCGTCGCGGTGGAACACGTGGAGGTCCCCCGGGGGGCTCGCGCCGTACCCCCCGTAGAGGAACACGACCGGCGCCTCGAGCCCCTTCGCCTTGTGCATCGTCATCACCTGCACGGAGAGGCGGTCGGTCTCGAGCCGCTGCTGCGTGCTCTCGTCGCCGGGCGGCTCGGCCTCCCCGCGGATGTAGGACTCGAGCGCGCCGATCACGCCGGCCAGCTCCCGGCCACGGCGGCCGCACTCTTCCAGGAGGAGCTCGCAGATGTGCAGGTAGTTGGTGAGCTTCCGCTCGTTCTCCCGCACGAACAGCTCGCGCCGGAGCACGCCGCTCTCGTCCAGGATGCGCACGAACAGCGTCTCGAAGTCGCGCCGGCGCGCGGCGTCGCGCCACGCGAGCAGGCG
>JAFGQW010000389.1 GCA_016935485.1 Planctomycetota bacterium | reverse complement strand
TCCGGCGGTTCGTTCGGCGCAACATCTTGACAACAGGATCGGCGGGGCTACATTGCTCCGATGCCGCCGCAACTCCTCTTGGGAAACCGGCCCCACGGTCCGGTGTCCGAGCTCCATGCAATGCCCCTTCTGCAAGGCTGACGACGACAAGGTGATCGATTCGCGCGCCGCCGGCGGCGGCTCGGTCATCCGGCGGCGGCGCCAGTGCCTGACCTGCCAGCGTCGCTACACGACCTACGAGCGCGTCGAGGAGATGCCGCTGCGCGTGGTGAAGAAGGACGGCCGGCGGGTCCCGTTCGACCGGCAGCGCATCCTGCAGGGGATGCTCAAGGCGTGCGAGAAGCGCCCCATCGCCTTCGACCAGCTCGAGGAGATCACCGACCGCATCGAAGCGCAGGTCAACGACATGTTCGAGCGCGAGGTGGGCTCCAAGATCATCGGGCACATGGTGATGAAGGAGCTTCACCGGCTCGATGCCGTCGCCTACGTCCGGTTCGCGTCCGTCTACCGCGAGTTCAAGGACGTGCACGACTTCGTCGACGAGGTCAAGCCCCTGCTCGAGGGGCGCCGGTTCGAGACGACGCGCGGGGTCGAGGACGCCGCCGCTCTGAGCCGCGCCGAGCGGCCGGTGGAGGATCGTTCATGATCCTCCGCAAGCTGGAGGTCTACGGGTTCAAGTCCTTTGCCGACCGGCAGACCTTTCACTTCGCCCCCGGCATCACCGCCATCATCGGGCCCAACGGCTGCGGCAAGTCCAACATCGTGGACGCCTTCAAGTGGGTGCTCGGCGAGCAGGCGCCGTCGTCGCTGCGCTCCAAAGGCATGACGGATGTCCTCCACCTGGATCGCGAGGGCAAGGAGGCGGTGGCCTACGCGGAGGGCAGCATCACCTTCGACAACACGTCCGGGCTGCTCCACTACGACGCGCCGGAAGTGGTGGTCACCCGGCGGATCCACCGCGACGGCCACGGCGAGTACCTCATCAACAACCGCCCCGTGCGCCTGCGCACGCTGCGCGATCTCTTCCTGGGGACGGGCATCGGCACCCGGTCCTACTTCGTGCTCGAGCAGGGGCGGATCACGGACATCATCAAGCGCTCGCCGGTCGAGCGCCGCGTGATCTTCGAGGAGGCCGCGGGCATCGGGCGCTACAACCAGCGCCGGCGCGAGGCCGAGCGCAAGCTCCAGGCGGTGGACGACAGCCTCCGCCGCGCCCACGACGTGATCGGGGAGATCTCCCGGCAGATCCGCTCGCTGCGCATCCAGGCGGGGCGGGCGCGGAGCTACAACGAGACCGCGGCGCGCCTCGGCGAGGTGCGGATCCAGGCCGGCGCGCTCCGCTACCTCGAGCTGGTGGCGGACGTGAACGCGGTCGCCCGGCGGCTGGAGGCCGAGGCGGACGAGGAGGAGCAGGCCCGGGTGGCGGAGCGCACGGCCGCGGCGCGCCGCGAGGCCGGCGACCGGCTGCGCCAGTCGGCCGCCGAGGCGGTGCACCGCTACCGGGCGGCGGTGCACGACAACGAGGCACGGATCCAGGCGGCGCGGGAGGCGATCGCCGGTGAGACGGACCGGGCGGCGCAGGCGCGCGCCGAGGCGGCGGACCGGCGGGCCGAGGCCGAGCGCATCGAGGCCGCGCTCGAGGCGTTCCGGCGCGAGCTGGCGGAACTTGACCAGGGGCACCGCGAGGCGGTCCGGGCCCGGCGCGTCTTCGGCACGCTGCGCTACCGGAAAGCGGCCGAGCTGGAGGACGCCGCGGAGGCCTACCGGGCGGTGGTCGAGGAGCTGGACGAACTCCGGCGGGAGGGCTACGAGCGGGACCGCCGGCGGGCGGAGCTCACCAACCAGTCGAGCGCGCTCCGGGTGCGGGCCGGGAGCCTGGAGGGCGGCCTCGAGCGGCTGCGCCGCCGCCGCCACGAGCTCGACGCCCAGCGGGCGCGCCTGGCGGCGGAGCGAACCTCGGCGGAGGGCCGTTCGGCCTCGCTCGGCTCCACCCTGGCCGAGGCGCGTCAGGCGCTGCACGAGGCCGAGCGCGCTCAGCGCGAGGCCCGCCGCGAGCTCGCGGATCTCGAGCGGCAGCTGGCCGAGGAGCGCGTCAACCTGAGAGAGCGGCACGGCCGCCTCGCCGTGCTCAAGGACCTCGAGGCCGCCAGGGAGGGGATGGGCGCCGGGGCGCGATACCTGCTGGGCCGGGCCGCTCCGCAGGGCTCCGGGAGCCCGGCGCCGGACGGCGTGCTCGGCTGCCTGGCCGACGCGCTGGAGGTCGACCCCGCGTACGCGCGCGCGGTGGAGAAGGCGCTCGGCGACGATGCCGAGGCGCTGCTGACCGTGGATGCCGGCGGCGCGCTGGCCGCCGCGGACACGCTCAAGCAGCAGCGCAAGGGCGGCGCGGTCTTCTGGCCGGTCGAGGCCCCGGTCGGCGCGCCGCCGGCACGAGCGGAGGGGTTCGGGCGCGGCCACACCGGGTTCGTGGGCTGGGCGCCGGAGCTCGTCCAGGTGCGCGACCCGCGCTTCCGGGGCGCCCTGGAGCTGCTCGCGGACGTCGTCGTGGTCGACAGCCGCGCGGCCGCCCTGGCGCTGCGCCCCGAGGCGATCGCGCGCGGCGTGCGCCTCGTGACGCTCGAGGGCGAGATCTTCGGCCCGCTGGCGCGCATCGCCGCCGGCGAGTCGGTGCGGGCCGCCGGGCTCATCAGCCGGCGGGCGGAGGTGCAGCGGCTGGAGCGGGAGATCGCGGACAGCGGCCGGCGCGTGGCGGCGCTGGAGGCGCAGCGCGCGGGGCTGCAGGGCCGTTCTGACGAGAGCGAGCGCGCCCTGGCGCAGGCCCACGAACAGCTGCGCGACCGCGATCTGGATCGGGCGCGGCACTTGAAGGAGGTCGACGAGCTCTGCAGCCGGGAGCGCGACCTCGAGGAGGAACGGCGCATCGGCGAGGAGGAGGCGGCGGAGATGGGCCGCGAGCTCGAGGCGCTCCGGGCCGAGGAGCGCGATGTCGCGGCGGCGATCGCCGCCGAACAGCGCCGTCTCGAGGCGATCCAGGCGCGCGAGCGCTGGCTCGCGACCGAGCGCGGCGCCGCCGGCCGGCGGCTCGGCGGCATGCGCTCGGAGGTGGAGCGGATCGAGGCGGTCAGCGTCGCGACCGGCCGCCGCGAAACGGAGCTCCACTACCGCAAGCACCAGATGCTGGAGCGGATCTCCGAGATGGACCACGGCCGCGCCCGGCGCCGGGAGGAAGCGCACGACCGCGAGGCGGCGGCCGGTGCCGGCGCGGAGCGGATCCGGGAGCTCGAGGCGCGCCTCGAGGGGCTCGGCGCGGAGGGCGTCCGGTGGGAGCGTCTGCTCGCGCAGGCGGAGCAGGCGCTCCAGGACGCGGCGGCGGATCACGGCGCCGCGCTGTGCGCGGAGGAGGAAGCCCGCGCGGCGCTCGATCGGGTGCGGCAGGTGCGCGCGGAGGATCGCATCCGCGAGGGGCAGCTGCGTACGCGCCTCGAAGCGCTCGTCGAGCGCCTTGAGGAGGAGGCGGGCATCGATCTCGTGGCCCACGCCGCCGCCGGCGGCGCGCCGGCGGGTGCGGCCGACCTCGAGGCGCTCGAGGAGGAGGCGGCGCAGCTCAAGCGCAAGCTCGACCGGCTCGGGCCGGTCAATGCGGCCGCCATCGGGGAACTGGCGGATCTGGAGCGGCGCGAGCGCTTCTACCTCGAGCAGGAACAAGACCTGGTCGCGTCCAAGCGCGTGCTCGAGGACATCATCCGGCGCATCAACCGACGCAGCCGCCAGATCTTCCTCGAGACCTTCAACGCGGTGCGCGCCGAGTTCCGCGCCATCTTCCGCAAGCTCTTCGGCGGGGGGCGCGGCGACATCCGGCTCCTCGACGAGGACAACGTGCTCGAGAGCGGGGTGGAGATCCTGGCCCAGCCGCCCGAGAAGGGGGCCAAATCCATCGACATGCTGAGCGGCGGCGAGAAGGTGATGACCACCACGGCGCTGCTGTTCGCCATCTTCACCGCGCGGCCGAGCCCCTTCTGCCTTCTGGACGAGATCGACGCCGCTCTCGACGAGGCGAACATCCAGCGTTTTCTCGACATGGTGAGCGGGTTCGTGGCCAGGACGCAGTTCATCATCGTCACGCACAACAAGCGGACGATCGCGGAGGCCGACGTCCTCCACGGGATCACGATGCCGAAGGCCGGCCGCTCGCAGCGGATCTCGGTCAAGCTCGAAAATCACGAGGTGCGGCCGGCGGGCCGGACCCTGCCAGCGGCGCTGGCGGCCGGCCGCGCGTGAGCGCTCCGGCCGGCGGCGGGCGGGAGGCCGTGCGGGCATGCGGTTCTTTGTGCGCTACACCGCGCCGTGGGTAGCCTATTTCGGTCTGATCTCGTGGCTGTCGCACCGCCACGGCGGCGCGGTGCCGCTCGTCGCTCCCCTGGACAAGGCGGCCCACGGGCTGGAGTACCTGCCGCTCGGTGCGCTGCTGCTGCGCTGGCGATGCGCGCGGACGCGCACGGCCCCGTCGCTGCGCCGCGTGGCGGAGGTCGTCCTGGCGGGGCTCGTGTTCGCCGCAGCGGACGAGCTGCACCAGGCGCTGGTTCCCGGGCGCCGGGCGGACGGGCTCGATGTGCTCGCCGATGCCGTCGGCGTGCTGGCGGGCAGTCTGGTCTATGCGGCCATGCGGCGGCGGGCCGACCCGAATTGAACCACCCCGGCCGAGGCGGTATACTTCGCGTCCGGCCCCGCGGTCCTGGAGGGGGATCGATGCCGGGGTGGCTGCGCGCGCCCGGGCCGGCGACGCGGTCACGGCCGGCCGGGTCGCCGGGTGCGCGGCGCGCGTTCGACAGGCGCCGATCCGGTCGCCGGCGGTCACCAGCCCGGGCTCCGGGGACCACACAGCGGGGAGGCAGCAGATGAGCAATGCGGACGAAGTGCTGCGGATGATCGGCGAGACCGTGGACCCGAGCGAGTTCCTCGAGCTCCACTGGGCCGGCAGCTTCAAGGACTACCTCGAGCTCGTCTACGAGTACCCGCTCACGGTCCGCAACGCCCACCAGCGGCTCTACGACATGATCCTCTCCTTCCAGACCGAGGAGTACACCCGGTACAAGGAGAAGATCACGCGCTACCGCTTCTTCGACGATCCGTTCAGCGGCGGCAAGGACGCGGTGTACGGGCTCGACCGCGCCCTCATGCGGCTGGTGCGCATCTTCAAGAGCGCCGCCCACGGCTACGGGGCCGAGAAGCGGGTCCTGCTGCTCCACGGCCCCGTGGGCAGCGCGAAGAGTACGATCGTCCGCCTGCTGAAGAAGGGCCTGGAGGCCTACTCCCGCCAGCCCGCGGGCGCGCTCTACACCTACGAGTGGCGGGTGGCGGACAAGCACGGGGAGCGCTGGGTCCGCAGCCCCATGAACGAGGAGCCGCTGAAGCTCGTGCCGCCTGCGGCGCGCGCGCGGATCCTCGCGGACCTGAACGACCGGATCCAGGACACGCACACCTACCGGCTCCAGGTCGACGGCGATCTCAATCCCTTCTGCCGCTACTACCACAACCACTACCTCGCGGCCGGCCGGGGCGACTGGAACGAGGTGGTCCAGAACGTGCGCATCCGGCGCCTGGTGCTGAGCGAGAAGGACCGCATCGGGATCGGCACCTTCCAGCCCAAGGACGAGAAGAACCAGGACTCCACCGAGCTCACCGGCGACATCAACTACCGGCTGATCGCCGAGTACGGCTCCGACTCCGACCCCCGGGCCTTCAACTTCGACGGCGAGTTCAACGTGGCCAACCGCGGGCTGGTGGAGTTCATCGAGGTCTTGAAGCTCGATGTGGCGTTCCTCTACGATCTGCTCGGCGCGAGCCAGGAGCACTCCGTCAAGCCCAAGAAGTTCAACCAGACCTCGATCGACGAGGTGATCATCGGGCACACCAACGAGCCCGAGTACCGCAAGCTCCAGACCAACGAGCTGATGGAGGCCTTCCGCGACCGCACGGTGAAGATCGACATTCCCTACAACACCGTGCTCCAGGACGAGATCAAGATCTACCAGAAGGAGTACAACGAGCGCGTGCTGCGCGCCAAGCGCATCGCGCCCCACACGATCGAGATGGCGGCGATGTGGGCCGTGCTGACGCGGCTGGCGGAGCCCAAGAAGGCCAACCTCACCCTGCTGCAGAAGCTCAAGCTCTACAACGGCAAGACGCTGCCCGGATTCACCGAGGACAACATCCAGGAG
>JAFGQW010000388.1 GCA_016935485.1 Planctomycetota bacterium | reverse complement strand
GCGCGCTGCACCGCGTTCTCGAGCTCGCGCACATTGCCCGGCCAGACGTAGGCGCACATCCGCTGCAGCACTTCGTCGGAAACCTCGAAGCGCCCCTGGCCGCCGTGCTTCTCGATGAAGTGGTAGGTGAGCAGCGGAATGTCCTCGGTGCGGCGGCGGAGCGGCGGGATCTGGAGCGGCACCACGTTCAGGCGGTAGAAGAGGTCCTCCCGGAAGCTGCCCTCGTGCACCTTGTCGGCGAGCACCACCTTGGTGGCGGCGATCACGCGGATGTCCACGGCGATGGGCTCCTCGCCACCGAGCCGCTCGATGACCCGTTCCTGGAGCACGCGCAGGAGTTTCACCTGCGTGGGGAGCTCCATGTCGTCGATGTCGTCGAGGAAGAGCGTGCCGCCGTGCGCCTTCTCGAAGCGGCCGATCTTCTGGCGGTGGGCGTCGGTGAACGAGCCCTTCTCGTGGCCGAACAGCTCGTCCTCGAGCAGGGTGGCGGGCAGCGCCGCGCAGCTCAGCGGCACGAACGGCTTCTCGCGGCGCGGGGAGTTGCGGTGGAGCGCGAGCGACACGAGCTCCTTGCCGGTGCCGCTCTCGCCGGTGATCAGCACGTTGGCGTCCGTGCGCGCGACGGTGCGGATCGCCTTGAAGAGCTGCTGCATCGGCTCGCTCTTGCCGACGATGCGGTCGAGCCCCTCGATCTCCGCCAGCTGCTCCCGGAGCCGCCGGTTCTCCCGCTGCAGCGCGCGCAGCTCCCGGAGCTTCGCGAGACGGAGCAGGATGTCCTCGTTGTAGAACGGCTTCAAGATGTAGTCATGGGCGCCGAGCCGCATCGCCTCGACGGCGCTCTCCACCGTGCCGAAGCCGGTCACCACGATGACCGCGGTCTCCGGCTGCCGCTCGGCCACGGCCCGCAGCAGGTCGGTGCCTTCCATGCCCGGCATGCGGACATCGGTGATCAGCACATCGAAGACGGTCTCCTCGAGGTGGCGCGCGGCCTCCAGCCCGTCCCGCGCCACGGTGATCCGGCCGCCCGCCGCCTCGATGTCGTCGGCCAGCGGCACGGCGATCGATTCCTCGTCCTCGGCCAGGAGGATCTTCATCCCGGCCAGCGTCTGCTCCGTGGTGCGTGCCATGGGCGGGATCTTTGACTTCGTGGGCCACCTGGGCTAGATTCCAACGACCACCGTCGGAACGAGCGCCCGGCGCGGCCGGGAGCCGCGACCATTGTAGTCCACTTCCCCGGCGACTGTCACCCCATGCGCAACCGCAACTCCCCCGCCCCCCCGGACCCCGCGCTCGCGCCGCGCATCCGCGCCGCGCTGGACGCCGGGGCTGAGCTGCTCGCGGCCACGGGCTCGATCTGCACCGCCGGCATCGCCGCGCTCGCCGCCGAATGGACCGCGTGCCTCGCGGCCGGGGGCAAGATCCTGCTGCTCGGCAATGGCGGCAGCCAGGCGGACGCCCAGCACCTCGCCGGGGAGCTGGTCAATCGCTTCCGCCGCGACCGGCGCGCGCTCCCCGCGCTCGCCCTCGGCACGTCCTCGCCCGTGCTGACCTCGGTGGCGAACGATGGGGAGTTCGCTGCGGTCTTCGCCCGGGAGGTCGAGGCCTTCGGCCGTCCGCCCGACCTGGTCGTGGGAATGAGCACCTCCGGGCAGTCGCCCAACGTCGTGCGCGCCCTCGAGACGGCCCGCCGGCTGGGGCTCCGCACCGAGGCGTTCACCGGCGCCGAGGGCGGGCCGGTCGGGGCCGCGGCCGACACCGTACTCGCGGTGCCTTCCCGCGACACCCCGCTGATCCAGCAGGCCCACCTTGCGGTCGGCCACATCCTGTGCGACCTCGTGGAGGAGCGCCTCTTCCCGGCGTCCGGAGCACACGCCCCATGACGCGGCGTGGCGGCCGGCGGGCCGTGTTCCTCGATCGCGACGGGACGCTGACCCGCCAGGTGGAGTATCTGGCCGACCCCGCGGCGCTTTGCTTGCTGCCGGGGGCGGCCGCGGCCGTGCGCCGCCTGAACGAGGCCGGATTCGCCGTGGTGCTGCTCACCAACCAGTCCGGGGTGGCGCGCGGGCTCCTCGACGAACCGACGCTCGCGCAGATCCACGGGCGGCTTTGCGAGCGCTTGCGCCACGGCGGCGCGACGCTCGCCGGGATCTACTACTGCCCGCACCACCCGGACTTCGGCGAGGGCGCCTACCGGCGGCGCTGCGACTGCCGCAAGCCGGCTCGCGGCATGCTGGAGCGGGCCGTGCGCGACCTCGGCCTCGAGCTCAAGGGCTCCTTCGTCGTCGGGGACAGCGCCTGCGACATCGAGCTGGCCGCTGGCACGCCGCTCCGGTCGGTCCGGATCGCTCGGCACGGGCGCCGTCCGGCGGGCGAGCGGCCGGCGGATCACGTGGCGCCCACGCTTGCCGCCGCCGTGGACTGGATCCTCGCCCGGTAATCCTCCCCGCGCGCCCCGCCACGTCCGACCGCACCGCGGCCGCAGTGCCTCACGCCGGGCGCGTCAGGGGAAGTAGCGGATGAGCCGCGGCCCGAGCCGGCGCGTCAACCACAAGGGCGCGCGCGCCCAGAGGCGTTTGACCCGGTCGTAGCGCGGATTGGAGGGGTTGTTGGCCGGCACCGCGGCGGCACGGTGGAGGAGGTAGCGATACGGCAGTTCCGTGGCGCGAAACCCCTGGTTCTCCTTGAAGCGCGCCGAGCCCGTGTCGCGCCGGCTCCGCCCGAAATCGAACCGCTTGAGCCCCAGCCGCACGGCGTGCTCCATGAGCGCCATGTACATGAAGTTGTTGGCGTGCACCGATTCCGCCTCCGGGACGGCGCCGCTGAAGTACGGCAGGATCGTGTCCCGGTAGGTGAAGTAGAGGACGGCGCTCACGGTGCGCCCCTCCTGGATCACGTTGAAGAGACCGGCCTGCGCGCCGTGCAGCGCAAGCGCGCGCCGGAAGAAGGTCGGCGCGAACGCCGGCGACCCCAGGCGCCGCTTGTTGACGAGGAACAGCCGGTGGAAGCCGTCGATGAGATCGCGCGTTGCCACGCCCTCCAGCCCGTGGCGCTCGCGCGCCTGGCGGGCGGCCGCCCGCGCCTTGCGCGGCAGCACGCCGAGACAGGCCTCGGGAGTCGCCGGCAGGTCGCGCACGTACGTGACGTAGAGGTCCGTTCCGGGCAGCGGCTCCAGCCCGCGGTGCTCGCGGTGGCGCAGCTCGAGATAGAGCCCGTCGTGCTCGCGCAGCCGCGCCCGGGCCTCGTCGAGCAGCGCGCGCGCCGCGTCGTCGCCGTCGGCCAGCAGGCCGCCGTAGACCGCGTAGGGCACCGAGATCAAGCAGCGCCTGAACAGCGGCTGCGGGACCACGAAGAGCGGCAGCACGCCTCGGATGCGCCCGCCCTGCGCAAACCGGAGGTAGTGCGCCACGAAGCGGAACTCGCCGGTGACCAGGTCGCGCCACGGCGTGCGATGAAACAGCGTGCCGAGCGGATGGGCATCGACGAACGCGTCCCAGGCCGCATCGTCGCGGCCGCGCTGCGCGGCGTCCACGCCGGCCGGAGCGGCCGGCGGTCGCGCCGGCGATCCGGGGTTCTGGTGCTCTGGCGCGCTCATGGCGTCACCGCATGGATCCGCACGGTCGGGCCCGGCCGCACGTCGGGCTGGTACGGAATCGTGTAGACCAGGGGCTGGCGCTCGAGCCACCGGTAGAAGGCGGCCCAGGTTTGGAAGTGGGCGGACCTCCCGCCCGGCTGGTAGTCGGCGTAGGTCTTGGCGGTGGTGACGATGTAGCGGATGCCCAGGCTGCGGATCTCGCCCTCCGCGAGCGGCCGCCGCGGCCACGGCGTGCCCATGTCCAGATCCCATTCGTGGCGCCCGAGATCGCCCTCCGGATCCTCCTCCCGCGACCACCAGGGATGATGCAGCGTGAAGACCTTGTAGGTGGGCCGGCCGGCCGCCGCGGCCGCGCGACTGGCGGCGATGGCGTGCTCGTACTGGTGGTCCTTGGCCTCGCCGAGGAACGGACCGCCGCGCCCTCGGGCCCGGTGCGCCTTGAGGATGCCCCACTCCAGCTCAAGGGCCGCCGTGTTCTTGCGGAGCGGCACCCAGTCGTGGTCGTTGAGGAGCGCGGTGCCCGGCGGGACGTGCGCCTCGACCCACGCCGCGGCGATCGAGCGCGTGTCCTGGCGGGCGTGGCGCTGGTTCCAGGCCACGATGTCGAGCACGCCGGGGAGCCCCATCGCCCCCAGCGCGACCAGCCCGCTCCAGACCGCAAGTCGCGGTCGGGCCCGGCGCACCACCGTCCAGAGATCGCCCAGCAGCTGGCCTGCGGCCAGGGCGAACAGCGGGATGACCGGCGTGAAGTAGCGCGGCTCGAAGTCGATCGGGTTCCAGAGCACGGCGATGGCGACGAACGGCAGGACCGCCAGCAACCCGACCCGGGCCGGCCGCGCGCGCTGGCCGAGCTGCCACGCGAGACCCGCGACGCCCAGCGTCCCCCAGACGAGACCCATGCAGTCGGGCCGGACGTAGCAGCGCGCGAAACTGCGCAGGCCGTCGAGAAGCGGGGGGTGACCGGCCGTGCCGAGGGCAAGGAACGTCGCACCCAGCTTCTGGGTCAGGATCTCCTCGAAGCGGGGGCCGAGGTTGAGCCGCCACCAGGTGCCGAAGTCGAGCACGTTGTACGGGCTCAAGACGAAGAAGGCGACCAGCACCGCCAGCATCGCCTGCCAGGGGCGGCCGTCCAGCACGCGCCGCATGTGCGTGCCCGCCGGCGGACGCCGGATCCAGTGCACCAGCCATACGGTCGGCACGAGCGCGAACGTGTAGTACTTCACCGCCGTGCCGACCCCGATCGCGAGCCCCGCCAGCCAGTAGTGCCGGCGCCGCCCCTCCTCGGCGACGCGGACGAGCGCCCAGGTCGCCACCAGGGTGAACAGCGCGCAGGGCATGTCGGCCTTGACCCAGCGGCCGGCCTCGGCCATGCAGTAGTTGGTGGCGACGACCAGCCCCGCGATCAGCCCGCAGGCCGTGCCGCCGATGCGCCGCCCGCAGGCAAGCGTCAGGGCGACGACGCCGAGGCCCGCCAGCGTCGCCGTGGCGCGCCCCAGCACGTAGAACCAGGTCGGATCGGTGAAGTACTGCCGGGCGAAGTCCGCCGTGGAGGACCACGCGCCGGCCAGCTTGCCCAGCGCGTAGTAGAGCCCGTACTCGAAGAACAGCACGTACATGAAGAACGCCGGCTTGTGGAACCAGTGCGGGTTCAGATCCCAGGTGCCGAACGCGAGCGCGCGGTGCACCATGTGACCCTCGTCGGCATAGTAGGAGTGCGGCAGCCCGTGATCGAGCGACCAGAGGCGGAGCAGCGTCGCCACGGCCAGGACGAGCGCAACGCCGACGAACCAGCGCCGGGCCGGGCGCCCGGCGCCGGTCACGCCGGGCGGCGCGAGGCAAGCGTCGCGGTGCGGCATCGCCATGGCCCGTTACAGTTCCTCGTCGATCACGTACTCGCGGATCTTGCGGGCGTGGAGGTAGATGATGATCTCCCCGAGGAGCCCGATGCTCAGGGTCTGGAAGCCGAGCACCAGCAGCAGCGTGCCGAAGAGCAGCAGCGGCCGGTCGGCCAGGCTCTCGCCGCCGAGCTTGCGCACGACCAGGTAGGCGTTGATCGCGACCCCGAGCACGAACAGCGCCGCGCCGATCAGCCCGAAGAACCGGAGCGGCTTGCGCGTGAACTTGACGAGGAAGAACAGGGTCAGGATATCGAGGAAGCGGCGGATGCTCACCCCGAAGCCGAAGAACCCGCGCTTGCCCATTTCCGCGAGATGTCCCACCTGGACCTCCGCCACCTTGAAGCCCTGCTTGGTCGCAAGGATGGGCAGGAACCGGAACAGATCGCCGTGGAACGTGAGCGTGGCGGCCACCTCGCGGGTCATGGCGCGCAGCCCGCAGTTGAGATCGTGGATCGGCACGCCGGTGATCGTGCGGGTCACCCAGTTGAAGGCCCCCGACTGCAGGCGGTTCAGCCACGGGTCGACGCGCGGATGCCGCCAGGCGCTGACGAAGTCGTTGCCGGCTGCGAGCGCGTCCAGCACCTGGACGACCGCGGAGGGAACGACCTGCAGGTAGGGCGCGAAGGTGAGCAGCCACCGGCCGCGGGCGCGCTCGAACCCGGCGCTCAGGGCCACGCTCTCGCCGAACGTCTGCCGGAAGCGGATCAGCACCACCTCGGGTTGGCGGGCCGCCAGGCGCGTGAGCGTGCCGAGGATCTCGCCCCCCACGCCGTCGGCGATGAACAGGACCTCGTGGGTATGTCCGAGCCGCGTGAGCTCTGCGGTCAGCGCGGCGTGGAGATTCTCCAGATCCCCCACCTCCCGGCCGACCGGGATCACCACGGACACGTCGAGGGCCGCGTCCCCGGGCCGGCTGCCGGAAAGTGCGGGGCGCCGCTCGGCGGACCCCGGCGGGGCGACCGCGGCGGGCTCGGCGCGCTCTTCAGACACCGGCGACATCGAGGATCTCCGTCATCTTGTGGTCCGAGACCTTGAGGAAGAGCTCGCTCAGGAACCCGAGCGAGATCAGGTGAAAGGCCAGGTAGAACAGCAGGAAGGACGTCGAGGGCAGCACGGTCTGCGCGGCGTACTCGAAGTCGAGGTCGCCCAGGCGGATGAGCTTGGTGGCGTTGACCGCCGTGGCCAGCGCGGTCAGCACGCCCAGCCCCAGGAAGGGCAGGCTCATCACCCCGAACCAGTGACCCGGGCGGGCGGCAAAGCGCGTGCACATCCGGAGCGTGACCAGATCGAAGAGCACCCGGAGCGTGCGGCCGATGCCGTACTTCGAGGCGCCGAAGCGGCGCGGATGGTGGCGCACCGGGATCTCGCTTACCCGGGCGCCGTGGCCCGCAGCGATCGCGGGAATGAAGCGGTGCTGATCGGCATAGAGGTTCAAGTGGCGGACGACCTCGGAGCGAAACGCCTTGAGCGTGCAGCCGTAGTCGTGGATCCGCACGCCGGTGATGCGGCCGATCAGCCAGTTGGCGATGCGGCTGGGCAGCACGCGGGTGAGGAAGGGGTCGTGCCGGTCTCGCCGCCAGCCGCACACCAGGTCGTAGCCGCGGTCGATCTCGGCCAGCAGCCGCGGGATGTCCGCCGGATCGTTCTGGAGGTCGCCGTCGAGGGTGACCACGATGCGCCCGCGCGCTCGGTCCAGACCGGCGGCCAGCGCCGGAGTCTGGCCGAAGTTGCGCTTGAGCTTGAGGATCCGGATCGGCGCGCCCTCCGCGCGGAGTCTCTTCAGGATCGCACCGGTGGCGTCGGTGCTGCCGTCGTCGACGAGAATCACTTCGGTCGGGCCGGGCAGCCGGGGAAGGACGGCAGCAAGCGCCGTCCACAGCGGGCCGACGCTGTCCTGCTCGTTGTAGAGCGGCACCACGATGCTCACGTTCGGGGCGCCTTCGCGCCCGGGGTCCGGTCGGTCAGCGAGGCTCATGCTCCGAAGCTCTCCGGCGCGCCGTGCCTTCGCCCGGGGCGAACGGCGGCACTCCTCGTCCTCTCCTCGCGGCCCGCTCCGCACGTGGAGCCGGCCGCCCTCTCCTCCCGGCGTGAAGCTCTAACCATAATGATCACAAGGCACTATGTCAAGAGCGGAAGCCGAGCGCTCACGCCTCGGAAGACGCGCTCTCCCCGCTCGAGCTCGGCTCCTCGCGCCGGTTGCGAAGCAGCCGCGCCGGCGTGCCGGCGACGACGGCAAACGGCGGCACGTCGCGGGTGACCACGCTGTTCACGGCCACGATGGCGTGGCGGCCCACGGTTACACCGGAGCGGACGAAAACCCCCGCCCCCAGCCAGACGTGGTCTTCCAGCACGAGCGAGGCCCGCTCGGCCTTTCCCTGCTCGACGACGGGGATGTCCGTCCGGTCGGTGCGGTAGTCCGCCACGCCGATCAGATAGCAGCGCGCCGCAAGCAGCACTCCCCGGCCGAGCCTCACCTCCCGGTCGCTGTGAATGAGCGTGTGGACGCCGAGGTTGCAGTTGGGGCCGATGTCCACCAGGCCGCTCACGCTGATCACGGTGCCCCGGCTCAGCAGCACGCCGTCGCCGAGCACGATCCTCGCCTCGGCGGAGCGCCTGGCGTCGAGCACGCAGTCGTCGTCGATCACCACCCGCTGGCCGATGTGGATCTTGTGGGGATGGCGAAGCACCACGTTCCGGCCGAACACGACCCCCTTGCCGCAAGAGCCGAGCAGCCACGGGTAGCCCAGGCGGCGGCACGCGTAGCCCAGGGCGCCGGGCAGGCGGCCGAGCACCTGGACGACCAGCTCGTACCGGAGGAGGGCCCACAGGCCCGGCCGGCCCACGGTCATCTTCCGGTAGAGGCTCAGTGCCCCCTCGCCCGGCTCTTGCAGGACGGCCTGCAGCGGCGTGCGGTCCTGGGCGCACGGCATGCCCGGATCGCGGTGCTCGGGTTCACCGGCCATCGCGGGTCATCCTTCCTCCCGGGTTCTCTTCCACCGGATTTCGGTTGTCTCGGGGCCCGGCCTTCAGCACGGCCCCCAGCCATGCCTCCAGCATCACCAGCGACCACAGCCGGTGCGCGTGGTCCGCGCGGCCCGTGATGTGCTCCTCCACCAGGCGGCGGACCCAGGCGCCCGCGACCAGACCGTGCTCCCGGACGAGCGCGCCGCCGTCCAGTCCCTCGACCAGGTGGCGCAGATCGTGCCGGAGCCAGGTCTTCATCGGAATGCTGAAGCCGGTCTTGCGCCGCGCCAGCACCCGGCGCGGCAGCCACCGCGCCACCGCGCGCCTGAGGATCCACTTGCGCACGAGGCCTCGCACCTTGTAGCGCGCGGGCAGCTGGGCCACGTACTCCACCAGCCGGTGGTCCAGCAGCGGCACGCGCGCTTCGAGCGAGGTGGCCATCGACATGCGGTCGAGCTTGAGCAGGATGTTCTCGGGCAGGTAGAGGCGCAGATCCAGTCGGAGGCTCCGCTCCAGCGGATCCGTCACCGTGTGCCCATCGCCGGCCAGCGCCTCGTCGAGGACCGTGGCGGCCTCGAAGTCCCCGAGTCCCTCGCGGAGCGCCGGCCCGTACGCCTCGTCCTTGTCGGCCGCCGCGAGAAAGAGCATCCAGCGCATGTGGCCGAAGTGCGCCGGGTGGCCGAGCCCCTCCAGGAACCGGCGGCTGAGATTCCACAGGCCCTTCTTCGCTTCCCGCGGCCGCATGCGGCGGCCCAGCCGGTGGGCGGCGCGGCCGGCGATCCGCGCCGGTCCGGCCAGGCGCTGCGCCAGCTTCTCTGCGAGGTAGGTATCGTAGCCGCCGAACACCTCGTCGCCGCCGTCGCCGCTCAGCACCACCTTGACGTGCTGGCGGGCCAGGCAGCTCACCAGGTAGGTGGGGAAGATGCTGAAGTCGCCGATCGGGTCGTCGAGGAACGGCAGCAGGCGGTCCACGAGCTCGACCGCTCGCGGCACCAGTCCCGCGGCATGGTGGCAGGCGCCGAAATGCCGGGCCACCGCCTCGGCGTGGACCGATTCGTCGTAGCTCGGCTCCCGGAAACCCACCGAGAAGGTGCGCAGCGGATCGACGCCGAGCCGCGCCATGCAGCGCACGACCGAGCTGCTGTCGATGCCGCCGCTGAGCAGCGCGCCCAGGGGCACGTCGGCCATCAGGCGGTCCTCGACCGAGCGCTCGATCCGCGCGCCGACCTCCGCGGCGGCTTGCGCGGGCGTCGCCGGCGCCTCCGCGCCGGCCGGCGGCGGCAGGCGCCAGTAGCGCTCAGTGCGCACGCCGCGCTCATCGGCGACGAGCAGGGTGCCGGCAACGAGCTTGCGGACGTCGGCGAGCAGGGTGCGGGGGGCGGGCGTGAACTCCAGGGTGAGGAACAGGTCGATGCCCTCGGCGTCGAGCCGGCGCGCGACGTCCCGATGGGCGAGCAGCGCCTTGACCTCCGAGCCGAACACGAGGCCCGCCGCGGTGGTGCCGTGATAGAGCGGCTTCACGCCGAGCCGGTCGCGAATCAGAACCAGCCGGTGAGCGGCGCGGTCGTACACGGCCGCGGCGAACATGCCCTCGAGCCGCTCGGCGAGCCCGCGCGGTCCCCACGCCTCGTAGCCGTGCACGAGCACCTCCGTGTCGACGCGGGTGCAGAAGGTGTGACCGGCGGCCTCCAGCTCCAGGCGCAGGCGCCGGTGGTTGTAGATCTCGCCGTTGAGCACGGCGCCGACCTGCCGGTCCTCGCTGGTGAGCGGCTGATGGCCGCCGGCAACGTCGACGATGCTCAGCCGCGTGGCGGCCAGCCCCCCCCCGCGGCCAGCCCAGAGGCCCCGGTCGTCCGGTCCGCGGTGCTGGAGGGTATCGGCCATCGCCGCGAGCGGTGCCGGCTCGGCGGGTCGCTGTCGGTCGCGGTGCCAGATCCCGGCGATGCCGCACACGGATCAGGTCGCCGTTCCGGCCGGGGAGGCGTTGCCGTGGACCGCGGCATGGTAGATCCGGCTGAGGTTGCCGTGGTAGATCGCGGTGTCGAACTTCGCCGCCGCAAACGCCCGGGCGCGCTCCCCCAGCGTGCGGCGCCGCTCCGGGGAATCGAGCAGCTCGCAGATGCCCGCCGCGAATCCTGCGGGCGTGCTGTCGGTGAGGACGGCGATCTCCGGCGTGAGCACCTGGGTGTGCGTCTGGAGGTTCGTGGCCACGATCGGGCGGCCGCTCCGGAGGTAGGTGTAGATCTTGCTCGGCGTGTTGGAACCGTGGCGCCGCGGGCTGAGCAGCACGTCCGCCATCTCGATGAAGCTCCGGATCTCCCGGGCCGGGACCGTGCCCGTGAAGAGTACCTGCTCGCCGACGCCCACCTGGACCACGGCCGCCTGCACTTTGCGCACCTGCACGGGCGTGCCGCCCACGAGCACGAAGCGCGCCTCGGGATGGAGGGCCAGCACGCGGGGGGCCGCCTGGACGACGAGGTCCAGGCCCTGGTAGGCCTCGAAGGTGCCGGTATAGAGCAGCACCGGTTGCTCGCCGAGGCCGAGCCGCCGGCGCGCGGCCTCGCGATCGCAGGACACCGTCTCCTCGGCGAACGCGTCGAACATGTTCTCGATCAGCACCGTGGGCACGTCCGGCGCCACCTGCTTCACGTAGGACTCGAGCTCCGGACAGATCGTGATCACGGCATCGGCGTTGCAGACGGCGGCGCGCTGCAGGCGGTCGCCCAGCCAGCGCAGGGGCCCGTGGCGGAAGAGGAGGCTCGCGCGCATCTGCTCGAGCAGGTTGGAGTGCATGTCGTAGAGGTGCGGCACGTCGTAGCGTTTCGCCAGCCAGTGGCCGAGCAGCGCGGCCTCCTCGTGGGTGTGGATCAAGTCGTAGCGGTTGCGCGCGAGCAGCCGGCAGGCCTTGATCAGGAGAAAGAAATCCAGGACGAGCTTGCGCAGGCTGAACCCGATCGGGACGTGGCGGATGCCCGGAATCCGGCGGGCGCGGTGCAGTGTCACCCCGGGCAGCTTCGGATCCTCGCCGATCGGGTAGGTCACCAGGTCGACCTGGATCGACTGGCGCGCAAGGGACACCACGCGGTTCAGGATACTGAACGGAGTGCCCCGCGGCTCGAAGAAGGGCTCGGGAGCGATCATCAGCACACGCATGGGCGTTCGAATCCGACCGGCCTGCCGCGTTGGCGGCCCCGTGCTTGTCCGGCGAAGAACCGGGACCGGCGCCATCGCCACCGTTCCACCCGCCGAGGCCCGCCGGCGCCGCGCCGCGCCGGATTCCGCTTGCGGGTAGCTCGCCAGGCGGCCACGCCGAAGGGGGGATTATACACCACGACCCGGGCTTCGCCGCCGGGCAGCAGCGAAGCGCGCTGGGCCTCGGCCGGGCGAGGGCTTGCGGGACGCACGGCGCTCGTCCCGACCCCTCGGGTTCCTGCGCCCGGTTCCCCCTGGGCGCGTGCAGCCCGACGGCCGCTCACCGCATCATTCTCCCTGCAACCCCCTGGTCGGAAGGCCTTGGCGGCGCGGTTTCTCTTCCCGGAGACCTCCGGGAAGCCGGTTTCCGGCGGCGGGGGCGGATCCCGGCGGGCGATTGGCGACCGAGCGCTCAGTCCACCTGCATGCGGAGAATGGACCGATCGGTGCCGAGCGAGCCTTGGACCCACACCACCAGCTCATAGACTCCGCCCGGCAGCGGCATCCACGGGGTGGCGAACTGCAGGCCCCCGCCCGGGAGCGCCGCGGTCGGTCGGAACAGCGGCAGGATGACCGTCGAGACGTCCTTGCCGTTGAGGAAGATAGCGTGGAATACCCCGGAACTCGCGAAGTCCCGGAGCTCGATGAGGCAGCGGCGGCGCCCGCCTTGTTCCTCCCACCGGGCCGCCACGTCGAAGGGCTCCGGGGTGAGCCACACGACGCGGTCGCCGAGGCTCACCGGATCGACCTCGATCGAGGCCGTTCCGTCCACCACCCCCAGCCGATCCACCCGGAGCACCTGCCCCAGCCCCGGATCGTAGAGCTTGGCGGTGTAGCGGCCGGTGGGCAGGTTTCGCAGGCGCAGCGTGCCGCCGCCCGGGCCCGCGACGTCGACCATGTACACCACCCACTCGTGGCCGACCGCGGCGGCCCAGACGTCGGTGAAGGGGCGCGAGAGGATGATGTCGTTGCGCGCCTGGAAGACACCGGTCTGCCAAAGGTTGTGGAGCAAGAGGTGCAGGCCCAGGAAACCCTGGGTCTCCCACTTCGCGTCGAGGTTGTAGGCCGGCGGTCCGTTCTCGATCCCCGCGTAGTCCTCCTTCGTGGTGGCCGCCACGCCGCCCGCCATGAGAATCGCCCAGAGCTGCGCACGGGCCACGCGGCGGTAGTTCGGCGTGGCGTCGTTCCGGTCCGGTTCGAGTCCGATCCGGCCGGTGAGCAGCGGCTTGCTCACGCTGGCGCGCAGCGAGGTCACGTTCGCGTAGATCTCGTCGATCCGCAGCGTGCGGATCGAGCGCGGCGCGTGCCAGAAGTCCAGGAGATCGATGTCCGGTGCGCTCGCCTCGTGGTTGAAGAGCGTCGGCGTGCACGACATGTTCGTCACCAGCAGGTCGACCTGACGGGCCTTCTCGAAGGCCCGGATCCGCGCGAGCACCCAGTCCAGGAACTCCTTGGTACCCGTGTACTCGTTGGAGATCTCGTAGATCACGTGGCGGTACTGATAGGTGCTCTCGAGCAACCGCCCCAGGTAGCGCTGGTAGTAGTCCAGCAGGCGCGTGTTGCGGAGGTCGTAGATGTCGGGCGTGCCCCGCTGACCGGTCCGCGGCAGCGTGAGCCCGTTGATGTGATTGTCGGGATTGAGCGGATGGCGGTCCCAGGCGTCGTCGCCTTCCTTGGTGATCACCTCGTCGAAGATCTGCAAGAGCACGTATCGTCCCGTCTCCGCGTTGTTCTGCAGGAAGGCGTCCAGCCGCTTCCAGAACGTCTCGTTGAACCGGTCGAGGTCGTACTTGCCGGTGGCCAGCCGAACCCAGGGGTTCTCGGGAGTGGTGCTCGTGCTGGGGACAATGCGCGACGTGATCGTCTTGACCCGCGTGAGATTCACGCCGTAGGGGCGGTACCAGTCGGCCTCCGCGCCCATGTCGAAGCCGCCCTTGACGACCGCGTGCCAGAAGCCCTGGCCGAACAAGTAGGCCGGCCGCGCACCGGCGTAGAGGTTGTGGCCGCGCACCGTGAGCGGGAGCGTCTGCGCTCGGAGTGCGGGCGCCGTCCCGAGGAGCGCGCCGACGAGCACCAGTGCGACCGCACCGATCCTTGGGCGCCCGCCGCCGGCAATGCGGAAGACGTTCGCCACGCTCCGCATGATCGCGATCACTTTCCTTCTCCCTGCGGTCCGGGGTGGCTCGCCGGCCCGCCGGCCAGTGGCAAACCGGCCTGCGGAGACTTATACCGGCACGGGCCAGGGTGGTCAAGAGGACGGGTCGCCGCGCGCGGTCTGCCCGGTGCCCACGGTGCTCGAGCCTGCGGAAAGTGGGCAACGGGATCGGAGCGCTCTGGCGAATGCGCGCGGTCCGCCAGACGCAAGAACCACGGGCTCTCGAGCGCTGATTCGGGGGGCGCCGGGCACCCCCCTTCTCGCCGGCGTGCGTCGCGTCACATCCTCGGAAAGCTCTCCAACGTCTTGCGCCGCAATAGCTCACGCGCATTCCTGCGTGGCCGACGACGGTGCCGTCCGGAGGGCGGCGCCAGGCCGCGAAGCCGCGAGAGCTGCCGGGCAGATTCCACGGCAGATTCACGGTGGACTCGCGAGATCTTGAAAATCCGGTGCGAGAAGGTGTAGCCAAGCGCACCGGAGTTGCTATCTTGCTCCGGACAGGAGTGGCTGGGCTCGGCGGCCGATTCGACTCGCTCCTGCTCGCGGCGTGTGCAGGTCCGTGGGGCTGGGCGGAGCGTCGCCGGTTGCGAAATGGCTCAGAGCGCGCGCATGAACGAAGTGCTTGTCTTCGAGACCCCCGGAGCCGATGGCCCCGCGCTCGCGCCCGGCTCGCCCCGGCTTGCGGCTGCCGCGTCGAGGTGCGCCCTGCCGACCCTCTGTGCCGCCTTGCATCCTGCGTGTTGTTCTGCCCGACCGGGCGGTTTCCCGTTTCCACCGTGAACAGGAGGGAGGATTTCAACGTGAGACAGACCGGATTCCTGCTGCTTTGTCTCCTCGTGCTGGCCGGGTTTGTGGCCGCCCAGGGAGGCGATCTCGAGGAGCGCGTGAGCCGCCTCGAGAGCCAGCTCGTGGCAATCGACAGGGCCGTCGGCGAGGCGGCCGACGAGACGGCCAGCCCGAGCGATCTCCGCGTCTACTGGAAGGAGGCGCTCCGCATCGAGACGGTCGACGGCGCCTTCAAGTTCCGGATCGGCGGCCGCATGCACAACGACTGGATCTTCGTCCTCCGAGACGGTGACGAGCGGCCAAGCAACCGCATGTCACAGAGCCTCGGTAGCATCGACGAGCCGAACACCCGGGTGCTCTTCCGCCGCGCCCGGCTCTACCTGTCGGGCACGATCTACGAGGACCTCGATTTCGCTTTCCAGTACGACTTCGCCGGCGGCGACGGCGCCTTCAAGGATGTCTACCTGGCTCTGAAGAACATCCCGGTGGTGGGCCGGGTGCAGGTGGGCCAGTTCAAAGAGCCCTTCAGCCTCGAGGAGCTCACCAGCTCGAACCACATCACCTTCATGGAGCGGTCCGTCGCGAACGCCTTCGTGCCCTCCCGCAGCACCGGCCTCATGATCTCGAGCCATTTCGAGAAGATCGTCACCTGGGCGGCCGGCGTGTTCCGCGACTCCGACGACTGGGGCGACGACGACTACTCGGAGCAGGATGGAAGCGACTGGGCCTTCACTGCCCGCGCGACTGTTTGCCCCGTGCAAGATGACGAGGGCAAGATCGTCGTGCACCTCGGTCTGGCCGCGAGTCACCGCAACCCGAATGACGACGAGGTGAGGATAAGCTCCCGTCCCGAGATCCGCAGCAAGTACAGCGCCGTGGATACGCGCTTGCGGTATGGCCCGGGTCCCGGAGATTTCTGGGACGTGACGGCCGAGGCGGTGAACCTGGTCGGTGCCGAGGCCGCCGTCGTGCTGGGGCCGTTCTCCGCGCAGGCGGAGTACATCCTCGCGGTCATCGACGAGCACCAGGTCCACTCCACCAACCCCCGCTACTATGGCTGGTACGTCCAGGCGAGCGGCTTCGTGACGGGAGAGAGCCGCCGCTACAACGGCGAAAAGGGTGCTTTCGACCGCGTCCGGCCCCGGAGGAGCCTGGGCGAGGACGGCGGCTTCGGCGCCATCGAGCTGGCGGCGCGCGTCTCCCAGATCGATCTCAACGACCGGGCCATGCCGTGGGACGGCGGCAAGATGCTCAGCTTCACGCTGGGGGCGAACTGGTACTTGAACCCCAACGCCCGCGTGATGCTCAACTGGGTGCGTGCGGATCGCGACCGCGCGGAGCCCTCCGGCTTCTTCGGCGTGCGCTTCCAGGTGGACTTCTAGGCGGCGCGGCCGCGCGGCTCACCGCAGTCAGGCGGGGCTTCGGCATTGCCCCGGAGGCCGCAGGCGGGAATCTGCGAATTCCCGCCTGTGGCCCGTCTTCCGGGCCCCGGGGGATCTCCGGCATCGCCTCCGCGTTGCGGCGCCGTCCCTTCGTGCTTTGCGCGTCTGACCTACCCGCGCGGCAACGGACGACCTCCCGCCCGCTGCTCTCATCGTGCTCGACTTCTGCTCTTCTTCCTCTTCTCTTCGTGGTCTTCGTTTGACTCGCTCGTGCGGCAACCGACGAACCTCTCAGCGGCCCGCGGGCGGCACCGTCCCCTCGTAGTACCACTGCCCGTCGACGAGCACCCAGTCCTCGGCGACCGCGCAGCGGATGTAAGGGCTGGGCTTGAGGGCCCGCCCCCGCGCGTGGTCGATGGTCACCTCGATTGTCAAGGAAACGCGCGCGTGCGTCCCCCGGATCTTCACGCTGTCGACGGTCCAGGCGAGGTACTGGATGATTCCTCGGGCGCGCGCGTACTCGTCGGCGCTCTCCTCCTGCCGCATTCCGGGCGCGAGGAGCTCGCGGTGGACCTGCGCCCACTCCCCGCGGGTCTTGAGCTTCCAGAAGCGCTCCACGCGCTCGGCGAGCCGCCGCTCGGTGGCGCGGTGCTCCAGCCGCGCCGTCCCGTCGCGGAACACGGCCACCCCGGCGCCGAGAACCAGCACGCCGACCGCCACCGCCACGGGGAGGGCGGGCCTCATGGTCGCCTTTCCTTCGCGTTTGCGGTTCCGTCCTCCGCCACGTCCTTCACGCACCGCAGGCCCACCATCGGCGTGCGCGTCTCGGGCGGGAAGAACACGTAGCGGAAGTGGCAGGCGCCGTGCTCCCGGCTGAGCCCCCAGCTGCCCCCCTTCAGGACGTAGTTCTCGCCGTGGCGCGTCGCGGTCCACTCCAGCACGTTCCCGGCCATGTCGTGGCAGCCATGGGGACTCATGCCGGCGGGCAGGGTTCCCACCTCGCGGGTTCCCATCATCTGGGCCGCGGGCTGGAAGAGGTTGGCCCGGCAGGAGTCGGGTTCACTTCCCCACGGGAAGCGCCAGCCTTCGGGACCGCGCGCGGCGGCCTCCCACTCCTCTTCCGTCGGCAGGCGCTTGCCCGCCCAGGCCGCGTAGGCACGTGCGGCGGCGAAGTCGACGTTGGTCACCGGGTGGCGCTCGAGACCTGGCGGCACCGACCCTTCGGTCCAGTGGGCAGGAGGGGGGTACCCGGTTGCCGCCACGAACCGCTGGTACTCGAGGTTGGTCACCTCGTAGGCGTCGACGAAGAAGCCCGGCAGCACCACCTTGCGGTTCTCGCGGCCCACGATGGCCTCGCCCGCAGGCACGTACACCATGCCCGGCGGCGCGGCCGGGATCGCCTCCCGGAACGTCGCATCCGCCGCGTCCTCCCGCGCGACTTCCAGCCCGACCGCGAACGGAGGCGGCACCTCGGCCCGGCGGCTCCTTTTCGAACGCGTCGTCACCTGACTGGTCGGGCGCGGCGGCCGCGGAGCATCCGCCCCGAGGACCGGGGCCTCACGGTCCGAGGCGAGCAGCACCAGGCCGATGGTGGCGCCCGGGATGCCCAGGATCGCAAGCACCGCCAGCCATCGGGGGGCCCTCCGGAAGAACGCGTCGATGGCGCGGCCGAGGCGATAGCCATGGGCCATCAGCCAGCGCAGCGCGCGGGCCGCCGGCTCCAACCGGCGCCCCCAGTTCCCGGGCAGCGCCGTCAGATCCATTTCCGCAGCGCCCAGCGGCACCTCGAACGTGGCGGCCGGCTCCGGGATGGCGACGGGCACATCGAGGATCTCGGCTACCCTCGCCTGGGCAGCGGCGAGATTGAAATCGTCGAATGCGCCCACGGTCGTCTCGACCAGGTTCCTCAGGAGCCCGGCGGGGCCCGGCGCGTCGTGCTCGGGAGGTCTCCGCGGCGTGGCCGGTCGCACGGGCGCCTCCCCCGCCTCGCTCGCCGTGGGAATCTGCCGTGGACGCGGCGGGGTCGGGCCGCCCTGGCCGGGCCGATGGACGCAGCGGAACCCGACGCTGTTGCCCTCGTACTCGGCCGGCGCGCTGAACCGGCTGGCGCAGCGGGCGTAGGTGCTGAAGTCGTACCAGGAGCCCCCCTTCAAAGCGCGGTTGCTGCCGCCGGGCTGGTACTCGCTCTTCGTCCACTCCCAGACGTTGCCCGCCATGTCCACACAGCCGAAGGGACTGGCGTGCGCCTCGAACTGCCGCACGGACGAGGTGTCCTTGATGCCCGTGCCAGAAACATTGGACTTCTCGGCCGAGAACAGATCGCCCCACGGGTAGAAGCGGCCGTCGGCGCCGCGCGCCGCCTTCTCCCACTCCTCCTCGGTCGGCAGGTCCTTGCCTGCCCACCGCGCAAAGGCCAGGGCATCCTCGAAGGTCACTCCCACCACGGGATGGTCGGCCTTTCCGGGAGGTGCCTTCCGTCCGCTCCAGAAGCGCGGCGGCCGATGGCCGGTGGCGGCGACGAACTCGGCGAACTCCTGATTGGTCACCGGATAGCGGTCCATGAAGTAGTCGGCGAGGTAGCGCGGTTGCCGGGATTCGCCGAACATGAAGATCCCGGCCGGGATACTGCACATTCCCGCGGGCGGCTCGAGCGCCTCCGGATCCGGGACGATCACCCGGGGCTCGAGCGCCGCTGCGACTCCGGCGGGTGGGGCGCCGCGCAGGATTCCCGGTGTGCCGCTTCGACCGCTGCCCCGGCCCGCGGCCCGCACGAGCTCCGCCGCTTCCTCGATCGCTACGCCGATATCGGACACCATCCCGCACCAGGCGCAGACGGCCGAGGGTGAGGACCGCCCGCACAGGGAACAGACGTGTTCGCTTGCCATACGAACCCCACCCGATGACGCCGCGCGGTGCACCCCGCCCGGCCTCTCCACTGCCGCCACCCCCAGGCCGCCAGAGGCGCCCGGCAGGCCATCCCGGATCGCAACCCCGGGCGCCAACGCCCGGGACCGCTTGCCCGGGACCGCTGCTGTTTCAGCGGTCCGGGCGCTGTCTTCTGCATCGGCATCCCGCGTCCGGAGGCTCAGCAGAAAGCAGCGGCGCCGCGCGCGCCCGTTCCAAGGCCGGCGGCTCGCCGGTGTCCCGAGGCCGTGATGGCGGCAGAGGTTGCGGCCGCGGCGTGCGGTTTTCTCGACACGGCGTTTCGCCTACAGGACGTGTCGCGGAATCTCGATACCGTCGCGGGGGGAACGCCCGCCGCCGCCGGGGCCGCGGAGCGCCCGCCGCCTGCGCCTGCGTGTCGGCCCTGCGTGTCGGCCCGGCACGCCGGCCCGACCGTGATGGAACGGCGGGGAAGCACTCCATGCACGAGGTCTTGAAGCTTCTCGTCGTCGACGACGACGCCGTGATCCGGCGCTTCTTTGCGAAGATCTTCGCCGGGGAGGGTTTCCGGATCGAGAGCGCCGCCAACGGCGCGGAGGCGCTCGAACGGATCCGGTCCGAGGACTACGACGTCGTGGTGACCGACCTCTGCATGCCCCGCATGGACGGGCTGCGATTGATCCGCGAGCTCCACCGCACGAGGCCCGGCACGGCCGTGCTGGCCATCACCGGCTACGGGACGATCCGGGACACGGTCGCGCTCATGAAGAACGGCGCGTTCGACGTCCTCACCAAGCCCTTCAGCCTCGAGGAGATCCGGCTCGCAGTCGACAAGGCCGTCCGCCACCATCGGCTGGCGCGCAAGAACCGCGAGCTCGAGCACCGCCTGAAAACCGCCGAGAAGCTCGCCGGGATCGGCAAGCTCGCTGCCGGCGTCGCCCACGAGATCAACAACCCCCTCGACGCGGCGATCCGCTTCGTCAACCTCGCGCTCGCCGATCTGGCCGACGATCCGGATCGCGCGGCCGGGTACCTGGCGGACGCCCACGCGGGTCTCCAGCGGATCGCCGGAATCGTGCGCAGCCTGCTCGACTTCTCGCGGACCGTCGCCTGCGATCGCGCGCCGGGACGGCTCGCGGATCTGATCCGCGAGGCCGTCGTTGCGCTCCGCCCCGGCGTGGCCGCGCCGGGCGTGAACGTGGAGTACGACCTTGCCGACGGTGGCGTGTTCGTGGCCCGCGGCTACTTCCACGTGTTCACCAACCTGATCAAGAACGCGCTGGACGCACTGGCGAGCGGCGGGCGGCTCAACGTCGCTGCGCGGCCGGACGGCGACGGCGTCACGGTGTCCTTCACCGACACCGGTCCGGGCATCCCTCAGGCCATCGGCGAGCGGGTCTTCGAGCCGTTCTTCACTACCAAGCCACCGGGCCAGGGCACCGGTCTGGGGCTCAGCATCTCGCGGCAGATCGTGGAGCAGCTGAGCGGCCGCCTGGACTTCGTGAGCCAGCCCGGCGCCGGCACGACGTTCACGGTCTGGTGCCGCACGCTGCAGCCGCCCGCGCCGGCCGCTCCGCGAACGGGTGGGGTGGTCGTGGCGGCACACGGCGAGGCGGTGCGAACGAAGCGGCGCGCGGCGCCGCGGGCGGGCTGAACGGCCGCGCCCCCGGGGGTGCGGGTGCCGCGCGCGAAGGGCGCGCGCTGCGCGGCGCGGGCGGGTGACGCCCCCCCCGCGGGCCTCGGTGACGAGAAAGCGTTTCGATGGCAGAAAAGAAGCGAATCCTGGTGGTCGACGACGACCCCCTGATCACCCGGAGCCTGGCGGCTCTGCTCCGCCGCGAGGGCTACGAGGTGGCGACGGCGCCGGACGGACTGGAAGCGCTGGCGCGGCTCGAGCGGTTCGCGCCCGACGTGGTGCTGGCCGACGTCCATATGCCCCGGCGCGACGGACTGGCTCTCCTCGACGACATCCGCGCGCACGACCCGGAACTGCCGGTCATCATGATCACCGGATTCGGCACGATCGACAACGCCGTCCAGGCGATCCAGCGCGGCGCGCACCACTACGTCACCAAGCCCCTCCAGGACGACGAGATCCGCATCATCCTCGCCCGGACGCTCGAGCAGAAGCGGCTGCGCGCCGAGCGCCAGCAGCTCAAGCGCGAGAACGACCACCTGAAGCGGCGGCTGCGCGGGCGCTTCACGCGCCCCAACATCATCGGGCGCGACCCCAGGATGCGCGCGGTCTTCGAGGTGGTCGAAGCGGTGGCCTCGACCCGGACCACCGTGCTGATCACCGGGGAGAGCGGCACGGGCAAGACGCTCGTCGCCCGGGCGATCCACTACGCCTCCAACCGGGCCGAGCGGCCCTTTGTGGAGGTGAACTGCGGCGCGCTGCCGGAGACACTCCTGGAGAGCGAGCTCTTCGGACACGCCCGCGGTGCGTTCACCGGTGCGGTTCAGGACCGGACCGGCAAGTTCGAGCTGGCCCATGGGGGAACCGTCTTCCTGGACGAGATCGGCAACGCTTCGCCGGCCTTCCAGGTGAAGCTGCTGCGCGTGCTGCAGGACCGGGAGTTCGAGCGAATCGGCCAGCACGAGACCGTGCAGGTGGACGTGCGGGTGGTCCTGGCCACCCACATGGATCTCGGCGCCGCGGTCCGCAACGGGACGTTTCGCGAGGACCTCTACTACCGCATCAACGTGGTGACCGTCGAGCTCCCGCCGCTGCGCGAGCGCCTGGCAGATCTCGAGCTGCTGGCGAGTCTCTTCCTCGAGAAGTACGCCGCGGAGAACCGCAAGCCGGTGGCCGGTTTCGTGCCGGCGGCGCTCGCCCGCATGCGCGCCTACCCGTGGCCGGGCAATGTGCGGGAGCTCGAAAACGTGATCGAGCGCGCCGTCGTGCTGACCAAGCACCCGGAGATCCGCGAAAGCGATCTGCCGCCGCCGCTCTTCGGGACCGGCGGTCCGGTCGCGCCCCCCCTGGGGGAGATCCTCTCGCTGAAGGACGCGCTCGCCCTGCCGGAGAAGCAGATCATCGAGCGCGCGCTGCGCGAGCACCGTTGGAACCGCCAGAAGACGGCCGTCGCGCTCAAGGTCAACCGCACCACGCTGTTCAACAAGATGCGCAAGTACGGACTGCTGGGCCGCTGACCCGCGCTGCGGCAAGCGCCGGCCAGGCCGCCGATCTGGAGAAACGCGGGATTGTCGAGTAGTATGTTCGTGCCCGACTCGACGGGGACCCGGCGGGAACACCGGGTGCGCCCGGACGGTCCGCGCGGCCGCCGCCTGGCGGGCCCGCCCGCCGACGCCGGGATGGTTGCGGCATGCGGCCGCGCAGCGAGTCGGGCCTCAGGGGGCCAAGGCGCATGAGACCCGTGACCCGACGCGTGATCACCACCGGCGGATCTCTGCTCCTGGTCGCGGCGGTGCTGGCGGGCGTGCTGTTCGGCACGTGGACCGCTCACCCGCTCGTCGAGGGCCGCAAGGCTCTGGCCGGCGGGCAGTATGCCGATGCCGTGCGCCTCCTCGCCCGTGCCATCTCCCGTGGCCACCGCGCCGCGGACGTCTACCGTGACCTTGCCCTCGCCCACAGCTTCCTCGGGGAGTCTGCCGAGGCCGCACGCGCCATGCGGGCCGCGATGGAGCTCGAGCCCGACGATCTCGACCTGGTCCGTCTCCACGGCAAGATCCTCCTGCGCGCGGCGGCGCGCGAGGAGCCGGCCGCCCGGAGCGCCGAGCTCCTTGCCCGCGAGGTGCTGGCACGGCCGGGGGGCGACGGCCTGCCGCACGGCCACGGCCTCCTCGGCGAGGCGCTCCATAGCCGCTACAAGATCGAGAAGGAGCGCCTCTCCGAGGAGATTCTCTCCTCGTTTCGGGGTCCGCACGTCTGGCAGGTGGTCGGCGCCATCCGGCATGCACTCGGCGCCGAGGACTACTTCGGCACCGCGCGGGCCGAGCTCGTGAGCTACCTGCAGAGGCTCGCCGGCGTCTCGCCGACGGATCCTCTCTACGATCGCGTCGACGCGATCCGGCGGGCCCAGGACGAGGCGCTGCACGCGCTCACCGTCGCCGGCGAGCGACCCGGCCACCTCGGCTACCCCGTGCTCGCGCAGGCCGACCTGCTGCTGGATTTGCGGCAGCCGGAGCGGGCCGAAGCGCTGGCGCGCGCGCTGCTCGCGGCCGGCGCGGAGCCCGTGGCCGACGAGGTCCGGATCGACGCCCAGCGGACCCTGGCCCGGGCGATCGAGGCCGACGAGGAGGCCAGCGAGGCGCGCCTCAGGGAGGCGGCGAGCCACTGGGGGGCCTCGCTCTACGGACTGGAGGAGTTGCGGAGCCTCACGGCGCGCGAGAAGGAGCTCCGGCGGTTCGAAGCGCACCATGCCCGCGGGAACCTGTTCATCCGCATGAAGAACCCGCAGGGCCTCCACGAGGTCGCCCAGAGCCTCCTCGGCGCCGATCCCGGCAACCCTCACGGACTGTTCTTTCGTGGCATGGCGGCCTTCTTCGAGGGGCACTACGACCAGGCGGAAATCCACCTGCAGCAGTCCCTCAACAAGCGGCACGACTTCGTGGCCTACATGACGCTGGGCCGTATCCTGGCCCTGCGGGGCGGCGGCGAGGAAGCCGAGCAGGCCCGGGACTACTTCACCAAGGCCTCCCGGCTCGATCCGAAGTCCGTGGAGCCGATCCTGGCCGAGATCCACTTGCTGCTGGGCGGCCCGACCCCCAACTACCTCGATGCGCTCCAGAAGATCCGCCAGGTGTTCGCGCACAACCTCCGGCTCGGGACGCACACCCGAGAGGTGGCGGAACTGCGCGATCGGATCGAGGAGACGCTGCTGAAGCAGGACCCGGCCGAGGCCTATGCGTCGGCCGCGGAGGCGGAGGCCGCGCTGGCGCGCAACGACCGCGCCCGCTATCCCCTCTATTACCTGGCCCGCCACCACCGGGAGGCCGGCCGGCTCGCGCGCGCCGCCGAGTACGCTGCCCGGCTGGTGAGGTCCGCACCGCGGAGCCTGCACGCCGCGCTGCTTCACGCCGAGATCCTGCTCGCCGCCGGCACCCCGGCCGACCTCAACGAGGCCGACGAGGTGCTCATCCGCGCGCAGGAGCTCGATCCCGCCGACAGCCGGCCGATCGCGCTCGCCGCCCGCGTCGCCAAGGCGATGAACAACGGCGCCAAACACTGGCGGCTGCTCAACCGCGCCCTCGAGGTCGATCCCCACAACGTCGACTCGCGCCTGGAGATCGTCCAGGTGCTCCACGATGTGCATCAGCCCAAGCTGGCGCGCTTCCACCTGGACATCGCGCTCGAGCAGATGAAGACGGTGCCCTACGCGGTGCGCCGTCTCGATCTCGAGCTCCACCTCGCACTCGACCGTCTGGACCGGGCGGCCGCGGTCCTGGCCGAGATCGAGAGCGCGCCGGACATGCCACCCGACGACCGGGCCCTGTACCGGGGGCGCCTCCTGGAGCGGCAGGGCAGAACCGCGCTCGCCCTCGAGGCGTATGCGCACGGCAGCGAGAACGTCCCCGACCGGGGCGACCTCGTTGTGGCAGCAGCCCGGCTCGAGCGCCAGCACAAGGACGAGGAGGCGGCGCGGCGACGGCTGGAGACGTTCCGCGACCGGGGCGGACGGCATCTCGAAGCGAACGCACTGCTCGGCGACATCTACCTCGAGCGCTGGCGCCTCGCGGAGGCGCTGGATGTCTTCGACGAGATGCGCCGCCTGAACTACGGCGATCTCCGGGGTCAGCACGGCTTCGCGGTGGCCACGCTCCACCTCGGCCAGCGGCTGCACGAAGGTCTGGGCGCCCTGGTGTTCGAGCTCTCGATGGTGCCGCGCGACGCCGTCGCGGCGGCGCGCGCGCCGCGGATGCGGCTGGCGCTGCTCTACGGCTTTCTCACGCTCAAGCAGTGGAAACCCGCGATCGAACACCTCCGCAAGCTCGAGTCGGTGGACCCTTCCTGCCGGCGGTGCGACCGCGCCTTGCTGGCGTACTTCAACGGCGACCTGCCGCACTGCCGGCGCCTGGTCGAGGAAGAGCTGGCCGTGGCGCCCACGGCGCCGCTGCTCAGGCTGGTCCGCGGCCTGCTCGACCTCCGCGACGGCCGGGCGGATCGGGGCGTGATCGCGGATGTCGGCGCGCTGGTTGCAGACGCCCCGCCCCGGCCGCCCTGGGCGGCATGGGCGGAACGGGTGGCCCGGGCCCGGCCGGGTTTCGGCCGGCTCATCCTGGCCGCCGCCGCCGAGGTCTCGCTGCGGCGCGCAGAGACCGCCGCCGCCGCCGCCATCCTCGAGGTTGCCGAGCGCGCCTTTCCCGGCGACCCCCATCTGGAACATCTCGCGGCGTACCTGGCCGAGCGGCGCGGCGACCGCGCCGCAGCGCTCCAGGGCCTGGAGCGTCTCGCGGCGGCGCGCGGATCCGAGGCGACCCGCGACCGGGCGATCCTGCTTGCTCTCGACCGCGACCCGAAGGCCGTCAGCCTGATGGCCGAGTACGCCTGGCGCGATCCCACCCCGGGCCAGAAGCTGCTTGCGTGGGCCCAGTTCGAGGCGGGCCGTGACCACCACGCCGATCTGCTCCGCACGCTGCGCGGCCGGCCGCACTGGTGCTGGACGCTTCCCGACCAGACCCTGCTGGTCGCACTGGCGTACCTTGTCGACGGCGCCGCAGGAGCGCGGCGCCACCTGCCCGGACCCGAGACCCTGGCCGGGCCGTATCTGGAGAAGCTTGTGCGCGAGGCGCCTTCCGGGGATCAGGCGCCGCCGTTCATCGAGAGGCTGCACCGGATGGTCCGCGCGCTGGCGCTCTTCGATCAGCCGGCCTTCCGGTCGGCGGCGGCGGCGGCGCTCGACGACGTGCTCGCCGGCGATCCGCACCAGCCGCTCGTGGTGGCGTTGCGGGCCCGCCTGGCGGCGGCAAACGACGATCCCGTCCGCGCCGCGGCGCTGCTGGATCGGATCTCCGCCGACGCGGATCGTGCGCTTGCGGCGCACGAGCGGGGGCTCCTGCTGGCCTGCCGCGCCGCCGACGGGGACGAGGCGGCGCGCGTGCTCTCGTCCGCGGTCGCCCTCGAGCCGAAGGCACCCGAGCCCCGCCTCGCACTCGCGGAGGTCTTTCTGGCGGGCGGTCGCCCGCACGACGCGATCGAGACCCTGACGGCAGGGCTCGGCGGCGGCATGTCCGCGAGTCACCCGCGGGTCCATGCGCTGCTGGGAGAGGCGCTCGCCGCGCAGGGCGATCGGCCGGGAGCGGCGGCCGCGTTCGCACGGGCGCTCGCACTCGACCGGTTCGACCGGCGCGTGGCCTGCCGCGTGGCGACCGAGCTGCTTGCCCTGCGTCGCTATGCGAACGCGGCCACCCTCGTGTTCGTACGCTACCCCGGCCTTTCGCTCGAGTACCCGGACCTCAGGCTCGCCATCGGGCTGGCGCTGTACCGCATGGGCCTGCTCGATGCCGCCGGCCCGTTCCTCGAGGGCTTTCCCTACTCGGGCGAGGCGGCGATCTGCCTCGGGCACATCGCGCGCCGCGCCAAGCGCAAGGACGAAGCCGTCCGGCAGTACCGCTATGCCTTCAGCCTGGATCCCAAGCGCCATCTGGACGCGCTGCTGGAGATCGCCGACATCCACCGGGAAGACTACGCGCTGCGCGACGCCCTCGCCGCGGTCAACGAGTTCCTCCGCTGGAATCCGCTGCACGCCCGGGCGCAGGCGCTCCAGGCCGAGTTGACCGAGGGGCTTCTCCGCCACGACCAGGCGCTGCGCGAGTGGGTCCAGGCGTGGCTCCTGGACCGCACCAACCCGACGCCGCTGCTCCGGTGTGCAGGGCTACTCCGCGAGAAGGGCAAACGCGAGGAGGCCCGGACTCTGGTCCGCATGCTCCAGCAGTGGCCCGTACCGATGGATGAGGCGCGCCAGGCCGAGCTCGAGAAAGAGGTGCTGCTCCTCGGCCTGGGCGGCGAGGACCGCGGGCGCCGGCCGTGACCGGCGCCGCGCAAGTCGTTCCCGGGAACACAACGATGGCCCACACGGACCCGATCGATGCGCTGCCCAACGCCCTCAGCCTGGACGTGGAGGAGTGGTTCCAGGTCGAGAACCTGGCGGGCGTGATCGCACGCCGCGATTGGGACCGCCTGCCGTCGCGGGTCCTCGACCCGACGCGCGCCTTCCTGGACCGCATCGAGGCCCACGGCGCCCGCGCGACCTTCTTCGTCCTCGGCCGGGTGGCGGAGCGCACCCCGCGGCTGGTCGAGGAGATCGCCCGGCGCGGCCACGAGGTGGCCTCGCACGGATACGGCCACGAGCTGCTCACTGCGCTCGACCCGGAGGCCTTCGAGGCGGATCTCGCGCGCGCCGAGGCGGTGCTGAGCACGATCACCGGCGTCCCGCCCGCCGGCTTCCGGGCTCCCAGCTTCACCGTCACGCGGCGCACGCTGTGGGCACTGGATGTGCTCCACCGGCGCGGCTACCGCTACGACTCGAGCATCTTCCCGGTGCGCCGCCGGCGCTACGGCATTCCCCGGGCTCCGCGCCGGCCGCACGTCGCCCGGCGGAGCGAGCGCGGTGTGCTGTGGTCGTTCCCGCTGCTGACCCGGCGCCTCGCCGGCTTGAACCTCCCGCTGGCCGGCGGCGGCTACCTCCGGCTCTTGCCGGCGGCGTGGGTCGGCGGCGCGGTGCGCGCAATGAACCGGCGTGGCTGGCCGGCGCTGCTCTACCTTCACCCCTGGGAGCTCGACCCCGACCATCCCTGCCCCGCGGGGCTGCGTTTCCGGAGACGCTTTCTCCACCGGGTGAACCTGGCTCGCACCGCGGGGAAGCTCGCGGAGCTGCTCGCGCAGTTCCGGTTCACCACGGTGCGCGATGCACTCGAGGGCTGCCTTTGCGCGCACCCCGAGCTCGCCGACGAGGCCGTCCCCGCCATGCTCCGGACAGACGGCGGGCGGGGCGGGTGAGCGCCGCCGCGGCGCGCCGCGGCGGTCAATCGACCCGGTAGTGGCAGCCGCGGCTCGTACGGTTGCTGCTCGCGGCGGCGGCGACGATGCGTGCCACGATCAGCGCGTTGCGCAGCTCCACCAGGTCGCGCCGCAGGGGAATCTCGCGGTAGAACTTCTCGACGCGATGCAAGAGGTAGTCGAGATCCGCGCGGGCGCGGTCCAGCCGCTTGTGGGTCCGGACGATCCCGACGTAGTTCCACATGGTGGTCCGGATATTCATCAGGTCCTGGCTCACGAGCACCGGGTCCATCGGCTCGCGCGAACGTACGGCGCGCCAGGGGGGGATGTTCGAGACCCGCGGGAGACGGGAGCTGTCGGCCGTCTCCGCCGCGTAGTTCCCGGCCCGGCAGCCCCACACCAGCCCCTCGAGCAGCGAGGTCGACGCCAGCCGGTTCGCGCCGTGCAGTCCCGTGCAGGCCACCTCCCCCACCGCGAACAGATCCTGGAT
>JAFGQW010000387.1 GCA_016935485.1 Planctomycetota bacterium | reverse complement strand
TTCGGCCTGCAGGAGCAGTCGGTCTTTCCGGAGATCGATCTCGACAAGCTGGAGTTCCAGCAGGGCATGGACATCTGCATCGTCACGACGGCCGACACCGACGCCGACGCGCTGGCGTTGCTGAAGGCCTTCGGGATGCCTTTTAGGAACTGAAGACGTGGCGAAGCTCGCATGGATCAACAAGGCCAGGCAACGGCCCCGGTTTCGGACGCGGGTGGTTCGCCGGTGCCAGCTTTGCGGCCGGGCGCGCGCGGTGTATCGCAAGTTCCAGGTCTGCCGGATCTGTTTTCGGGTTCTCGCGAACAAGGGCTGGATTCCCGGCGTTCGCAAGGCCAGCTGGTAGCGAGGTACGATGAGTCTCTCCGACCCGATTGCCGACATGCTGACCCGTATTCGCAACGCGGCGCGCGTGAAGAAGACGAGCGTCGATGTCCGCCGCTCCAACCTGTGCGTCGGGATCGCCCGGATCTTGAAGCAGGAAGGCTTCGTCGAGGACTTCAAGGAGCTCGCCGACGACGCCCAGGGGCATATCCGGATCTATCTGAAATACAGCGCGGACGGGGCGCAGACGCTGCACGGTCTGGAGCGCGTCAGCAAGCCCGGCCGGCGGGTATACCGCGGCTACGAGGAGATCACCCCCTTGCGCAGCGGCATGGGGGTCGGGATCTTCTCGACGTCCCGGGGGATCCTGGGGGACCGCGAGTGCCGCGCGCGGCGGGTGGGGGGCGAGTATCTCGCCCGGGTGTACTGACGGGGCAGAGGTTGGCCTGGAGAGGGGTGGTGACGTGTCGCGTATCGGTAAACTGCCCATTGCCCTTCCGCCGGGGGTCCGCGCGCAGGTCGACGGGCGCCGGATCCGGGTCGAGGGCCCCCGGGGCGCGCTCGACTGGGGATTTCCGCGCCGCGTGGACATCGCCGTGGACGAGGCGCAGATCCGGATCACGCGCCGCCGGGACGACAAGCCCTCCCGGGCGGAGCACGGGCTCGTGCGAGCGCTGGTGCATAACATGGTGGCCGGAGTGACGCAGGGATTCGTGCGCAAGCTCGAGATCGTGGGCCTGGGCTACCAGGCGCGGGTCCAGGGCCAGAAGCTGGTGCTGCAGATCGGCTTCTCGCATCCCGTGGAGATCGACATTCCCGCCGGGCTCGAGGTCGTCTGTCCGGATCCGACGCACATCACGGTCACGGGGATCGACAAGCAGCGCGTCGGCCAGCTGGCCGCCGACATCCGCCGGGTGCGCAAGCCCGAGCCCTACAAGGGCAAGGGCATCCGCTTCGAGGGCGAGTTCGTGCGGCGCAAGGCCGGCAAGGCCTTCGTCGGGGGAGGTGGCTAGGCATGGCCCGCGTGAGCAGCAAGATCCGCAAAGCGGTCCGCCGGTCGCGGTGCGTCCGCCGCCGCGTGAAGAGCGGCGGCCGGCTCCGGCTCTCGGTGTTCCGCAGCGCGCGTTACATCTATGCGCAGCTGATCGACGATGAGCGGCACCGGACCCTGGCGGCGGCCGATTCCGTGCTGGCCGTGAGGTCCGGCACGCTCGTCCAGGGCGGCAACATCGAGGCGGCGCGGTGGGTAGGCCAGGCGATCGCGGACCGGGCGCGGAGCGCCGGCATCGAGACGGTGGTCTTCGATCGCGGGCCGTACAAGTACCACGGTCGGGTCAAGGCGCTCGCGGAGAGCGCCCGGCAGGCCGGGCTCAAGTTCTGAGGGTGGCACGCGTGTCACCGGCATCACGAGGCAAAGACAGCCATGAATGACCGTCCCCGGGGCCGCGGCCGGCGCGAGGAGCGCGAGCGCGAGCGGGAGCCCAAGGAATTCGAAGACCGCGTGATCAAGATCAACCGCTGCGCCAAGGTCGTCAAGGGCGGGCGGCGCTTCAGCTTCAGCGCGCTGGTGGTCGTGGGCAACCGCAAGGGCCTGGTCGGCGTGGGGTTCGGCAAGGCCAACGAGGTGCCGTCCGCGGTCGAGAAGGCGGTCAAGGACGCCAGGAAGAACCTCGTGGCGGTAAGTCTGCGCGGCAACACCATTCCGCACGAGACGAAGGGGCGGTTCGGCGCGGCCGCGGTGGTGCTGCTGCCGGCGTCGCCCGGGACCGGGATCATCGCCAGCGCCGCTGTCCGGGCGGTGGCCGAACTGGCCGGCGTCAAGGATATCCTGACCAAGTCGCTCGGCAGCAACAATCCCGTCAATCTGGTCAAGGCGGCGCGGCACGGATTCCTGTCGCTCAAGAACGTGGACGAGGTCGAGAGCCTCCGCGGCGTGGAGATCGGGAGGAGAGCCGGATCATGAACCTTGCCGAACTCAGAGCTTCGGTCGGGCCGCGGCGCAAGCGCCGCCGGGTTGGACGCGGCCCGGGGTCCACGCGCGGCAAGACCAGCGGGCGCGGGCACAAGGGCTACGGCCAGCGGTCGGGCTCCGGCGGGCGGCTGCTCTACGAAGGGGGCCAGATGCCGCTCTACCGGCGCCTGCCGAAGAAGGGCTTCTCGAGCGCGCGGTTCAAGAAGGCGATCGCCATCATCAACGTCCGGGAGCTCAACCGCTTCGCGGACGGCGCCGAGGTTACCCTCGCGCGCCTCCAGGAGCTGGGCCTGAGGGGCCGGGAGTACCGCACCCTGAAGATCCTGGGCGAAGGCGAGCTCACGCGGAAGCTCGTGGTGACCGCGAACCGGTTCAGTTCCTCGGCGCTCACCAAGATCCGGGCCGCGGGCGGGGAAGCCAGGCTGGTTCAATGCTGAACACGATCAACAGCATCTTCCGCGTGCCCGAGCTGAGGAAGAAGATCCTGATCACGGTGGGACTCCTGTTCATCTATCGGATCGGCTCGCACGTGCCGTTGCCCGGCGTCAACATCGACGTGATCAAGACCCTGCAGGCCGAGATGTTCGGGGCGCTGGGAAGCCTCGTGGGCATCTTCAACGCGATCAGCGCCGGCGGGCTCGACCAGTGCACGCTGTTCAGCCTGGGGATCATGCCCTACATCAGCTCGTCGATCATCTTCAGCCTGCTGGTGAAGGTGGTGCCGGCGCTGGAGAAACTCTCCAAGGAGGGCGCCTCGGGCCAGAAGAAGATCAACCAGTACACGCGTCTGCTCACGGTGCCGATCTGCATCGTGCAGTCGCTGATGGTCGTGGTCGGCGTCATGGGGACCCGGGCGACCGGCAACGTCTTCATCGTGGAACCGGAGCTGTACGCGTCGTTTGCCTACAAGCTGATGTGCATCACGGGCATCACGGCCGGCACGATCTTCCTCATGTGGCTCGGCGAGCAGATCACGGAGTACGGCGTCGGCAACGGGATCAGCCTGCTGATCATGGCCGGGATCGTCGCCGATCTGCCGTCGATCTTCATGAACCAGCTCGACCAGATCAGCGGGGGCTTCGCCGAGCCGCAGGCGCTGGTGGTGATCTCGTTCCTGTTCATCGGGGTGGTGATCTCCGTGGTGTTCATCACCAAGGGCCAGCGGCGCATCCCGATCCAGCAGGCGAAACTCACCCGCGGGCGCAAGATGTACGGCGGGCAGCGCCACTACCTGCCCTTCAAGGTGAACCAGGCCGGTGTCATGCCGGTGATCTTCGCCAGCGCGCTGCTCACCATCCCGTCGCTGCTCTTCCGCGGGCTTAGGCTGGATGTGCTGGACTACTACTTCGACTACGGCGGTTTCTGGTACGTGACGGTCTACATCGTGCTGGTGTTCTTCTTCGCGTACTTCTGGAACAGCCTCATGTTCCAGCCGACCGAGATGGCCAACAACTTGAAGGAGCACGGCAGCTTCATCCCGGGCATCCGGCCGGGCAAGCGCACCGCCGAGTTCCTCGAGAACGTCATGGTGCGGATCACCCTGGTGGGGGCCTCGTTCCTGGCGTTCATCGCCGTCTTTCCCATGTTCGTCACGCGGAGCCTGGATGCGCCGGGGTTGCTGTCGCGGTTCCTCGGCGGCACCACGATCCTGATCGTGGTGGGGGTGGCGCTCGATCTGGTGGACAAGATCAACTCGTATCTCAGGATGCGCGACTACGAGGGCTTCATGAAGAAGGGAAGGGGGCGCGCCCGGTGAGCTTGAGGATCGTACTGCTGGGCCCCCCGGGCGCCGGCAAGGGCACGCAGGCCAAGCGGATCGGCGCAGCCCGCGGGCTTGTGCACCTCTCGACCGGCGACATGCTGCGCGAGGCGGTGGCGGCGGGAACGGCGCTCGGCGAGAGCGCCCGGTCGCACATGGAGGCCGGCCGGCTGGTTCCGGACGACGTCATCATCGGGATGGTCCAGGAGCGGATCGGCCGGGCGGA
>JAFGQW010000386.1 GCA_016935485.1 Planctomycetota bacterium | reverse complement strand
GCGCGCTTGTTGAGGAGCTTCTTCTTGTATTTCCTGAGCTCGGCGGCCGTCAGCTTCATGTCGCCATGACTCCTCGGATCGATTCGGCGCGGGTCCCGGGATCCGTCACGGAACCACGGAACCGACCGCGCCACCCAAACGCCCCCTGCGCCCCCGGTCCCGGCCTTCTCGGCGGCAGGACCCGTGGAATTGGGGGACGAATTTTAGGCCCTGTGCCGGAATCGGTCAAGCCCATCGCGCGGGTTGCCCCGGCCCGGTGCCGGACGGTCCGGCGGCGATCGCCGCTCCCGGCTCCGCGCGCCCGGTGGCCCGGCCGGCGCGCGTTTTCTCTTCGCCATTCCCGTCGCGGGAGTTTACCTGTTTCAAGGCGGTTTGAATCCGATGCTGACGCACGATCTGGAGTCTCTCCGGCAGGCGTACCTCGAGGCCCTCGAGGTCGAGGCTGGCCTTGCGGCGAACACGCTCGCGGCGTACGGACGGGATCTCCGCCGGTTCCACGCCTGGCTCGCCCGGGAGGAGCTGGCGCTCGCCGAGTTCCGCCGGCGCGACCTGGGCGCCTACCTCCGGCAGCTGGCCGCGGCCGGCCGCAATCCGAGCACGCTCGTCCGGAATCTCGCGGCGGTCCGGGGGTTCTTCCGCTTCCTCGTCCTCGAGGGAGCGCTCGCCTCGAATCCCACCGAGGGGGCCCGCGGACCCCGGCCCTGGGAGCGCCTGCCCCGCTACCTCTCCCGCAAGGAGGTGGTGCGGCTCCTCGAGGCGGCGAGCGACCCGACGCCGCTCGGCGTGCGCAATCGCGCCATCCTCGAGCTGCTCTACGCCACGGGCATGCGGGTGAGCGAGCTGGTCGGTCTGCCGGCGGATGCGTACCGCCAGGAGCACGGCTGGACCCGCGTGGTCGGCAAGGGCGGCCGTGAGCGCGTGGTGCCGATCGGCCGCGAAGCGCGCCGCTGGCTCGCCCGCTACCGGACCGAGGCGCGCCCCCGGCTGCTGGGCCGGCGGCCCGACCCCGGGGTGCTGTTTCTCAGCTTGCGCGGGCGGCCGCTCGGGCGGGACTGGGTTTTCCGCCTGCTGCGCACCGCGGCGCTCCGGGCCGGCCTGTCGCCGCTTCCTTCCCCCCACACGCTGCGCCACACGTTCGCGACCCACCTGCTCGCCGGCGGCGCGGACCTCCGCAGCGTCCAGGAACTGCTCGGGCACGCCCGCATCACCACGACGCAGATCTACACCCATGTCGACGAGGAGCGCCTGCGGAAGGCGCACCGCCGCTACCATCCCCGCGGGTAGCCGCACGGCGAGAGTCGCGCCCGGGCCAGTTTTTCGAAACCCGCCCGGCCCGGCCGGGATAGAGTCGGTGGCCGCGGATCCTCGGTCCCGTCTTGCCGCCGGAGAGCGAGCATGACCACGAGCGACGAGCTTCTCCTTCACGCGAGCTTCGTGCAGGCGCTCGCCAGGCGTCTCCTCATCGACGAGCACGACGCGGACGACATCGCCCAGTCCGCGTGGGTCGTGGCCCTGGAGCGAGCTCCCGCTTCGGCCGTCCCGGTCCGGCCCTGGTTGGCACGGGTGGTCCAGAACCTCGCGCGCCGGTTCCGGCGATCGGAGGCGAGGCGCGACGCACACGAGTGTGCGTCGAGAGTACGGGAACCGGAGGATCCCCCGGAGACACGCGTTGCACTGGAGGAGACCATGAAAGCCATGACCGATGCGGTGATCGATCTGACCGAGCCTTACCGGAGCGCGATCCTGCTGCGTTTCTACGAGGGACTGTCCATCGAGCAGATTGCCGCCCGGCAGCGCGCGCCGGCCGGCACCGTCAAGACGCACCTCCGCCGCGGCCTCGAGCTTCTGCGCCGGCGGCTGGATGCGGCGCACGAGGGAAGCCGGAGCCGCTGGCTTTCGGCGTTGGCGCCGCTCGCGGGACTCCCAGGGATTCGCGCGGCCGGGATGGCCGCCGGTGCGACGGCTGGCGCAGCCATGGCCACCGCAGCAAGGCTCAAGGCGGCCGTCGTCTGTGCCACACTGCTCGCCGTCGGCGCCGCGGTCCTCGCGACGGTCGAGGTGTGGCCGTTCGGCCCCGCGACGCCGCCGCCCCCGAACCCTGTCGTGGCGCCCCCGCCGGTGGCGCAATCGGACGAGCCGCCCGCCAGCGCGCCGCCGCCCGTCGCGCCGGCTGCCGCCGCGTCGTCGCCGGGCGCCTTGCCGGCTGCCTCGCCGGCAAGCGCCGAGGAGCCGGCGCCGCTGGTGCCCCGGAAGGCTGCAGCGCTCGAGGAGGAAGTTCCTCCCGGAACGGCCGTGCTGCGCTTCGCCATCGCCGCGGAGCCGGCGGTGACCACCGTGCGTCTGCGCCTCTACAGCCTGGCCGACCCGCGCGCGGAATGGCACGACACGCCGGTTGCCATGTCCTTCCAGGGCCTGCGCGCGCGCTGCGAGGCACCCGAGCCGTCCGTCGACCGTGTCGTGCCCGGTCGCGTGGGTCCGGCCGCCCCGGTCGCGTTCGAGGTGACGGGAGTAAGCGCCGGTCCGACACTCGTCTGGATCGAGGCCGGAGAGCGGGGCGGGCATGTGCGCCACCTCCGCCTGGATTCCGGCGAGCGGCGGGATCTCGGCCCGGTGTCGCTCACCGATCGGAACCTGCGCGTGACGGTGGTGGATCGGGAGACGAGGCAACCGATCCCGGGGGCCGCGGTGCAGTGCGTCCATGAGGTCTTTGCCATCGGGAGCTCGCGCCAGACGGATTCCCACGGCTCCCTCGCCTGGCCGCATTTCGTCGGCACGGCCGTGCGGATCACGAAGACCGGATACACACCGGCGTTCGAGGCGCTCGCAAAGGAGAAGGACGCAGTCGAGGTGGCTCTGGCCGCCGCCGCGGAGTTCCCCGTATCCGCGTCCCCGGGCACGTGGGTCTTCGTCGACACCAGGCGCGTCCTGGTCTTCGCCACCGCGGACGCGAGCGGTGTCGCGCACTTGCCGCTGGCGCAGGGGGATCAGCCGGATCTGGCCATCTTCTACGAGCCGGCCGCGGGCCGCTGGTTTGCCGGCCCGCTCCGGGACGGCAAGCTCCCCTCGGGTCCCGCGAGCCTCAAGGTCGAGGTCACGGCCGGCGGGAAGCCTCTCGCGGCGGGGAGCCTCACCCTCCAGTTCCGCGACGCCGGAAAACCTCTCCTGCGCATCGCCGGCATCATCAACGGAATCGCCGAGTTCCCGGACCTGCCACTCGCCACGTGCGCGCCGTTGCTCCGCTGCGGCCCGCTGTTCCACGACAACGATCACGAGTACCACTTCCCGCCGCTGGAGGTGCAGGGCGCGAACACCGCCGTGCGGCTCGACGTGCCCGGCGCGGAGCTGAACGTGCAGATCGTGGACGGCAGTGCGGCGCCGCGCCGTTTCCAGACGGTCTTCTTCTCGGTGCGGGGCGAGGACCCGACCCGTGGGCTTCGCTTCAAGATCCTGAGCAAGGGACGCACGAATGCCGAGGGCAAGATCGTCTTCCGCTGGCTGCCCCCGGTCGAGGGGTTGCTCCGGCTCGAGTCGAAGAACACCGGGATCCCGATCACGCCGGCGCCGCGGCTGCAGATCGTGCACTTCTAGGCGGGCGGGAGCAGCCCGGCGTCGCACGATCTGAGGAAATGCCCCTGGGGCGTTTCTTCAGATAGCGACTCTCGCGCTGCGATCGTCTGCGCGACGCCGCCAGACGTGCACCTCGCAACGCCAGAGCCCCGGGGCGGACCCGCTCAGATCCGCGCCTCGATCCAGAACGTCGCGATGTCGTGCTTTCTCACCTTCACCGAGGCGAAACCGAATTCCGCCAGGTACGGCGCCACGGCGCGGTCCTCGAATGCGTGGCCGTTCCAGTCCGCGCCCGACACGAGATGGTACCCCTCGCTCGGAATGCGCTGCGCCTCGCGGGCGACATAGGAGCGCAGCCGCTCGTGATCCTCTTCGGTCAGCGCGCGCCGCAGCGTAAACCGCAGATGACCGCCCGGCCTCAGTACCCGGCGGCTTTCGCGAAGGTAGGACGTGCAGATCTCGATCGGCACGTGGATCGCGACCGCGACCATGATGATGAAATCGAAGGACCGGTCGCGGAAGAAGCCGAGGTCGTAGCCCTTGCTGTGCACGAACCCGGCGTGGCCGACGCCGCGGCAGGTCTCCCGCACGTGCCGCAACATGGTCGGCGCCAGATCGACGCCCACCACATGGCGGAAGCGCGGAGCGAGCCGCGCCAGAAGCCGGCCGGGCCCGCAGCCGATCTCGAGCAGGCGCCGGCCGGTGAGATCCTCGGTCTCAAGTCCGGAGAGGATCCATGCGACGTCCGCATCCGCCTGCACTTTCCAGGCCCGCTCGTCGTCGAAGTTGAGCGTATCCGTGAAGTAGCGGGCATTCAGCCGGGCCCGCTCCTCCCAGCGGTCGTTCATGTAGCGGAGGAAGCGATAGACACCCTCGGGTGTCGGATCGTCGGCCTGCTCGGCCGGCGCGGGAGCGCTCATCGATAGCTTCCACGTACGCATGGACTCCCCGGCCTCAAAGCGCGACGAGAAGCTCGAGGCGGCT
>JAFGQW010000385.1 GCA_016935485.1 Planctomycetota bacterium | reverse complement strand
TCGTCGGTCGGCGCGCTCACGTCGAAGTAGTAGCGGTTGACGAAGGCCCGCGGGTCGGGGGCCGCGAAGAACGCGTCGAAGTGGCGCACCTCGGCAACCGCGCGGCGCATCCGCGGGTCGCCGAGGAACGCCTCGCTGAGACGGGCCGGCTGCCCCGGGAGGTGGAGGAAGCCGTAGTCCCGCGCGCGCGCCTCGGCCTGGAGCACGGCGAGCTCCGCCGCGGTGAAGGGCTGCTTCTTGAGCAGCATGACCGTGAACTGGCCGGACTGGGCAAAGACGATGTGCCGGGCGGGATCGTCGACGCCGAGCGCGCACAGCGCCTCGTGGGCAAGCACCACCAGCCGCATGCTGAAGCGCGGCAGGCCGGACCACGGGCTCGGCAGGTACCAGCGCGTCAGCGTCAGGATCCCGTCGTCCTCGAGGCGCCGGAAGTAGCAGGCGAACGCCTCGCGCGTGTAGAGGAAGTTCTCCGACAGGGTATAGGCGCCGGCCTGGGTCGAGCTGTAGGTGTCGACGCCGGAGACCTGGACGATGTCGAACGTCTCCGGGCACTTCTCGAGGAAATGCCGGCCCTCCTCGATGCGGACGGTCACGTCCGGGCGCTCATAGAGGTTGCCGGCAAACTCCGCGAAGCGCTCCCGGACGGCGTGGACGATCGTCTTGTTGATCTCCACGCCGGTGACGTGGGCGGCGCCGAAGTAGAGGGCGCTGAGGATATCCAGCCCGCCGCCGGCGCCGAGCGCCACGACGCGCGGGCTGGCGTCCGGCCGGAGCCGGTAGACCAGCGTGGCCGGCAGGTGCTCGAGGAAGCGCAGCGCAGGGTGGTCGCGCGGCTCCCCCTCCAGGCGCGTGATGCTGGTCATCGCCCAGGCGTCGATGACGATGCCTTTTCGCGGCGGGAGGTGGCGCGCCACCTCCTCGCGGTCCACGCCGGGCGGCACGCTCAGCCCCCAGAGGCCGTCGGTCTTGCGCGCCCCGCGCATCTCGTAGAAGTCGACGCGCGCGAGACTCGTCCACGCGTGGCCCAGGCGGTCTGTGTGCGGCACCTGCGCGAGCGGCTTCTCCTTGGGGCTCTCGAGCGGGAACCAGCCCTCCGGGTTCACCAGGCCCAGGGCCGCGATCAGCATGGCGGCCACGACGGGCACGGCCGCCCCGCGCCGAAGGAAGCCGGCGCCGCCGAGCGCCACCAGCGCCGCGCACAGAAGGACGGCCGTATCCCCCCCCACCGTGTCGAGCACCGGCACGCTCACCAGGCATCCCACGCCGGAGCCGAGCAGGTTCGCGAAGTAGATGCGCCCGACGCGCGCCGGCTCGCTCGCGATCGCGATGGCGACGATGAGCCCCATGAAGAAGAAGGGCACCAGGAGCAGCGCCACGAAGCCACCAAACCGGGCGAGCTCCCCCCAGCCGACCAGGACCTGGTCGGGGGGAACGTGGCGCAGGATGTGCAGCGGGTTGAAATGGAGGCGCAGCAGCAGCCAGAAGACCGCCACCGTCACCGCCGCCGCGACCAGGGCGAGCCCCCCCAGCGTGCGGCCGGGGCGGCGGCCGAGCACGCCCGGAAAGAGCGTGAGGTAGACGCCGGAGGCACTGAATCCGAGCAGCGCCGAGCTGATGGCGAGGAAGCCGAAGTGGTACCAGAGGATGAAGCTGAAGATCTTGGTGAGACCGATCTGCAGCAGCAGGATGGCCGCACTGATCAGGAAGATGCCGAGGTCGCGACGCATGGTTTCCTTCGCGCCAAGCTGGACCACAACCCGCCGCGCCGGCACCGTGGCGCGCGGCGCGAACCCCGCTGGCGCGCGGGCGACGAGCGCGACGCGCGGGCCGCGCGCGTTCAAGCTTCTATCGACATCCGCGGCGCAAGTCCAACGAATCCCGGCCGGAGGCGCCGCTCCCGGCCGGCCCCCCGTCCGGCGCCCGCCGCCCGGAGGCACCGCGTCCCCCGGCCGCCTGTGGGAATCGTTCAACCGCGCGCGCGGTTATGCCGAAAGTCCTTCCGGCGGGATGCGGGAAGCGCCGCGACCGCCGCCGGCCGGCCTGCCGTCCGCGCGGCGATCCCGGCCCGCCGACCGGAATCGCGATCCGCGATCGGGCCCAACAGCTTGGAGACGTTCCGTCGCGCCGAGGCCCGGCAGGCGACGGAGTGCCGCCGCGACCGGGGAGTGCCCACGAAACGATGTCTGCGCACGCCTCGAACGACTTCCTGGCGAACTACGACGGCCTGCCCATCTCGCCGCTCGTCAGCTCCCGGCTCTTCGAGTCCTCGCTCGAGGCCGGAGCCGACTTCGGCGAGGTGGTCCGGATCATCCAGACCGACCAGGCGCTGAGTCTGCGCATCTTGAAGATCGTCAACAGCCCCTTCTACGGGCTGCGCGCCAAGATCAACACCCTGTCGCACGCGCTGGCCATGCTCGGCTCCCGCGCCGTGGACACCATCATCCGCGGCGAGGATCGCTACCGCACGAACCCCGTGCCCGAGGGCCGGGAGACGATCGACAAGTACTTCTTCTGGCAGCACGCGCTCACGACCGCGGTGATCGCCGAGGCCATCAGCCACCATCTCGGCTACGACATCCCGGAGGAGGCCTACCTCGCCGGGCTGCTCCACGACATGGGGAAGATCCTGCTGGAGATGAAGGACCCGGAAGCCTACGGGGTGGTGGCCCGCGACATGAGCAAGAACGAGGATCCCGTGCCGGTGATCGAGCACCGCCTCTTCGGCGCCCACCACGCCGAGGTGGGCGGCCTGATGGCCCGGCACTGGAACCTGCCCGGCACTCTGGAAGCCGCCATCCTCCACCACCACACCCCGCTCGAGGAGGCCCAGGCGCTCGGCATCGACCGCAAGAGCAGCGAGCTCGCCGCGATCGTCACCTACGCCGACTTCATCGCGTGGAGCCAGGGGCTGGGCAGCGTCGAGAACGGCCATATTCCGGTCCACAACACCCCGCCCAAGCACATCATCAACATGCTGCAGTCCTGCCTCGAGGGCATCATGGACGAGGTGAATCGCCGGCTGCGCGCCGTGGGCGAGATCTTCCACTTGAAGACCAGCGGCATCTACGACTTCAATGCCGTGTTCCGCGAACACCTGCCCCAGCAGCGCGCCGGCCGCACCCAGGCGGAACTGCTCGAGGAGCAGATCGAGGGGCTGAGCGCGCTCAACGAGATCATCCGCGAGATCCGCCGCCTGGAGCGCGAGGACAAGATCCTCAACACCATGATGCGGGGCATCCACGACAAGCTGGGCTTCGATCGGGTGATCCACTTCCGGCTCAACCGGGCGAACAACGAGGTCGTCGGCCACCGGCGCGTCGACTCGACCGAGATTCCCGTCGACATCAGCAAGGTCGGCTTCGTGCTCGGCATCGACGAGGAGGGCATCTCGCGCGCGCTCACGACGCAGCGTCCGGTCCGACTCACCCGGGAGGGTCACGATGTCAAGGTGCTCGATTTCCTCGGGGTCAGCGAGGTGATCGCGGTGCCGATCCTGGTGGACGAGCGCGCCCACGGCGTGATCCTGGTCGACGCGTTCTTGAGCGGCCGGCCGACGACGCCGGAACACGTCGAGGCGCTCGGTCTGGTGTGCCTCGAGGCCGGCATGGCCGTCGAGAACCGCCAGCTCATCAGTCGCTCCAAGGAGCTGCAGGAGCTGGCCGACAAGGACGAGCTCACCGCCGTCAGCAATCGCCGGTTCGCGATCCAGATGTGCCGCCAGGAGCTCGAGCGCGCCGAGCAGGACCACAACCCGCTCAGCATCGTGATGATCGACATCGACCACTTCAAGCTGTTCAACGACACCTACGGCCACCAGGCGGGCGACTTCGTGCTGCGGGAGGTCGCCAAACGGATCGAGGCCACGAGCCGCAAGTCCGACGTGATCGGGCGCTACGGTGGCGAGGAGTTCCTGGTGCTGCTGCCCGACACGCCGCTGGAGCGATCAATCGTCTATGCCGAACGTCTGCGCGCCGCGATCGAGGACTACGGCAAGGAGATCACGCAGATCTTCCCGGACTGCACGCTCACGATCTCCGTCGGCGTTACCACGCTGAAGCAGCCCGGCGGCGAGAAGATCGAGGAGTTCCTCGGTCGCGTCGACAAGGCCCTCTACAGCGCCAAGGAGCGGGGAAGAAACCGCGTATGCGTGGACCAGTGAGCCTGCCGCCGGCGCTCCGGGACCTGGACCGGCGGGACGGGCAGCTCTGGGGCCTGAGCTGCGTCATCATCGCCGCGCTGACGGCGGGCTTCTTCCTGCTTCACCAGGCCCTGCCGCAGCCCCCCGCGTCCTGGGAACGGTTCGTGCTCTTCGGGCAGGCCGCGCTGATCGCGCTCACCCTGGCCTACTTCGTCCAGAAGCGCGCCGCGCTGCTCCGGCTGCGGCGGCGGTTCGTTCAGCACCAGATCCAGAGCGAAAGTCTCCGGGACCGCTACGGCGCGCTGGGCAGCACGCTCGCCTTCACCACGCGGGTCGGCACGCTCAAGACCGAGGCGCGGATCCTCCAGTACGCCGCCGAGCAGACCCTCACAACGCTCCGCGCCGACCATTGCATGATCGGGCTCGTGCCCGAGATCGAGGAGGGCCCGCCCTCGCTGCGCGCCCACCTCGCCCGCGAGGGAATCGCCGACGCCGCCAGCTCGGCGGCCGCGTGGCGCATGGCCCGCGCCTGGGTCCGGGCCCACAACGCATCGGTGCTGCTGTCGAGCCGGCGGCCGCCGGGCCCGCCGCCGGGCCCGGAGTTGCCCGACGGCGTGCAGGCGCTCATCGCCGCCCCGATCCGGTGGACGGGCTGGGTCGCCGGCGCGCTCCTGGTCACGCTCGAGGCCGGCGCCGCCGGCTCGCGGCGGAGCTTCGGCCAGTACGATCGCCGGCTCGTCGAGATCATCGCGAATGCCACGTCGGCGGCCGTGGACAACTGCCGCCTGGCGGCCCGGCTGAAGCGCCGCCGCGACCAGCTCCGCAAGTCGCTCAAGCGGCTGCGCCTCGCCCAGCCCGCCCTGATCCTGAGCGAGCGCCTCAAGGCGATGGAGGAGCTCGTCGACAAGGTCGCCCACTACATCTCCAACCCGCTCACCACGATCGCCGGCTATGCCCAGCTGCTCAAGACCCAGGACATCGACGACGGCGTCGCGCGCTGCCTGACGACCATCGGCGAAGAGGTCGAGCGCTGCAACCAGGCGATCAACGATCTCAAGTCCTTCGCGCACCGCCCGCCCTCCGAGCCGCGCCAGACCGATCTCAACCAGCTCCTCAAGCAGGCGCTCTTCCTCAAGGCCCACCGCTTCAACCGGCTCATGCTCGCGGTCGACTTCGCCCCGGACCCGGAGCTCGGCCCGGTCGTGCTCGACCCGGTCCAGGTGCAGCAGGCGTTTCTGAATGTGCTGACCGACGTGGAGTCCGCGCTCGCGGCCGGCCGCGACTACCGGCTCGGCGTGCGCACCGAACGCGTCGCGCGGATGCTCCGCATCCGGTTCACCGTGACCCACCAAGGCCAGGACCCCCCGGCCGCGCCGTGGCAGCCCTTCGCCGGAACCGCGGCAGCCGCCGACGAACACCACCTCGGCCGCGATATCCTGCTCGCCGTGATCCGGGGGCACGGGGGGCGCACCTCGTTCTGGACCGACGCCGGAGGCCGCGCCTCCCACTTCGCCATCGACCTGCCGCGCGGGCCGGTGACCCCGGATGCCGCGGTCGTCGACGCGCCGCGCTTGCCGGGCGTCAGCGGCGAACACGCCGGGCGCCGCATCCTGGTGGTGGACGACGAGGAGCGGCTCCTCAACCTGTTCCGGCGCGTGCTCGTCAAGGAGGGCTTCCGGGTGACGGCGACCGCGAGCGGTCAGGAAGCGATCCGCCTGCTCGAGACGGACGCGTTCGACGCCGTCATCGTGGACTACCACATGCCGGATCTCCACGGCCGCGCCGTGGCCGAGCACCTGCTCGCGCACCGCCCCGCACTGGCCCGCCGTCTCATCCTCACGACCGGCGACGCCGAAGCACGGGACTTCCGGGAGCTCCGCGGGCGGGCGCAAGCCGTCGCGCTCGCCAAGCCGTTCCAGATCGGCGAGATGCTGGCCACGGTGCGCGCCACCGTCGGGCGGGTGGATCGGCCCCGGGAGGCGGGGTTCGCGCCGAGCGCACCGCAGGCTGGCGCCGGGGCCGACGCTTCCGCTTGCGCCCGCGCGGCGGTATAACAGGCGGCGACCGGACCGGACGAGACCCGTTTCGAGGTGTCCGCGCCTCCATCCTTTCGAACGCGAGGTGATCTCATGGGCAAGCCGAGCCAGACGATGTTGCTTCCCGTCTTCCTTGCCGCAGGACTGCTCCTGATCGGGGCGTGCGGGGACGCGCCGCCCCCGAAGAAGGAGACGCGACCCGAAGCCCGCACGGACCGGGCGGCCCCCCGGCCGGTGCCGGCCGAGCTGCCGGCGGACGAGGAGCTGCGGGGCGCACCCGCGGACGACAGCCCCGAAGGCAAAGTGGCGAAGTACATCCAGGCGCTCGAGACCGGGGGCGTCGAGGCCCGCAAGGAGGCGCTCGTCCGCCTCGCGGCCCTCGCCGACACTCCCCTGGAGAAGGCCGCCCAGGCGGCGCTCCGGCCAATCCGCGAGTGCCTCCGGCACACCGCGGGCGCCGTGCGCGCCAATGCGGCGCTCGCCCTGCTGAAGCTCGAGGGCACGGAGGCAATCCCCTCGATCCAGCCGCTGCTCAAGGACGAGAGCGAGGAGGTCCGCCTCACCGTGCTCAACGAGCTCGGCAAGCTGGGTTCGCAGTTCTCCAGCGACCTGATGGCGGGGCTCGACGACCCCAGTCCCGACATCCAGGAGATCGTGCTGGACCAGCTGGCGCGCCAGGGCTGGAAGCGCGCCGACGGCTCGGTCGTGAAGCTCTTCGAGAGGACGGACGCGCCCCGCGTCCGCGCGCAGGCACTGGCGTTCCTGCTCGCCGTCAAGAGCGACCTCGGCGTGGCCGCGGTGCTCCAGGTCCTGGAGGACCTCGACGACGCCAGCACGTTGACCCTGGCCGTGCGCTATCTCGGGCAGTACGGCAAGCCCGCCCAGATGAAGAAGCTCGTGCCGTTCCTGATGGACCGGGAAGTGACCGTCCGCCGGGAAGTGGTGGGTATCGTCGCCGCAAGGGAGGTGAAGACCCTCGATTCGGTGGCGGGCCTGATCCGGCTGCTCGAGGACGAGGCCGAGGAAGTGCGCCAGGCCGCGCACGACGCGCTGAAGAAGCTCACCAGCCAGGACTTCGGTTTCGACCCGAACGAGTGGGACGAGGAGAAGGTCCGACCGGCGCTCGAGAAGTGGGAGAAGTGGCTGACCGAGAACCGCGCGAAGTTGCCCGAGAACTGATCTCCCGCCCGCGGGCGCCCGCGGGCGCAGCCCGCCCGCGCCACCTGAGCGCGCGCCCTTCGCGCGCGACACCCGCACCCCCGCGCCTCACGCCAACCCAGAAGAAGAAACGCCGCCCGCCCGCGCCACCTGAGCGCGCGCCCTTCGCGCGCGACACCCGCACGCGCACCCCTCTCGTCGTGCTCGTGCTCGTGCTCGCTCT
>JAFGQW010000384.1 GCA_016935485.1 Planctomycetota bacterium | reverse complement strand
GCCGAGATCCGCGACCAGATCGCGCGCACCACGATCGAGCAGTCTTTCGTGAACGCGACCCCGGCCACCCTCGAGGGAGTCTTCTATTTCCCGCTTCCCGCCGACGCCTCCATCAGCGGCTTCGGGATGTGGATCGGCGGCGAGCTGGTCGAGGCCGACATCGTCGAGAAGGAGAAGGCGCGCCGCATCTACGAGGAGATCCTCCGCCAGAAGAAGGACCCGGGGCTGCTCGAGTGGTCGGGCGGGAACCTCTTCAAGGCGCGAGTCTACCCGATCTTCCCGCACGCCGAGAAGCGAATCCGCATCCGCTACACGCAGTTCCTGCCGCTCGAGGGCGCGACGCTCCGCTACCGCTACGCGCTCCGGAGCGAGCTGCTGCGGAGCCGGCCGCTCCGCGAGCTGCGCCTGGACGTGATCGTGAGCTCGGCGCTGCCGATCCGCGAGGTGCGCTCCGCGACGCACGAGGTGCGGATCCGCAGGACCGACCACGCCGCTTCGGCCGAGTTCGTCGCCGCGGAGTTCTCGCCGGACCGCGACTTCGAGCTCGCCGTCGAGCTCGATCGGAGCCAGCCGCTCTCGTTCGTGCCGCACCGCCGCGCCGAGGACGGCTACTTCATGCTCGCCTTCGCGGCGCCCGCCGAGGGGGAAGGGACCTGGCAGCGAGACCTCGTGCCCGAGGCCGGCGCGCTCGACGTGCTGATCGTCGCCGACACGTCCGGCTCCATGGACCCGGCGGCCCGCGAGGCTCAGGCCGCCTTCCTCGGCGCGCTGCTCGGCCAGCTCGGCCGGGAGGACCGCTTCCGCCTGATGGGGGCCGACGTGCAGGTGCGCTGGTTCGTCGAACAGGCGACGGCGGTCACCGAGGAGGCCGTGCAGGCGGCGCTCGAGGCGCTCGAGGCGCGCCGCTCGCTCGGCTGGTCCGATCTGGATCTCGCGCTCCGCGAGGCGCTGGGGCGTGCCGGGCCGGGCACGCACGTGATCTATGTGGGCGACGGGATCGGCACGACGGACGACGCCGATCCGGTGGCGCTCTCCAAGCGCCTGCGGGAGCTCGGGAAGCCCTCCGGCGTGATCGCGCATGCGGTCTCGGTCTCCTCGACCTTCGAGAAGGGCGTGCTCGAGGCGATCGCCGGCATCGGCGGGGGCTCGGTGCGCGGCGTCGGCGACGATCCGGCCGGCGCGGCGTTCGCGCTGCTGAAGGAGATCGCGCGGCCGCCGCTCCGCGATCTCCAGGTCTCCTTCGAGGGGCTCCGCACGGCGCGCGTCTACCCGGCGGTCCTGCCGAACCTGCCCGCCGGGGCGCAGCAGACGATCCTCGGTCGCTTCCTTCCCGCGGCTGGCCGTCAGACCGGCAAGGTCGTCGTCAGCGGCACGCGGGACGGGAAGCCGGTCCGGTTCACCGCCGATGTCGTGCTCGACGAGAAGGAGGCCGGGAACGACTTCGTCCCGCGGCTCTGGGCGCGCCGCCACATCGACGCGCTGCTCGAGGAGGGGCGGAGTCACGCGGCGCGCGAGGAGGTCGTGCGCTTCAGCGAGGAGTTCGGCATCATGACGCCGTTCACCTCGTTCCTGGTGCTGGAGAGCGATGCGGATCGAGAGCGCTACGGGGTGGAGCGCCGGGTGAAGATGCGCGACGGCGAGCGCTTCTTCGCCGAGGGGCGCGACGCCGCGTCGACGGCGCTGCTCCGCGAGCAGATGAAGCTCGCGCGCACCTGGCGCCAGGAGCTCAGAAAGCAGATGCTCCGCGAGATCGCCACGCTCGGCGAGGAGCTCGTGCCGGCCACCGTGGCCGTGGGCGTCGAGGAGGTGCGCGGCATCGCCACGTGGGGAGACAACGAGAGCGGGGCGTACTACTTCGGCCGGAAGTCCGGCCGCGAGGAAGCGAAGCTCGGCAAGCCGGCCTCCGCTGCCGCCCCGCCGGCGGCGCACCGCGGCGACAAGCTGGATCGGGAGGAAGGAGAGGAGCCGCTCGAGGCGGGAGAAGCGCTGGACGCGGAAGAAGAGCTCGACGACGAGGAGGCGCTCGACAAAGGCGAGGTCGCCGAGAGCAAGAAATCCCTCGAGAAGCTGGAGGCCGCGGAGCCCATGGCGCGCGCCCGCCGCTCCCTCCGCGAGGCCGAACCTGCGCAGGGCTACATCTCCCGGGATGCGTACAGTGACTTCCGTCGCCTGAGATCGGCTTCCGAGAAGATGGTCGACCAGGCGGGCAAGCTCGTCACTTTCCATGAGGTCGCGCGGTTCCCGTACCTCCCTGACGCTCCGCAGCCCACCGCGGAGCCGGCCGAGCTGCCGAAGTGGCCGGCCGAGGTGCTGGAGCTGGTGAAATCGCTCGACCGGCGCGCGCGCCTGGCCGCGCGCGCGACCGGCCTCGAGCTCGCGCAGACCGGCGGGCCGGTTCACGGACTGACCGGCCGGTCCACGGACATCGAGCGAACGCGCGGGCTCTACGGGAAGGCCGGGTGGTTCCTCGAGGAGGGTGGCCGCGGACGCGAGCCCGCGCAGCAGTGGGTCTTTGGCGGCGAGCGCGGCGCGCTCGCGGCCGGTGCGCGGCTTGGTCGGAAGCGCCCAGCCGAACCGACGGACGCGGCGGACTGGCAGTTCCCGCTCCGCGACGATTCCATGGGCGAGCTCTGGAGGGAGTACATGGACCATGCGGCGAAGATCGTCGGGACGGACGGCGAGGTGGTCACGGTGGAGCTCACCGCTCCGGCGCCGGGACGGACCGCCGTTCGCCTGGTCATCGACCGCAAGCGCTGCGTGCTCCTCGAGAAGACGGCTCTCGAGTACGGACAGGTCGCCGCACAGACCCGGTATGCCGACTTCGTCGAGCTCGGCGACCAGTGGTGGGCGACCTCCATCGAGGAGCTCGACCGCAAGGGACTGCCCGTCGCCCGGTACCGGCTCGCCGTGAAGGCGCTCGATGCCGAGTCCTTCTCTGGCGCGCTTGCCGCCGCGGTGTCGGGGCAGGAGGACGCGATCTTCCTCGGCAAGAGTGCCCCCGATCTCGAGGCGGCCAAGCAGGCGGTCTTCGAGCGCCAGGCCGGATTCGCCGAGCACTACGGGATCGCGCAGCACTTCGCCGATTCGGACCAGTGGGACCGGGCCTGGGAGGCGTGGACCGCGGCCGAGGAGGCGGTGAAGGGAAAGCCCGGCGCGCCCTGGCTGCGCGCCACGCTCCTGGCCCAGAGCCGCAAGGGGGAGGAGCTCAAGGCGCACCTACTGCAGCTTGTGACCGGGATCGCCGGCACGAGCGGTCCGGCCACCGACGCGCTCGCCCTCAAGGGGATCGAGCTATCCGGGACCGTGCTCCACCCGACGGAGAGGCTTGCGGTGCTGGAGGCGCTCCGGCCGGCATTCCTGCGGCAGGCCGAGGATCGGGAGTGGCGTGAAACGCTGTATGACCGCCTGCGGGCGGAGCTGCTGGCGAGCCTGGCACGGCGCGCGGAGGCGCTGGCGATCTACGCGAAGATCGCCGCCGCGCGACCGGACGAGCTCCGGGCCGTGCGCGACTACGTGGGTGCGCTGGAGACCACCGGGCGGCACGAAGCGGCGGTGGAAATGCTCGAGGCGAAGCTCCGCCTCGAGAAGACCTGGCTCGAGTCGGAGCGCGACGAGCTCTACCTTCGGCTCACCTCGCTGCTGTGGGCACGGCGCGACGTGAAGAAGCTCGCGGCTCATCTCGAGAAGTGGGTCGCGGCAGCGCCGGAGGTCGACGACGCGTACACGCGCTTTCTCAGCGTATTGCTGATCCGGGACGAGCTCGAGGCGGCGGATGCCTGGGTCGCGGCACGGCTCGGCGAGGCGATACCGTCGCCAACCACGCCGGTCTTCCGCGCCCGGCTCGGTGCGGCCATCTCGGTGTCCCTTGGGCGCGGCTGGACCTTCTCCACCAACCGCATCGAGGAGAAGTGGCTCGATCCGCTGGCCGACCTCGCGCGGCGCCTGCTGAAGGTGGACGACAAGGTCTGGCCGCTCGCCGATCGGATCCTCTCGGACCGGCGCTTCCGCCATACCGATGCGTACGCACAGCTCCAGAAGGCTCTAGTCGCCGACCTCGAGGCGGAAGGCACCATCGAGACGGCGGAGCTGGCTCGCCTCGCGCGGATCCTGGATTTCCTCCCGTGGGGGCGGGATAACGTGGACCCGGCCGTCTGGCGCCGGACCGTGGATCGGCTGAAGAAGCGCCTGGCAAACACGGCCGACCGATACGAACGGGACGTCCTCGCCTCCTGCGTGCTCCAGCTTCTCGACAAGCACGGCGAGAAGGACGAGGCCGCCGACTTCCTGCGCGCGCGGCTTGCAGCCGCCGACGAGCGCACTCGGCCGGCTGCGACAGGTCAGCTCCTCGAGCGGCTCTTCTCGTTCGCGTGGTCGCCCGAGCTCGAGAACGAGATTCTCGCGCTGGTCGGAAAGCTGGAGCCGACCGGAGCCGCCCCGATGCAGCGGCGGGCGACCGCCGCCGCCGCGGTTCGCAAGGTCGTGGCCGCGCTCGTCGCCATGCGCAACCGGCACGAGCTCGGCGAGGCGAAGGACCGGGAGAAGCTCCCTCGTGCGGAGCTCCGCAAGCGGGAAATCGACGCACGGCGCGCCGCGCTGGCCGGGCTCGCGGCTCGGCTGGCCACGGCCCGCGACGAGGTGAAATGGGCCGCGGAGTGGTTCGAGCTCGAGCGCGTCGGCCTGCGGGCCCGCCTCGGCAAGCTCGGCGCGGACCTCAAGACGACCGACGGCGAGGCGCGGGAGATCTTCTTCGCGACGCCGGCGGACTCGATGGACGCGATGGATTCCATCCGGCGCGAGCGGTGCGCCTGCGTGCTCGCCTACTGCGCCACCCGCCGCAACGCGCCGGAGGGGCTCGCGGACGAGGTCGTGAAGCTCTTCACGGAGCTCGAGCGCACCGCGCCGCTTGCGAGCGGGAAGGACAAGGACAAGGCCGAGGCCGCCGGCCCGAAGCCGCGGCCGATCGACTGGCGCTACCACCTCTACCGGCTGCTGATCGCGCTCGATCGACCCCAGGCGCTCGCGCAGGTGCTGGAGAGCTGGATCGTGCCGGCCAAGGTGGAGAGCCGCTGGCGGATCGCGCTGGGCTACCTGCTGGCCGAGACCGGGAAGCTCGAGCCGGCGATCGCCGCGTTCGAGGCGGTGGCGGCGGCTGACGAGCTGAAGGCGGAGGACTACGAGGCGCTTGCGAACTGGCAGCTGGTGGTCGGCAACGACCGCCAGCGCGAGGCGGCGCTGCTGGCCCGCCATCGGGTGAGCCCCGAGCACGTCCTGTCGAACCGACTCTACGCGGCGATCCGCCAGGTCTCCCGCCGCGGGGGGGGCGTGCCGGAAGAGCTGGATCCCGATGCGCTCCGCGTGCTGCGGGCGCTGCTCACGAAGGCGGGGCATCCCGCGCGCTACCTCTGGCAGGTCCAGCAGCTCTACGGAGCCGTGAAGGACTTCCGGGTGCTCGAATGCCTGGCGGAAGGCGTGACCGGCCACTCCGCCGCCGCCGTGTACCCATTCCTCGAGCAGGTCGGACGCGTGATCAACCAGGTCCACGAGGAGGCGACGTGCGACACGCTCGCCGCGCGCATCCGCGAGCGGAGTGCCGAAGTGACGACCGACCTCGATCGCCGCGGTCTCCTGCTGCTCACGGCGCTCGTCGAGCGGCGCGCCGCCGACGTGCTCAATGCGCCCGGCCCGCACGCCGAGCGCGGGCTCGAGGCGCTGCGGGCCGCGTGCAAGGGCGAGTGGCTCCCCGGCGAACGGCAACTGATGGCCGACTTCCTCGCCTCGCTGGGCCGGATCCGCCAGCCGGCGTTCGCGGCCGAGCAGATGCGGCAGCTCCGGGACCTCTACCGCGCGGAGGCCGCCGGTTCCGCGGAGCAGCTCGCCGTCGGCCGGCTGCTCTTCCAGACCGAGTGGGCTCACGAGCGCTTCGACGCGGCGATCGACGGACTCAGCGCCACGCTCGCGGAGTACCGCAAGGCCCAGGGCGGTGTCCTCCCGGATCCCGCCCGGGACGGCGTGGAACTGCTCGTCGGCTGGCTCGAGAACCGCAAGCGCTTCAGCCCGGCCGAGTCCTGTCTCGAGACGGAGCTCGCGACCGAGCTCCTGCCGGCGTACCGCGACTGGTGCCGCGAGCGTCTCTTCCGCGTGTGGGTGACCGCCCTGAATGGAGAAGGCGCGGTGTCCTTCGGCACGGGCGAGGCGCTCTACCGCGAGGCGCGAAAGCGCATCGAGGCCTCGATATGGAAGGACAGCCCCGAGCGGCTGCCGAGCACCGTGTCGATCTTCTGCGCGCTCCACCGCGCGGCCGAGAGGAAGGCGGGGGTGCGTGCAGCCGGTGACGATCTGGTCCGCTTCTCGAACGAAAAGCTCCCGGAGCTACTCACGCTCGCGCACACGGATGCGAGCCGCCTGGTCGGCGCCGTCGCCGGCGAGCTCGTGGAGCTTCGTGGACCGCCGGCGGGGATTCGCCTGGTTCTCGACAGTCTGGATCGCGAGCCGCGCTGGTTCGCGCGTGCCGGGCAGGGGGGCTGGCGGGCCTACGGCTCGATGCTCGCGCGGTGGCGGAGCGAGGCGCGGGAGCTCGGCGAGCTCGAGCCGCGCCTTCTCCGCGTCGTGCTCGCGGAGCTCGAGCGGGATCTCCGGAGCCTCGAGTCCTGGAACCGGTCGATCTACTGGCACGGCAACCGCTACTTCTGGGCCTCGAAGCGTGACGAGTTCGCGGCCGTCGCGTCGCGGGTGATCGAGCTCGAGCCCGACTCCTCGGCGCGGCTGCTGTACGCCGCGAACTACCTCTGGGACGGGCTCGGACTGCGGGACCGCGCGATCGGCGTGCTGCTCGGGGCCGAAGGCCGCGGCGTGCTCCGGGAGGATAGCCGCCACCAGCTCGTCGTCTGGCTGCATGAGGAGCGGCGCTACCAGGAGTCGCTGCCAATCCTCGAGGCGCTCCGCGCGGCGCGCGCGGATCACTTCGGGTACCGCACGCTCGCGGTGAGCGCGCTCCACGAGACCGCGCAGGACGAGGCGGCGCGGGCGCTCCTGGACGAGACGGTCCAGCGCCTGAAGAAGCTCGAGCAGTGGCACGAGAGTGCGCTTGCGGAGCTCGCAGGCACGGCGCGGCAGTGTGGCTTTCACGACCGGGCCATCGCCCTCTACGAGGAGCTGATCCCGCTCCACCAGCGCACGCACCGCAACCGCGGCATCGGCAGCGGCACGCTGTCGAGCTACTACGGCTGGCTCGCCGAGGCGTACGTGGCCACCGGCAAGTCCGACCAGGCGGTGGACGCGGCTTCGGCGGCCGTCGTCGCGTGGGGCCCTTCGAGCGAGAACCGCAACCGGGCGCTCCGGGCGCTCCGGCGCGTGCTGGAGCGGATCGGCGACCTCGAGGCCTGGGTCGCCGGCTACGAGCGGAAGGCGGCGGAGAGCGGGCTCGATGCGCCGGTGATCCGGAAGCTGCTCGGGCTCGTGTACCTCGATCGCCACAACACGAAGGAAGCGATCCGGCAGCTCACCATCGCGCGCGAGCTTGAGCCCGAGGACGACGCGATCCACGAGGCCCTGGTGAAGGCGTTCGATGCGGCGGACGACGCGCAGGGTGCCGCCGAGGCGCTGTTTGCCTCGATCCGGATGGCGCCGATGAACCTCGCGCTCTACCGGGAGCTCGCGCGGCGGCTCGGCGACCGAGGCGATGCCGACGGCGCGGAGCGCGCCTGGACGACGCTGGTGGAGATGAAGCCGAACGAGGCCGACAGCCATCGCCAGCTCGCCGTCCGGCGCGCGAGTCAGAAGCGCTTCGCGGACGCGGTCGTGCAGTGGCGCCAGGTGGTGCGGTGCCGGGCGGAGGAGCCGGACGGCTGGTTCGGGCTGGCGCGCGCCCAGCTCAAGGCGGGCGACCGGGAAGGCGCCCGCGCCGCCGTGGATCACCTGCTCTCGACGAAGTGGGAGGCGCGGTTCGGCGACGTGCGTGCCGCGGCCGCGCGCCTGCTCGCCGAGATCGAGGCGAAGTAGGGGGGCGTGCTGCCCGTCTACCTCGAGGAACAGAAGGGCGACCACGAAGAGAAGAGGAAAGGCAACCACGAAGCGCACGAAGCGGACACGAAGACCACAAAGAAGAGGAGGTAGAAGAGAAGGACGCGGGCTGACGCCGTTGCCCACACGCACCAGTAAGCGGGGTCGAGGGGTGGGGCTCTCGGCTTCGAGAAGAAGGCGCCGAGCCGCCCCACCCCTCGACCCCGTGGGCGCCGTTCGCCCGCGCCACCCGAGCGCGCGCATTCCGCGCGCGACACCCGCACCCGCACCCGCGGGCGCCGTTCGCCCGCGCCACCCGCACCCCTGCACCCGCCGCCTCTCTCCCCTCTTCTTCGCGTCCTGCATGTTCGGAAGAGCCCTCACCGGGTGGCTTGATCCAAACAACTCCATGACAAACAGTTGCGCGCGTGCCCGGCAGGCCGGCGCAGTCCCGGTATTGCGTCCGGCGGTCGGCTTCCGTCCATTCCTGACGGCTTCTTGCACCGAATCTTCAAAGCAGTATGCTCTCCTTCGGGCAGGCGGCGGGTTCGCGACGCAGGGCGGGGAGTCGTGCCGAGAATCGGTGGACTCGCCTCGATCGCCTCGACACGATGCCCGTCCCGATGCTACGCTGTTCTCTGTGGGGATGGACCGTAGCTCATTGGTGAGCATGGCGATGACCCACCGTGAGCCGTTCCCGCAACCCTGAGGCTGGAAAAGAACAGTTCGGTCCAGTGTGCTCCAGCACCGCCTCCGTTGCTTTATTGCGGCGGCAACCGGAGGACGCTCGCGGGCGATCGAGACGGTTGGACCGGAAGGGAGTATTCTCGCCGGCAACGCCGCCGCCGTTGGCGATGCCTCCCATCCACGTGACGCAGTTCCTTCAATCCAGGAGTTCTCATCATGTACGCGTGTTTTCCCCAGGTCCGGATTGGTGCGCCCCTCCGCTACCAGGGCGTGTCCGTATTCCCGCTGTTCAACGGTTTCAGCAAGCCGGTCGAGTACACCCTGGCCCAGGACGCAATCGGTTCCGGAGCCGTGTCGGTGGAGGAAGTCTCCGAGGCGGGATCGGTGCCAGACTTACTCGTCGACAACAAGGGCGATCTCCGCGTGCTGTTCCTGGAGGGCGAGCAGCTGGTGGGCGCCAAGCAGGACCGCATTCTGAACACGTCGGTGCTGATTGCCGCGCACTCCCGCACGAAGGTCCCGGTCAGTTGCGTCGAGCGAGGCCGCTGGCAATATCGGTCGCGAGCATTCGGCGCCAGCGGGAGCCATGCACCGCCCAAACTGCGCTATCTCTTGAAGATGTCTGTCGGCGCGTCTGCCCTGGCCGCGAGGGGTCATCGCGCGGACCAGGGCAAGGTCTGGAAAGAAGTGGCACGCCAGCAGTCGGCGCTCGGGACACCCTCCGCAACCGGGGCGATGGCAGATACCTTCGGGGCACAGGCGGAGAAGATCGCCGATTTTCGCACGGAACTTCCGTACGTCGAGGGAGCCTGCGGATTGGCCGTCGCCGTGGGCAAGAAGATCGTCGCCATCGATGTATTCGACAAGGCCACCACGTGTCGCCACCTCTGGGAGCGCCTGCTCAATGGCTGCGTGCTCGACGCGCTGGAAGGCGATGCGGAGCCTGGACAGGCGGAGGTCGCCGATGTGGAGGAGTTGCTGCGAACAGCGGCCGCGATGGCCTGGGCCCCGGCTGCCGCCGTTGGCGAAGGCAAAGAGTATCGAGCTAGCGAGGGCGATCAGGTCCATGCCTCGGCATTGACCCTGGATGAGGTACCGGTGCACGTCAGCGTGGTGGTCGGGAAAGAAGCCCTGCGGTCGAAGCCGCGGCCTCCAGGGTAGCCCTTCAAGCGCAGCGCGGCGCGGTCTCGGCGCAACCCCTCACCGCGCCGTTTCCGCAGATTCTCGCGTGTCGCGACTGACCGCAGGGAAACGTTGCAGGGCCGCGAATCGCCGCTCTCCGGGAGCCCGGTCAGGACAGGCGGACTTCCCTCGCTCCTCCTGATCCGATAACATACCAGCCCTGCAGCGTTCCGGAGCTGCGATTCTTTGTGACGGAGGCCCACGCTTCATGCGCGCTCGAAACGACTTCGACATCATCGACTCGCACACTCACTGGGGGCCCTCGATGGCCATGGGAGTGACGGTATCGAGTGAGGAACTCCTCCGCCAGGCCGATGAATGCGGGGTCGATCGAATCGTCGTCTTTCCCTTCCCTTCCACCGCCATCGCTGATGAAGGAATCCATGATAGGCTCCTTGCAGAATGCCGCAGGGAGACCCGGTTCGTTCCCTATTACACCATCCCGGCCGACCTTCGGCCGGTCCCGTCCGATACGTGTTTCAAGGGCGGCAAGTGGCATTGGGTGAGGGGAGTGCCGGATGCAGCCTCGAACTACCAGGTTCTCGAAGATCCTCGCCTCGACCGTTTCATCGAGAGATCGGAGTCGGTGGGTCTCCCGGTTGTTTTCGAGGAAGAGCTGCGCTTCACGGAATCCTTCGTCGCCAGGACAAGCAGCCTGCAACTGATCATCCCTCATCTGGGCCTGCTCGGCGGGACGCCCGAGGATTTCCTGAAGGCCTTCAGGCGCCGCGAGAATGTTCACTTCGATACCGCACTGGCCAGTCAGGATACGATCTTCCACTTCATCCAGGAGATCGGCGCCGCGCGGGTTGTATTCGGCTCCGACGTGCCGTTCGGCACCATGAAGAGAGAGCTGGACAAGATCCTGGCGCTGGATATCGGTGACGAGAAGAAGCGGCTGGTGCTTTCCGGAAACCTCAAGCGGCTGACCGGGATCGGGCACGAGGAGTCGTCAGGACCGCGGGCCTGATTGCGCAGCCTCACTCCGCCGGCCAGGCGTCGTCGACGAGAGCGCGCAGGAGAGCGTAGGCGAACCCGAACACCCGGAGCGTGGGCTCCTCGGGGATCGTGTTGTCGGTCGCGCCCAGGTTCCGGTCGGCAAAACGGGAGCCGAAGCCGACGACGGCCACGGTGCCGCGGCCGTGGCGGAGCACCGCCGCGGCGGGCTCGCCGCCGACGCGCGCGAAGGGCCGTCCGCCGCGGACGAGCCGCGTGGACTGCACCGTGATCGCCGGCCAGCCCGGAGGGCCTTCCACCGGGCCGGCGCGCGGCGCCTCGCCGCGCACGCCACGCGCAGTCTCGAGCGCGAGGCGAAACGGCGCGAGCAGCGTCGAGGCCGTCGACTCCTCGTTCTCCGGCGCGTCGAGAACGAGCAGCTTCCCGCCCTCGCGCACGTAGCGTTCAAGCGCCGCGAGGAACGCGGGATCCGGCTCCTCGCTCGGCAGGATCACCACGACGCCGTCTCCGCGCAGCGCCGTGGCACCCGTGGCGCGGAACGTCGTCCAGGTGCGCCCGGGCCGGTCGGGCCCCTGGTGGATCTCGGTCAACCGTTGCACGGCGCGCTCGAAGAGGCCGAAGTGGTCGTCGTGCCCGCCGATGAAGCCGCCCGTCGGAAGGCCCGTGCGGGTGAGCGACCGCTCGAAGGCAAGCCGGACCAGGGGCAGGCGCGCCTTGGGCAGCGGCAGCGAGCGCGTGTGGAGATGCTGGACCAGCACGGCGCCTGCCGCCCAGCCAAACAGCGCCGCGCCGAGCCCGAGCACGCCCGCGGTCGGCCGGAACCAGGCCCCCAGAACCGCCGCCGCGCCAAGCAGCAGCGCGAGGAGCACCCGCCAGCGCTTGCCGTGACCGGCCTCCTCGCGGCCGAGCCACTCGACCATGCCGAGAAAGAGCTCGCTCTTTCCCGGATCGAAGAGGCTGAAGTTCGCGAAGATGGTCGAGTCGGTGAACGCCAGCACGCGGCCCCGGCCGTGATGCGTCGCCCACAGCTGCACGAACGAGCCGTAGATCATCTCGGGCGCGTCCACGGGCTGCGGATAGAAGTTGCTCGCGAAGTAGTTCGGCCCGAGGTTCTTCAGCCCGGTGTTCCGAATGACCGCGCGGCCGGAGCTCGTTGCGGGATCGATGGAGCAGGAGGTCGCGAAATCGAGCGGGCCCATCGCCTGGATCACGGGATGCGGGACGAGCGGCGGCGCGAAGCGCTCCTTGAAGACCTCGTCGATCCCGAAGAGGCAGTCGTAGCGGAAGCGGAAGCCGAGTCGCTCGGCGAGGCGGTTGAGGTGCGTGCCCGAGCCGTAGATGTTGGTGTGCTCGCCGAGCAGCAGGAGCCCGCCGCCCCGCGCGACGAAGTCGACAGCGGCATCGATCTCGTCCCGCGAGAAGTCCTTCGAGGGGATCTTCAGCACGAGCACGTCGACGTCGGCGAGCCGGTCCGCGCGAATCGGCTCGCGGAGGCGGCCGACGTCGTAGAAGCGCGAGAGGTACTCCCAGAGGGTCGCGTAGTTGTAGCCCGAGTCCTGGCCGTGCCACTCGGTGTCGAAGGGGCGAAGGGTGCTCGTAGTGTCGAAGTTCTTCTGCCGCCAGCGCCGGCGCGTCCAGTCGTCGAGCTCGGAGTGGTGCTCGTCGATCAGGAGGCGCCCGGGCTTGCGTGCGCCCGAGGGCTGCCAGACCACGGCGAGCGTGAGGGCCGCTGCCGCGACGGCGACGAGCGCCGGCGCGGCGAGGATCCAGACGCCGCGCGCACGCGCCACCGTCGTATCTGAAAAAAACGCCCCTGGGGCATTTTTTTCAGATACGGCTGCACCGGGCGCAGGCCGCCTCCGGTGCAGCAGGAACGCGGCCGCAAGTAGCGGAGGGAGCAGCAGCACGGCGTGGTAGATCGGGTTCCAGAACTGCGCCGCAACGGCGAGCGGCGCATCGTAGTCGGTGAGCAGGACGCGGTGGAGGTGGATGCCGAGCAGAAGGACCGCGCGGATCGGGAGCCACACGAGAACCAGCGCGAGGAGCACCACCGCCGCACGGAGCGGCGCCGCGCCGGCGGCGCCCCGGACGCCGCCCCGGCCGAGCGCGATCAGCGTGAACCCGCCGCACAGGAACGCGAGCGTGACCGGATCGGCCACGAGCCCCCAGGTCGCCGCCACCGGCTGGGAGCGGCGCATGGCGAAGAGCACCACGTTCGGCCCGTCGACGGCGGCGTCCATGCCCGCCAGGCGTGCGGTTGCCGCAAGGAGGTCGCGGAGCGCCTCCGGGACAATGGGCAGGCGTGCGGTAACGGACTCGTACAGGAAGACGAGGAGGGACTGCACCAGCAGCACCACACCGGCGGTGAACGCGCCGTGTCCGAGGGCTTGCGCCCAGCGCCTCGGCGGCAGCAGCGCGCCCACGGCGAGACCGACCACGACCAGCAGCGGCGCGGCCTTCCAGGGCCAGGGAGCGAGCCAGAGGGCCGGCACGACGAGGAGCGCGGCGATCGCCGCCGGGAGCGGCCGGCCAGCGTGGACGGGCCGCCGGGACAGCAGCAGCGTGCCCGCCGTGACGAGCACCGCCCAGACTGCCGGCTCGGCCCCATGGTAGTAGGAGAGCCCGAACAGCCAGCTCGCCGCGAGGCACGCCACTCCGACCCATGCCGGCGCCATGGCTAGTTCCCTCCCTCGTGCGACTCGGGCACGGGCCTCGGGGGGATCCACTCCTCCTCGCCGCGGAGCACGGTCAGGAACCAGCGCCAGAAGTGCGGGTTCTCGCGCAGGCCGTCGAAGGGCTGGCCGCTCTCGATCTCGAGGTTCTTGTTCATCGCGAAGCCGGTGTCTCCGACGACTGCGACCTTGCCGTGCCCGAACTCGCGCAGCAGTACGACCGGATGGCCGCCGATCCCGTTGGCGACGACGCGGGCGGCCGTCGTGGGCTGCAGCCAGGGGACCGCAGCCGCCAGCACCTTGCCGGCGTACCAGTGGCCGGTGCGCCGGAAGGTCGGCTCTTCCATGCGCTCCCGCTGCCGCCAGCCGGCGGGCGGCGCGTCCGCGGCGAGGCACGCCACCGGCCAGGCCTCGTGGAAACGGACGAACGTCACGTAGTCACCCAGGTTCAGGTAGTCCGACTTGAAGTGGCCCATGGGCAGGGGCTCGCGCGGATCGCGCGGATCGGTAAGCCCGATCTCGAAGCCGAAGTCGGCCAGCAGCTCCCGGCTGGGCTCCGCGTCCGGGTAGCTCGCCGTCAAGATGAAGATGCCGCCGCCGGCCACGAACGAGCGGACCGCGGCGCGCTCCGCGGGCGTGAACGCGCGTGCGGGCGCGACGCACAGCAGCAGACCGGCCCGCTCGAGGCGGCGCGCGGTGAACTCGTTCAGATCGAGCACCAGGAAGCCGCTTCGCATCAGGTTGAGCCGAATGCCCATCAGGCCTTCCATGCGCCACGACTCGCCCACCGCGCGCTCGAGGTGCGTGGTGTCGATGTAGGCCAGGTTGTTCGGCTGGCTGCCCGCGACGCGGCGGCCGTCGGGCAGACTCTCGCCGGCGCGGTAGGAGGCGGTCTCCGACGCCGCGAGCGACAGGCCGAGCACGAGCGCGATCGCCGCCAGCCAGACAGGGCGGGCGAGACAGAGCGCGGCAACCAGCAACAGCGTCAGCAGACTCGCGAGCAGCTGGCGGCCGGCGGAGCCGGGCCCGCCCGCGCCGTTCGCCAGGTAGCCGAACAGGCGGGCCGTGTAATCGTGGGCGCCCATGGTGATGCCATTGGTGAAGCTCGAGGTGTCGCCGAACGCGATCACGACGCCCTTGCCGAGCCGCTGCTCGGCGGCGAGCACGATGTCGCCGAGCTTGTCGTCCGCGTCGTACGCGCCGTTCCCCATCATCGCCTCGCCGGCGGTTTCCTCGCCCGGGTCGTTCCAGCCCCACTTGCCGACGAGCAGCGGGCGCGCGGGGAGGCGCGCCTCGACCGAGGCTCCGATCACGGCGCCGAACTGGTTGCGGTCGTCGGGGATGCCGATCGTCGTCGGGTGTGAGAGCGCCTCGTAGGAGTGGAGCCAGCCGCCGATGGCGAAGGTGGCCGAGTCGAAGCGGACAGACATGGCGGTGGGCGCGAGCAGCTGGTTGAAGTAGCTCGCGCGCTCGTCCAGCGCGGCGCGCAGTGCGTCCACTTCCGCGCGCCTGAGCGTCGTGCGGATGCGCCACGGCGTCCCTTCCGGGCCCGCCGTGCCCGCCAGATCGATCTCGTGCTCCGGCGCATGGGTGAGCGCGTAGCAGGCCTGCGTGGCGGCCTCGCGCACCCTAAGCTCGGTGCCGTAGTCCTTGCGGAGATCGACGCCGCTTTCCGCACGCTGCGCCGCGAAGAGCTCGCTCGCCACGGCCTCGGCGAGCGTGATGCGAGTGGTGTGCTCGCCCGCCACCAGCAGGCCGCCGCCGCGGCGGACGAACTGCTCGACGCGCTCGAGCTGGCCCGGCTCCCACGGCCGGCTCGGGTAGATGATCAGCAGCGCGTCCGCATCCGCGAGGTCCTCCTCGCCGAGGTCCTTCGATCGCATGAGTGTGCCCCCGAGGCTCTTGACGAACACCTCCAGCATCCCGTACATGCCGATCGAGAGGCGGCCGTAGTGGCCATAGGTGGGGCGGTCGAAGTTGCCGTAGAGCTTTTCGTAGATGACGAGCTTCTTGCCTTCGAGCGCGAGGGGGCGTCTGGAGAGCGTGGTGGTCAGCGCGAGCAGGATGGCGACGCCGAGCCCGACGACGCCGGCGAGCTTGAGCACCGGATGGGCTCGGCGTGCTGCGGCCGGGGAAGACGCAGCCGGAGCCGCTGCATCGCTCCGGGTCCAGCGGAGCGTGAGCCCGATGACGAGGAGCTGCAGCAGGCAGGCGATGGCCGGGACGTTCCACGGCACGCCCGGACCGAGCGCTTCGGCCAGGGCGGAAGGCCTGTCCGGCCCGGCGGCCTTCGCCGCGGCCGCGAGCATGTGGTGGAGGTCGGCGGCGCGGGCGAGCAGGACCAGGTAGAGGAGGTGGGCGCCGAGCAGGAACACCGGCGCGAGGATGCCGCGGCGCAGCCGGGGGGCGGGGCCGCACACGATCCACGCCACCTGGAACGCGACCGCCAGCACGAGCACGTCCACTCCGGCGAAGGTAGCTCCGGTCCGGAGGGACGCTCGCGCCAGCGCCCCTCCCACGTCGCCGAGGGCGGCGCCGAGCCCGTTTGCCGCCAGCCACACCCAGGCCGCCGACAAGTAGAGCAGGCGGTAGGCGCCGAAGAGGAGCAAGGCGATGGCGGCCGCGCGGAACGGGGTGCGGGCGGTGGGGGGGCGGCAGGCGGCGAGCGCGGCGGCTGTGAAGGCCGCTGCCAGCACGCAGACCGCGCCGTTCGCGGCCGAGGCGAGCGCGCACGCGACGGCGGCAGCGACGGCGAGCACGACGAGGCTGCCGGGTCCGGTGTGCCGGCCGGCGGCGCCGGTGATCAGCGCGCCGCCGAGCGCGACCCAGACCAGGGCGTGCCGGAGGGGGTGGGCGAGCAGGCCGGTCGAGCCGGCGGCGAGCCAGGCCGCCGCGAGCAGGAACAGCACCGCGGCGGTGGCGGTGACGGGCACGCCGGTCGGCGCGAACGCGGGATCTGCATGCGCCTCCTCGGGGCCGGCTGGAACAGGCGGTTCCTGGGAGTCGGTAGCAGGTTCGTGCATGACGCAAAGAAAAGGGGGTGACCGGCGGTTCGGTCAACCCCCTTCAGGCGATTCCGGAGGATTTCGGGGGAAGCGCGGCGCCCGGGCCCCGCGTCGGTCCCGGACGCCGCCTCATCTCAGCGGCTCACGGCATGCTCACGGGCACTCCGGGCACCGGGTCCGTATCGGCGGGCACTTGGTCGCCTCGGGCGGGCAGTAGGTCTGTCGCGCCGGACACTTCGTGAACGTCATCGGGCACGAGGTGGCCTCCGGCGGGCAGAACGTCCTGAAGGCCGGGCACTTGGTCCGCACCGTCGGGCACTTCGTCTCCTCCTGCCCGCACCGGGTCGCGCAGGCCGGGCACTTGGTCTCCGACGGCGGGCACACCGTCTCGGCCACCGGGCACTTGGTCCGCGCGGGCGGGCACTTCGTCTCGACCACCGGGCACATTGTCTCGCCGGTCGGGCACTCCGTCTTCACGACCGGGCAGCGGGTCTGCTCGGCCGGGCACCGGGTGTGGCCGCTCGGGCACTTGGTCTCGACCACCGGGCACTTCGTCTCGCCGACCGGGCATTTGGTGTAGCTCGGCGGGCAGGTGGTTTCCGTCTCCGGGCAGCGGGTCTCGATGGCCGGGCACTTCGTGAACTCGATCGGGCACTTGGTCGCCTCGACCGGGCAGAAGGTCTCGCCGCCGGGACACTTGGTCTCGAGGACCGGGCACTTCGTCTCAGCGACCGGGCACTTGGTGAACTCGGGCGGGCACGTGGTCTCGCCGACCGGGCAGCGGGTCTCCCTCGGCGGGCAAGTGGTCTCGACCACCGGGCAGTAAGTCTCGCCGCTCGGGCAGGTCGTCCGGGCCGGCGGGCACTTGGTCTCGACGGTGGGGCAGCGGGTCTCGACCACCGGGCACTTGGTGCAGCTCGGTGGGCACTTGGTCTCCGCCGCCGGGCACTTCGTGCTCCACGCCGGGCAGGTGGTCGACACCACCGGGCACTTGGTCTCGGCGCTCGGGCAGTAGGTCGTCCCCGTCGGGCAGGTCGTCGCCACCACCGGACAGCGGGTCTCGACCACCGGGCACTTGGTCCATTCGCTCGGGCACTTGGTCTCCGCCGCCGGGCACTTCGTGGTCCACGCCGGGCACGTGGTCGACACCATCGGGCAGTACGTCTCCTGCGGCGGGCAGGTCGTCCGTGCCGGCGGGCACTTCGTCTCGACCGCCGGGCATACCGTCTCTTTCAGGACGCACGCGGTGGCAACCGCCGGGCACTTCGTCTCCTCTGCCGGGCAGTAGGTTTCCTTCGGCGGGCAGGTCGTCCGTGCCGGCGGGCACTTCGTCTCGACCGCCGGGCACCAGGTCTGCCACGCCGGACACTTGGTCATGTTCGGCGGACAACGGGTCTCGGCCGGCGTCATGGTGACACGATGGTCCTGCGCCAAGGCGGGTGCAACCGCCACCAGCGCCATCCCGACCACCAGCAACAGAAGCACGTGACGCGACTTCGCTGACATGGGGGTCCTCCTCAAGAAGGCCAGTTTACTTGCCGCACGCATTCCCCTGGGCACACAAGTTCCAGGTGTTGTCAATCCTAACGACAGGTCGTGTTTCCGACAAGAGTCCAGCAGCCGACGCGCGCGGGACCGGTCCGCGCCGAAAAACGCCCCAGGGGCATTTTTTCCGCGAACCCCCACCTATCTGAAAAAAACGCCCCAGGGGCATTTTCCTCGTCGGACCGCCCGTCACTTCGGGAGCGTTACCTGATCGTTACACAATCCTGGACCGGCAGGCTGGCAGGCTGACCGCACTCCGGACTGGCCGCTGGAAACCGCGCCAGCGCGGCGAACCTGAAAAATGCCCCAGGGGCATTTTTTCCGCGAACCCCCACCTATCTGAAAAAAACGCCCCTGGGGCGTTTTTCAGCGGTGGCGGCGGAGGAAGGGTTCCACCGTCTCGAAGACCCTCCGGGTGCGCCTCTCCAGATCGGCATCCAGTTCCGCCAGTGCGGTGGCGAAGGCCTTCTCGTCGGCGGCGCTCCCGGCCAGCTCGCGCGCCTTTTCGTACCGGTCGGCGAGCTTGCCCAGCAGGAACTCGACGCTCTCGCAGAGGTTCGGGTCGTCCGGAAGATACGGCGCCACCTCGAAGAACCACACCCCGTCGCGCTGCACCATCCGGGCCGGCTCGGCGGCACGGAGCTCCGGGTCCTCTCCGCCCGGCATCACCCGGGCCGTCGTTCCCTCCACCTCGACCCGCGCGTCGCGCCGCAGGGTCTCGAGCCGCCGCACCAGCTCCACGGGCATGCCTTCGGGGCCGCCGGTGAACCGTTCGATCGACCCGGCCCCGAACCGGGCGCGCACCGCGGCATCGAAGTCGCGCTGGCGCTCGAGCATCTTCGCGGCGGCCGTCAGCAGTGCCGCCACCGGCTTGGTGCCGGGCGATGCCGGGTCGAGGCAGCCTGCGAGCGCCGCGCCGTCGAGCCGCTCGATCGCATCCGCGAATCGCGCGAGCAGCGCCTCGGGACTCGCGCTGCTCGGCCCCTCGGCCGGCCGCCCGCCGCAGCCCGCGCACAGGGCGGCAAGTGATAGAAGCAGGGCTATCACGGTGCGCATGTCGGTTTGCGTCCTTTCGGTACCGGGGGTCAGACCCCGTGCCGAAGCGGCACGGCGTCAGACCCCAGCGATGCTGTACCGGGGGTCTGACCCCATTACTGCCTCTCCAGGTACTCCTGCAGCCGCTCGAACCCCTCGTCAAGCGATACTTCCGCCTCGTAGCCGAGGTCCCGGCGCGCGGCAGCCAGATCGAACCACTGCGATGTGCCGAGCTGGCGGGCGACGAAGCGCGTCATGGGCGGTTCGCCCCGGAGGCCGAGCCCCCTGTAGACCACCTCGAGCAACCCGCCCATCAGGTAGGCCGCGCGCGGGGAGATCGTGCGCGCGACCGGCGGCAAGCCGCCTGCGGCCAGGACCCGGTCGATGAGCGCCCAGACCTCGATCGGCTCGCCCTGGCCGATGAAGTAGACCTTGCCCGCCACCGCGGATCCCGGCGCCAGCCGATCCGCAGCGAGCAGGTGGGCGGCGGCGGCGTTTTCCACGTAGACGGCATCGACGCGCCTCGAAGGCCCGCGAAAGCGCCGGAGCTTCCCGGCGCGGCTCCGCGCGAGGACGCGCGGCACGAGGTGGTTATCCCCCGGCCCCCAGACCAGGTGCGGCCGGAGCGCCACCGTCGCCAGCTCGGCTCCGCTGGCGGCCAGCACGCGCTGCTCCGCGAGCGCCTTGCTGCGCGGGTACGCCGCCAGGTAGCGCCGCGGATAGGGCAGCGATTCGTCGGCCCCCTCCTGATCTCGCCCGTCGAAGACCACGCTCGCCGAGCTGGTGTACACGAGCCTGTTGACGCCGTGGCGCCGGCAGGCGGCGATCACGTTCTCGGTTCCGACGACGTTCGTGCGGTGAAAGTCAGCCGTGCGCCCCCAGACGCCGGCGCGCGCGCCCACGTGAAAGACCACCTCGGCGCCTTCCACCGCCCGCGCCACCGCCGCGAAGTCGGCCAGATTGCCGATGTGCGTCGCCACGCCCAGCCGCTCCAGCTCCGGGTGCTCCCGGCGCGAGAAGCTCGCCACCTCGTCCCCGCGGGCGGCGAGCCGGCGGACGATCGCCCCGCCCAGGAAGCCGCCGCCGCCGGTCACCAGTGCTTTCATCGCCGCCTCCGCGCCGCCCATGCGGCTAGCCGCTCCCGGGAGATCTTCGCGTTGTGGCGCACATCCACCGGGAAGGCCCGCACGAATCTCACGGTCCGGATCGACGCCGTCCGGGGCTGCGCCGCGCCGAGCGCCAGCAGCTCCGCCTCGATGCGCCCGCGCTCGCGGCGCCGCACGCCCGCCTCGAGCTCGACGCACAGCACCGGACGCGCCGCGCCCGCCGCGCCCACCCCGACGAGCGCCGTGCGGCGCACCGCCGGATGCGCGTTGAACACGCCCTCGCACGCCACCGAGAACAGCGTTCCGGCCGCGGTGCGCACGCGATGGGCCTTGCGCCCGCAGAACCACACGCGCCCGCTGTCGTCGCGGTAGCCGACGTCGCCCATGCGGTGGAAGAAGCCGTCGCCGCGCGCATCCGGGATCTTCGCGAGGCGGGTCTCCGCCGGCCGGTTGTAGTAGGCGCGCGTGACCACCGGTCCGCGCACCGCGATCTCGCCGATCTCGCCCGCCGGCAGGCGCAGCCCTTCGTTCCAGCACGCGACGGCCTCGTCCGTGATCGGGACGATCGCCACCTCGACGCCCGCGACCGGCCGGCCCACGCACACGCCGGCCCCCGCGACCGCGCGCGCCGCGGTCTCGCCGAGGATCTCCCGGCTCGCGATCGACGTCACCGGGAGCGCCTCCGTCGCCCCGTAGGGCGTGTGCACCTCGGTCCCCTCGGGCAGCATCGCCGCCATGCGCGCGAGCACCTTCGGCGACACCGGCGCCCCGGCCGAGATCACGCGCCGGAGCGACTCGAGCCGCGCGCCCGCCGCCGCGCCATGCCGGCTCACTCGATCGAGCAGCGCGGGCGAGCCGAACAGGTTGGTGACGCGGTAGCGGCGGATCGGCTCGAGGATGCGCGCGGGCACGACGCGGCCCGGCCGCGTGAAGTCCATCTCCGGCACCACCGCGGTCATGCCGAGCGCGGGATCGAAGAGCGCGAAGAGCGGAAACGTCACGAGATCCACCTCGCCGGGCCGGATCCCGTAGGTGCGCCTGAGGAGCTCGACCTGCGCGGCGAAGATGCCGTGCGTGTAGACCACGCCCTTCGGCGGCCCCGTGCTCCCGCTGGTGAACAGGATCGCCGCCGCCTCCGCCCCGCGCGCCAGCGCGGGCGGATATGGCCCGCCGCCCGCCCCCCGCGCACGCAGCCCGCGCCAGGACAGGGCGCCTGGCAGGCGCAACCCGCCGACCGCGACGCGCACCCGGAGCGAGCCGCGCGCCCAGCCGAGGAGCGCGCGCGCGACGTGCGCCTTCGCGATGCCGACGAACGCCTCCGGCTCGGCCTCGCCGAGGCATCGGCCGAGACGGCGCGTGCCCATGCCGGGGTCGACCACCACCGGGACCGCCCCGACCTTGAAGAGCGCGAACGCGAGCGCGAAGAAGGCCGGGCCGGGCGGCACCATCAGCACCGTCCGCACGCCGCGCCCGACGCCTTCCGTCGCCAGCCCGTGCGCCAGCCGGTCGCTCTCCGCGTCGAGCTCCGCGAACGACCACGTCCTGCCGTCGCGCGCGAACACCACGGCTGCCGCATCCGGCTGCGCCCGCGCCATGGCCGGCAGCGCCGCCGCGATGTTGTCGGTGTCCGGGCTCACGCGCTGCTCCCTTCGCCGCCGCTCACGAAGCGGCGCACATGCGCCAGGACCTCCGGGCCCGCGTCCTCGAGCACGTAGTGGCCGGCCGCCGGGAAGCGGTGCACCTCGGCCGCCGGGAAGCGGCGCCGCCATTCGGCGAGGTAATCGCCGTCGAACACGAAGTCGCGCTCGCCCCAGCAGACCAGCACCGGCACCGTCCGGAACCGCGCGAGCGCGTTCTCGACCTCGCAGAGCGTCGCCCACGCCGGGTCCCCGGGACGGAGCGGGATGTCTTGCACGAAGCGGAGCACGGCGATCCGGTGCGCCCGGGTGTCGTAGGGCTCGAAGTAGCCGGCCTGCACCTCGGGCGCGAGCGGACGGACGACGCACGCGCGCGCCGCGCCGCGGCAGAACGCGTTCAGCCCGCGCACGAGCAGCGGGCCGAGCCCCGGGACGCGGCAGGCCCGGATCGACCACGGCAGGGGCTTGCCCGCCGGCCGGCGAAAGGCCGCCGTGTTGAGCACCACCAGGCGCGCGATCCGCTCCGGCCGCCGCGCAGCCACGGCCATGCCGATCAGCCCGCCCCAGTCGTGGAGCACCAGGGTGACGTCGCGCACGAGGCCGAGGTGGTCGAGCAGCGCCTCGAGATCGTCGACCCGCGAGTCGAGCGTGTAGCGGTAGCGGGTGTCCGGCGGCTTGTCCGAGCGCCCGCAGCCGATGTGATCGGGAACCACGACGCGGCAGATGTCGCGCAGGCCGAGCACGAGGTCCCGGAAGAAGAACGACCACGTGGGGTTGCCGTGGACCGCCACCACCGGCGGTCCCGCGCCCTCGTCGAGGTAGTGGAGCGCGAGGCCGCGGCGGTCCAGCCGGCGGCCGGCGAACGGATAGAGATCCCTCACCACTCCCAGCCCAGCATGAGGCAGTTGAGCCCGCTGCCGATGCCGAGAAAGCCGACCCGGTCGCCGCGGTTGAGGAAGCCGCGCTCGTCGGCAAGTGCCGCGGTCAGCGGCAGCGAGACCGTGCCGATGTTGCCGAGGTACTCGAACGTGGAGAAGTCCTTCTCGACCGGAATGCCCAGCGCGCGCAGGATCGAGTCACGGTGGCAGGCGCCCACCTGGTGGCAGATCACCTTGTCGATCTGGTCGCGCGCCCAGCCGAGCCGCTCGAGGAAGGTGCGCCAGGTGCGAATCCCCAGCTCGACGCCGTACTTGAGCACGCTGATCGAGTCGGTGCTCATGAACTGCGTGAACTGCGAGGCGAGCGACGCGGGGAGGATCCGCTCGAGACCCCACCGGCAGAGCGCGTGGAACTCGGGCGCGGCGCGGGTCACCCCGCCCACGAGCCGCCGGTAGGGCGCGCGCGAGAAGGAGCCGTCCGAGAGCAGCACGGCGGCGGCGCCGGAGCCGCCCGTGAGCGTCGCCAGCGAGCGGCGGAACGTCTCCATGCTCGGGTTCTCGTTGAGCTGCCCGATCGTGATGTCGACGATCTCGCGCGCGCTCTCGCACGAGACGATCAAGCCGGCTCGGATCTGGCCGAGCTCGATCCGGTTGGCCATGTCGGTGATGCCGTTCATTACCCCGAGGCACGCGTTGGTGAGATCGTAGACCGCCGCGCCGGGGTTGATGCCGAGCCCGGCTGCCACCCGGCAGGCGGTGGCGGGCTCGAAGTTCTCGCGGCAGACCCCGGCGTAGATCAGGCAGCCCACGTCCTCGGGCTCGACGGGGCTGCGGGCGAGTGCCTTGCGGGCCGCCGCGATCGCCCCCTCCGAGACGGTGTAGCCCTCTTCCCACCAGCGTCGCTCCTCGATGCCGGTGAGCACGCGGAGCTGGCCCGCGGGCAGGTTGTGCTTGCGGTAGAACCGCTCCAGCCGGGCCTCGAGATCCGCCGACGTGACCACGACGGGCGGGAGCTCGTAGCCGAAGGCTTCGATGTGGACCCTCGAGTATCTCATGGCGGTCCGTCAGGAGCCGGCGGCCAGGCGCAGGCCGAGGTCGTCGATGCGGTAGATGGCGCGGCCGTCGATCATCAGGGATCCGGAGGCCAGCATCAAGCGACTTTCCTCGTCGACGTGCGTCACCGCGGCCTCCACGGTCACCTCGGCGTCGCCGGGCACGACCTGCCCCCTATACACCCAGCGGTGCGCCACGCCAAGTGCCGCCGACTCGAACACGCTGTCGGACCGGACCTTCCAGCGCTCCGCGGCGGCCGCCTTGAGGAGCTGGAGGAACGCCTCCAGCCCCAGCGAGCCCGGCCAGACGGGGTCCCCGAGGAAATGCGCGTGGAAGTACCAGGCCTCCGGGTCGACCCGCGCCGAACCGCGCACGAACCCGAGCCCGGCGGGCCCGCCGTCCGCGAGCAGGCAGTCGATCCGGTCCACCATCCGCAGGCGCCGCTCGGGGAACGGCGGCGCGTCCGGGTAGGCGAAGCTCCGCCCCGGCGCCGGCGGTCGATACGGCGCGGCGTCCCGGAGGCCGGCCTGGGCCGCCAGCGCCTCGGCGGGGAAGAAGCCGAAGTCGGTGGCGCCCGTGAAGATCGGCTGGCCGCCGCCGGTCACCGAGAAGCCGTAGTGCTGGAGGATCAGGCCCCCCGACCGCGAGACCCGCTCCAGGTGGACCGTCGTCGTGAGCCTTCCGGCCTCGGGTGCGACGGCCCGGTGCTGAACCGCCTCGCCGCCGAGGTTCCGGAACCTGAGGTCCCGGTCGCTCACCAGCGCCGAGCCGAGGTAGGCCGCGAGCCAGCCGCACGCCTGGAGCGCCGTCTCGAGCACGATCGCGTAGGGCATTCGCGGCTGGCGGTCGGCCGCGAAGTACCAGGCGTCCGGCGGCACGTCGTACTCGGCCACCGCGACCGCGCCGGGGGCGAGCCGCCAGGCCGCCGCGCGTTCGACCCGCCGGATGCGCTGGAGGAAGTTGAACGGCGGGGCCGGCAGCCGCGCGAGAAAGCGTCCCTCGTCGAAGGGCCGGTAGGGCTCGCCGAACGCTGCGGAGGGCCGGCCGGTCGCGAACTCGAGGATGCGGTCGTGATCGAACAGCGGCGGCTCGGCCGGCGCCGGCAGTGCGCCGGATGCCGCAGCGGCACCCTCGGGTTGCGCCGGCTCAATGTGCGCCGGCGTTGCCGCCGGCGTGCTCGCCGCCCAGCGCGCGGCAAGGCGCGCGCAGTCGGTGCCGGCAAGCCGCAGGTTCATGTCCGTGATGTGCACGATCGGCCGGCCGTCGGCGAACATCACCGTGTCCGCGAGCGCGTAGGGTTCCGGCCCGGCGCCGAGCTCCTTCACGTGCACTTCGTAGGCCGCGACCCGGGTCGCGGGCACCACCTGCCCGCGGCACCTGAGCCGCGCCGTCACGCCGGGCACCGGCTCCCACGCCGCCGCGCCGCGCTCCGCCACCCAGCCGAGACTCAGCACAAACACGCGTAGCGCCTGGAGGGAACACTCGTACATCAGCGTACCCGGCATGACCGGATCGTCCGCGAAGTGGCAGGTCAGGTACCAGGCGTCCGGGTGAATATCCTGCTCGGCGCGGATGAACCCGCGGCCGAAGCGCCCGCCGTCGTGCCGGAGCTCGACCACGCGGTCGAGCAGGGCGAGCGGTCCCGCGGGGATCGTGAGCGGCGCCGGTGCGGCGAGCGGTCCGAACGCCGGCCCGAACGCCGCGCCGAGCTCCCCGCGCCTGAGCGCCTCGAGCCGTGCGCGGTCCAGGGACGCCGGCGCCGCCGGCGCGAGCGGTTGCGGACCGATGCCGCTCGTTGCGGGCGGCGCGAACCGCTCCAGCTCGGCCGCGACGATTCCCTGGCCCGCCGCCAGCTCGCCCGCGGTGAAGAACCCGGCGGCGCCGGCGCGCATGCTCAGCAGCGGCTCGCCGTTCACCGTGCCGTCGAAGCGGAAGCGGAAGAGATGCGTCCGACCCTGGCGGAAGAAGCGCTCGATCTCGATGTCGTAGCGGATCACCTCGCCGGGGCGGGGCAGTGCGCGGTGGAAGGTGACCGCCGCATCGAGGAGGCGGTAGACCGCGAGCCCCCGCGTGGCGGCGTCGATCCCGAGGTAGGCCGACAGGAAGAGGTCAGCCTGTCCCGCCTCGATCGCGAGCCCGACCGGCATCGCGCCGCCGTCGAGGTACCACCCGTCCGCCCGCACGTCGTGCTCGGTCACGATGCGCCCCCGCCCGAGCGAGCCCACCTCGCCCTCGATCGCCACGATGCGGTCCACCAGCATCAGCGGCTCGGCCGGCAGCCGCACGCGGCTCGGGAAGGCGTCGACCTCGGCGAAGCGCGGCCCGAGCACGCGCGCGACCGCACCGGTCGCGAACTCCAGGCACTGCTCGCGCGTGAACGCCACGCCGGTCGTCAGCGCCGCCGGCGCCGGATCCGCACGGCCGGCGGCGGGAGCGGCCGGCACCGGCTCGCGCGCGGCGCCGACCCGTGCCGGGACGGCCCCGCCATGGAGCCGCCACAGAATCTGCTCGGCCTCGTGCGCGGTGGCGAGCAGTCGGTCGCTCTCCCGCGCGAAGGAAAGATACGCCTCGTGCGCGCGCGCGATGGCGAGGTCTGCCGCTCCGCAGGCGTGCAGCAGTGCGGTGAGATCGTCGCCGGGCGCCGGCGAAACGCCGGCAGAGGGCGGCGGCGTCGCGACCGGTGCCGGTGCCGGCGACGGCCGCGCCGCGGAAGGAGCTGCGGGAGCTCTGGCCAGCGTGGACGGCGGCGGCGGTGCGGGCCGCGCGAAGGGCCGGCCGCCGAGATCGACTTCGAGCACCCGCCCGCTCGCCGGCGCCGGCAGGGGCGGCGCCGGCGGGCCGAGGACCGCGCCCGCGTCGATGCGCACGCCCGCGGCGGCGAGCGCCGCGAGCAGGCGCACCAAGCCGCCCATCTCGTCGCCGCCCGCGGGGGCGAGCGCGCGCGTGAGGTGGGGGCGTCCCGCGAGGATGCGGCGCACCATGCGGCTCGTGGAGGCGCCGGGGCCCACCTCGACGAAGATGCGGGCGCCGTCGGCCCAGGCCCGCTCGATCAGCGCCGGGAAGTCGAGCGTCCGTTCGGCCTGCGCGCGGATCGCGGCCGCCGCGCTCTCCCGCGTGACCGCGTAGCTCCGGCACCAGGCGCCGCTGTAGAACCGCACTCCCTCCGGCGGCGTCGCCTCCAGACGGTGCAGCGTCTCGTAGGCTTCGGCCACCGGCGCGAGCACCGGGCAGTGCACCGTGCTCACGCCCTCCTGGGGCACGAAACGGCAGCCAAGTTCGCGAACCAGCGCTTCCACCTCGGGCCGATAGCCGCCGACGACACACTCCTCGGGCGTGTGGATCACCTGGAGGTAGACCCGCTCGCGCCCCGCCAGAGCCTCGCGCACGGCGCCGGCGCCGCGGTCCAACACCCCCGACAGCCAGTCCACCGGCTCGTCGAGCCGGAGCCCCCAGACGGCGCGTGCCGCACGGCACTCGCCGCCGAGGTCGCGCGTGAAGAGCGGCGAGCTCTCGAGACGGCGGAGCATCTCGTCCCGGCCGCGCCACGCGCCGAGCGCGAACAGCGCGGCGGATTCCCCGAGGCTGTAGCCCACGGCCGCACGCGGCCGCACCCCGGCGGCAGCGAGCACGTCGGTCACCAGCGCGCCGTGCGCCACCTGCGCCAGCAGCGCCTCGTTGCGCTTGCGCCCCAGATGCGCCGTCCCGCGCGCGGCGGCCTCCCGCGCCGGCGCGAACTGAGCGAGGAGTCGCTCGTTCGCCCGGTCCTGGCGGGCGAGCACGTCCGGGAAGTGCGCGCCGAGCCCTTCGCCCATGCCGGGGTAGTGGTTGCCGGCGCCGGGATAGAGGAACGCGAGTGCGTCGGGGCCGGCGAGCGGAGCGGGCGCATAGAAGATCCGGTCGCTCGCGCTCCGGTTCGACTCCGTGCCGCCCGGCAGAGGGCCATCGGGATCGGCAGCGATCGCCGCGCGCGCGCGGGCGATCAGCCCGCGCAGCTCTGCGGCATCCCGGGCGACGAGCGCAACGCCGCGCGCACCCGGCCGCTCGGGTGTGCCGGTCTCCCGCCAGCGCTGCGCCAGGTGGTGGACCGGCTGCGCGGCGGACCCGGCCGCGAGCCGGGCGAGCGCGTCCAGTGCGGCGTCCAGTTCGGCCGGCGAATCGGCCTGCAGCGTGAAGAGCGCCTCGCTGCACGCGAGCGGAGACCGAGCGCGCACCGCGGGCAGCGCTGGATCTGCCGCTTCCTCGAGCACCACGTGCACCCACGTCCCGTCGCTTCCGATCGCGTTCACCGCTGCGCGCCGCGGGCCGTCGATGCGGTTGCGGAGCCACGGGCGGGGATGCGGCGCGCTCTCCAGGCCGGCCTCGCGAAGCTCCGGCCGCAGCTTCTCCGCCGGCGCGAGCGGAGGCAGGAGCCGGTGGTTGAGGCAGAAGCAGGCGCGCAGCAGCCCGGCCATTCCCGCCGCTGCGCCGGCATGCCCGATCGCGCTCTTCGCCGAGCCGAGAGCGGGACCGCGGTTTCCTTGCGGCCCGCCGTAGCCCGCCGCGAGCGCCTCGGCCTCGATACGGTCCTCGTCGGCGCGGCCGCTTCCGTGCGCCTCGACGTAGCCGATCCGGTCGGGGCGCGCGCCCGCCTCGGCCAGCGCCCGCGCGATCGCGCGCGCGCCTCCTGCCACGCCGAGCCCGGTGATCACCGCGTAGATGCGGTTGCCGTCGCGCCGGGCATCCGCGAGCCGTTTGAGCACGACGGCGCCTGCGCCCTCGCCGGCAAGTGCCGCTGCGGAGCCCGCCTGCAGCGGCCGGCAGTCACCCGCCGCGCCGAAGCCTCCGCCGACGACGGTCCTGAGATCGCCCGCGAGGTCCACCGCTCCCGCCACCGCGAGATCGAGCTCGCCTCGCCCGAGCGCGCGCACCCCGAGCTCCACGGCCCTCAGCCCCGAAGCCTCCTCGGCGGCGAGCGCGAAGCTCGGCCCGGTGATCCCGAAGTGGCGCGCGATGCGGCTGGCCACGATCGGCGCGAGCGCGCCCATGGTGCGGTTGGCGGTGAGCGGCGGGCTGGCCGCATCGCGGAGCGCCGCGAGGAGCTCCGCCGCCGGTTTGCCGTCCGGCTGGCGGGTGCGCGCCTCCTGTTCGAGCGCCCAGCGCAGGTGGAAGTTGTTCGTGTTCGGGTCGAGCCCGAGGCCGACGAACACGCCGCTGCGCTCCCCGAGGTGATCGCCGACATCCGCGTCCCGGACGGCGTCGGCGGCCACCGCGAGCATCAGCAGCTGCTGCGGCAGCGTCTCCTCGAGCTCGCGCGGGGGCACGCGGAACCGATCCAGCGGGAGCACGAGCCGCTCGAGGAAGTAGCCTTCCCCGGGCACGCCGTCGAGCGCGGTTCCGGCCGCGCCGCAGGAAAGCAGCCCGAAGTCGCGCGGCCGTGCGCGCGGCCGCTCCTCTGCGTCGCCGAGCACGCGCGCCTCGAGTGCGGCCGCATCGTCCCACGGGCCGAAGCGAGCGGCCAGACCGACCACGGCCACCGGGACGGCGGCAGGCTTCGGGGCCGCGGGGGCGATCCACGCCGCCGCCGGCGCACGCCACTCCTCGAGCAGAAGATGCGCGTTGATGCCGCCGAGACCGAACGCGCTCACCGCCGCCCGCCGCGGCGTGCCCGGGTCGCGCTCCTCCCAGGGCCGCGGCTCCGCGAGCACTTCGAACGGACCGCGCTCCGGGTCGAGACCCGCCGCCGGACGCTCGAAGTGCGCGGTGGGGGGGAACGTTCGGTGACGGAGGGCGAGCAGGACCTTCATCACGCCGGCGGCGCCGGCGCCGGGAAGGAGATGGCCGACATTGGATTTCACCGAGCCGAGCACGCACCGGCCGCCCGGCCGGCGGCGGCCTTCCCAGACGCGGTGCAGACTCTCGATCTCGACCCGGTCGCCGACCGGCGT